>CALZIK010000037.1 GCA_945787635.1 Thermoanaerobaculia bacterium | reverse complement strand
GGCGACCGGGCCGCGGGGCTGCTGCGCCACGGACCGTCCGCCGAGGCCCGCAGGCTCGAGAACCTGGTCAAGAACGCCGTGCGGGTGGCCGAGACGCTGGGCGAGATGAAGGGCGCGGCGATGAAGGTAGGCCAGATGTTGAGTTTGCAGGAGGGCTGGCTGCCGGACGAAGTCGCCGAGGTGCTGCGCCGCCTCCAGCGCGAGGCGCCGCGGGTGCCGCCTGAGGTCATGCGCTACGAGGTCGAGGGCTCTCTCGGGGCTTCGATTGGCGAACTTTTCGACGAGTTCGAGGAGCGCGCCTTCGCCGCAGCGTCGATCGGTCAGGTTCACGCCGCCCGGCTGGCCGACGGTCGCCGGGTAGCGGTCAAGGTTCAGTATCCGGCGATTCGCGAGATCGTGACCGCTGATCTCAAGAATCTGAAGCGCCTTTTGAAGAGCCTTTTCGCGATGATCTTCGAGGCCGATTTCGAGCCGCTTTGGGAAGAGATGCGCGACCGCCTGCTCGAAGAGCTCGACTACGAGCACGAGGCCGAGAACATGCGCGTGATGCGCGAGCTGCACTCGGACGTGCCCGAGATCGTCATTCCCCGGGTGATCGAGGACCGCTCCAGTGATCGGGTTTTGACCATGGAGTTCGTCGGCGGCATCGCTCCGCGCGAAGCCACGGGCGAACGCTATCAGCGCGAGCTGCGCGATCGCTGGGGCAGGGTTCTCTTCGAGTTTCAGCTACGAGGGCTGTTCGAGCACCGGATGCTCCACGCCGATCCGAATCTCGCCAACTTCTCGTTTCTCGACGACGGCCGGGTCGTGGTGTACGACTTCGGCAGCGTCAAGCGCGTGCCCGAGGAGCTCGCTCGCGGCTACGCGCGTTTGATTGAAGCCGTTCTTGCCGATGAGCGCGAGAAGGTGCCCGAGATTCTCGCGGGAATCGGGGCCACTCGAGGCGACGGCACCCCGGTCGAGTTGGAAGTGCTCGAGCCGTACCTGGGGCTGCTTGCCGATATCTTTCGGCGCGACCCCGAATACCGGTTCGGCGAGGACCCGGATCTCTACGAAAAGATCATGGACGCGGGCATGCAGAACTTCGCGGCGGCTACCGATTTTCGCTTTCCCAGCGATGTGATCTTCGTGGATCGGTCGCTGGCGGGCCACTTCGGCAATCTCATGCGTTTCGGGGCGAAGGGGCCCTGGGCGGAGATCGCCGAGCGCTACAGCCGCGCCGTGTAGAGGAGGACGGTCGACAGGGCCATCGACCGTCTTTGGCTATTCGGGAGGGGAGGCCAAGGGATGGTGTCCCCGATTGGCGATTGCCACGAGACACGTCGCGATGAACGCCGCCAGGACGATGTGGGCGGCGTGCGTGTTCGGAAAGCTCGGCGGCGGCGGCCAGGGCTGGTCGAAGGGCTCGGGCGAGAAGACGAAGACCCAGCCGCCGACGATGAGCTGCAACACGACCGCCGTGAGCAGCAGCCATCCCCACGTGCGCAGGCGCTTCCCGGGAGCACTTCGCAGGAGGGACAGTGCCAGGAGCGTGAGCCAGATTAGCAGGAGCACGCCCACCAGGAGGTGCCCCATCAAAGTAGTGATGAAGAGCAGCTCACCCGCTGGTGGATGGCGGCTGACCGCGCCGAGTGCGATCTGGAGCAGCAGAAACGCGAGGCTCAGCTCGGCTCGCTTTCGTATTCGCAAATGGTTGGGGTCTGCCGGAGCGCGCGCGACCGCTCCGGTTTCCCGCCAGGCTGTCAGTGCCGTGCCGGCGATCAGAACCACGGTCGCAATGGCGACGACCGTGTGCACCGCACTCAGCCAGGGCGGGTTGAGAGTGAGCACGATGAGGCCGCCCATCAGGACCTGGAGCGTGAGAGCGCCACCCGCGTACCGGGCCCAGCGGCGCGTTGCAGAAAGCTCCGGACGGCGGCGCAACGCGATGACGAGGACCAGGAACAGGACCATGGTCGTGGCCGCGGTCGCGCGGTGGTGCTGTTCGTAGAAGACGTTGCCCGGCCACTCCGACGCGAGGATGCGCCCGTAGGAGAGAGGCCAGTCCGGGACCGAGAGTGCCGCCTGGTAGGCGTTGACGTGGGCCCCGGCCACCAGCAGATAGAACGCGCTGCCGGCAGAGAGCAGCGAGAGGACGCGAAGCGCCTTCACGGCGTGGCAGCTACCATCTCAGGTCGAAAATGCAGTTCGGATCTCCGTCGCACTGGCAGGAGACCTCCTGCACACGCACAGGACCGGGCACTTTCATCATTTCGAGGGCGCCTTGGTAATAGCCCTGAGCGCTACGACAGTAGACCTTCGAGTATTCTTCGCAGCCCCCGATCTGGATGCTTCCCGAGCGGTCGCCGGTCTGCTCGTACGCGGGATCGCCGAAACTCTGGAATCGCCGATGAAGCACCATCATTCGAGTGAAGAAGCGGTGCGGCTCGTCTCGAATGAAGAAGCGGTAGACGCCGCCCAGGTTGACTGCCGCCGAATGCCGGCCCATCTGCCGCAGCGTGTCGTCGAGGTCGCCGCCCACCACCCGGGCGATCGACCGATCGATGCGCACGGCGGCGTCGAACGGGATCCACTCGGTGGCCAGGAGCGCTACGTTCAGATATTCGAGGTCTTCGTCGCCCAGAAGCTCACCGAGCCTGTCGAAGAGGTCTTGAGACTGTTCTTCGGCCCACGCGATGTGGGCCTTGAGCATCGTGGCCTTGAGCTTGCCCTTCCCAGTGAGCTGTTCCCGCATCGCCTGATTATCTCGGAGGTTCAGGGCGTCGTACAGGCACTGCAGCGCCGAGCCGTCCTGCCCGGGCAAGGCAGGGCGCGGCGCGGCGAGCTCCGGTCGTTTTGATCGAACGCCCTAGGGAGTTTCCATCATCACGTTCCAGACGTAGTCCTGGTGGGTGTGGCAAATCTCGGTGAGCTCCTTCATCTGGTCGGCGTGCTTGTCGAACAGCTCGGCGATTACAGCTTGCCGGGCCGCCAGCAGGCTCGGGAGGTCCTTGGCGGTCAGCGTGGAAGCGCGCCGGTACTCGCCGCCGATCACGTGTTCGAGCCAGCCCCAGGAGGCCAGCATCCCGGCATCGATCTGCTTCTGCCACACCGGTCCCGCGACTTGGGTGATGATCTCGTCGGCCCGCGCCTCGTTAGTCATGTCGCACACCCAATACGTTGACATCCCGACTTCGGCACGCTGCTCTGCGATCTCCCCGCCGTCGTCGGCCGAGCCCGCCACCCAGCGCCAGATGTAGTCGTCGTGCGCCGGGCAGATCTGCTGAAAGCGGTTGGCTTCGAGTGGATTGCCTTCCGCGGCAGTGGAGTTGAGCGCGTTGTTGGCCTCGATGACGCCCTCGAGAGTCGGCGCGATCATGTACATGACCCGACGCCACTTGCCGCCGACCGCGTGCCCCATCCAGCCCCAGGAGGCGATCGTGCCGTCCTCGACGCCCTTGTCGAACACCGGCGCCATGACATTCTTGACGATGGCATCGGACTGGCTTTGGGTACCTGTGGCGCATTCCATGTAGGTGCCGTAGATGAACGGCCTGGGCGCTTCTTCATGAGATTCGGCGAAGCCGGCAGCCGGCAGTGCCGCGAGGCTCGCGGCGAGCGAAAACACCGCGAGGGTGGGCCGAAGATTCGAGTGCATGGGAACTCCTTTCTGCTTGAACGGTACTCCTCCCCGGAGGACCGTTCTCTCCCATCTCCACGTTGTCGAGAGCGCGGAGATCATAGCACCTGGCCGCTCCGCTCGACTGGGCCTCGCGGCGCTAGGCCGCGAACTTGAGCTCGACCTCGTCGAGGCTTGCCCGGCTGCCCATGACCGTGACGACGTCACCGTGGCGCAGTTCCGTGTAGCCGTGCGAAATCAGATTGGCGCCGTCTCGGTGAACCGAGAGCACCAGGGTATCGAGCGGAAGGTGGACATCGCGCAGCGCCACGCCGTCGAGATCGGGGCTCGAAATCTCGAGATCGACGATGTCCTGGTCCGACTCGGCGTCGAGCACCATGGCGCCGACGGCCGGGGATCGGACCAGGTGATCGAGCAGTCCGACCATGGCCACGCCGGGATCGACGATCGAGGCGCCCAGGGCCTGCAGGCGAGGCCATTGTGCGTGGTCGGTCGAGCGCGCCACGACGATTCGGGTCCCGAAGTGCTCGTAGGCGGCTTCGCAGACCGTGTAGTTGTCGTCCTCGGACATCAAGGCGACGAACGCGCGCGCCTTGCCCGCGCCGGCGTTCTTGAGCTCTTCGACCGACAGATTCGGCACCACGGCGATCTCGATGTCGTCCTGTTCGACCGCCTCGAGTCGCTCTCGGCGCCGGGTGACGATCTTCGCTTGCCAACCGTGCCGGCTGAGCTGGCGGGCCAGCGCCAGCGATTCGGTCTCGAGACCGAAGATCATGGCCAGCGGGATTCCCCGGAGATCGTGCTTGCCGGCTTTGACGTGAGCTTCGCCGGCGAGATGAAGAGCCAGCTTGAAGAGCGGCGGGCCGACGATTTGATTGATGACGATCACCGCGATCATCATCGTGGCGAATGAGCCGCCCCATGGGGGGAACTCGACCGCCACCTCCTTGGCGAGCCCGAGCCCGATTCCGGCCTGGGTGATAAACGCCAGTCCGCCGAGGCGATTGAGCCGCAAGGGGTCGCCACCTGCCCATCCGCCCAGGAAGGCCCCGAGAAAAACCGCGGCGAATCGAACCGCGAACAGCGCGAGAGCCACCTTCCAGGTGCCGATCAGGGTGTCGAACTCGAGCGATGCGCCAGCCAGCGTGAAGAAGGCGACATAGACGCCCGGCCCGGTCTCGTCAAGCACGCGCTCGAAGCTGGTCCGGCGATCCGAGAAGTTGGCGATCGTAAAGCCCGCCACCATGCAGATCAAGAGCGGCTCGAGAAAGATCTCGACTCCGAGCCGCTCGGCGGACCCGTGGCGCAGAGCCTCGGCGCCGGAGAAGACCGCGTAGCCGGCGGCGAGCAGAGCAAGGCTTCTCACCCAGCCCGGCGCGGGGAGTCGAGTTAACCAGGGGATCAGTCGACCGACGAGGATCCCGGCGAGAATCGAGGCGAAGACCTCGGCCAGCACCATGGCGATCATGCCGGGTCGAAAGCCGACGTCGGTCAGCAGCACGCCGGCGATCGACGTGTTGAGCGCGAAGATGACAATCACGACGACGTCCATGACGACGGTCACGCCGAGCACGCTTTTGGTGAACGGTCCGCGTGCGCGCAGCTCGTTGACCACCGCGATCGCCGACGACGGCGACCGGGCTACCAGCACCGAGCCGGCGAGAAGCGCCACCGCGAGCCGGCCGGGCGAACCCAGGCCCGCGATGAAGGGAATCTGATCCGCGAACATCATCACGGCGGCAGCGCCGGCGGTAAGAGTGATGCTCACCAGACCGAAGGTGATCCACCCGATGCTCCTCAGGCGGCTGCGCAGCTCCCTGATGTGCAGCTCGGCGCCGGCGGCAAGCGCGATGAAAGCGAGCGCGGCTTCGTCGACAAAACGAAGCCCCGCCAGGCCCTCGGTCTTCACCAATCCGAGCACGAAGGGTCCAATCAGGATTCCCGCCGCCAGAAAACCGGTGATCAGCGGCAGTCGGGCGCCGACGAAGTAGCGACCGATCCGGTGCGAGGACAGGCACAGCAGCAGGAATATGCTGGTCGGCACCAGCCACTCTAGATAAGGCATCGAGCTTTCTTGGGAAACGGGGGAGTGTCCGACGGGAGGCTCAGGAGAGGGTCGCGCCCTCGCTCGCGGCCGAGGTTAACAGTCGATCGGCCTCAGGGCCAGACAGTGCAAAGTTCGGCCCATTCTGCCGAGCAACGTCTCGCCGGCCGAGAATCGGTTCCCGCCGGGGCCCGACTCAGACGGCGCCGGCGGCGGAGCGAGGGGTGGCATCGCCGTGAAGCCGCTGGTTGCGGCCCAGAAGCTCGGTGAACTCGTCGGCTCGGATGGGCCGGCCGAGGTGAAAGCCCTGGAGCTCGTCGCAGCCGATCGTCCTTAGGTACTCCGCTTGAGGCTCGGACTCGACGCCTTCGGCGACCACCGCGAGGCCCAGGCTCTTCGCCATCGCGACGATCGCGCTGGTCAGGTGTGCTTCCCTCGGGTCGGAGGTCACCGCGCAGACGAAGGAGCGATCGATCTTGACCCGAGTGAGAGGTAGCTGCCGGAGATAGGAGAGCGAGGCGCTTCCGGTGCCGAAGTCGTCCAGGGCGACTCCGACGCCATGACGGCGGAGTCGACGCAAGTCCTCCATGGCCGGCTCATCGGCGGAGAGTACGATTCTCTCGGTGACTTCCAGCTCGAGAAAGCGGCTTTCGAGATCGACGTCCTCGAGCAGCCGGCATACCGTGTCGAAGCTGCGAAGTTGACGCAGCTGCGCCGCGGCGAAGTTGACCGACATCCGGATTCGCGGCAGCCCCGCGCGATGCCACCTGCCGAGTTGGGCCAGCGCCTCGGTGAGTACCCAATCGCCGATGTCTACGATCAACGGCGCCGCATCCTCGGCGATCGGAATGAACTCGGTAGGCGTGACCTCGCCCATCGACGGGCTTTGCCAACGGGCGAGGACCTCGGCCGCGACGACGCGTCCACTCCTCGCGTCGAAGAGAGGTTGGTAGACGACCGAGATCTCGTTGCGAGCGGTTGCCCGGCGCAGCCGGTTCTCGACGAAGATGCGCCGCAGACTGGCCTCGTTCATCCAGGGCGCGAAGAACTCGAAGCTGTTGCCGCCGCGCTGCTTGGCGCTGTACATGCCGGCGTCCGCGCGGCGCAGCAGGGTCTCGACGTCGCGGCCGTCCTCGGGAAACACCGCGACGCCGATCGACGCGCTGACGAAGATCTCGACGCCGCCGATCGTTACCGGTGAGCACAGCGAATCGAGCAGTCGCTTGGCGGCCTGGGCCGCGCGCTGTTTCGAGCCTATGTCGCTCAGGACGACGGTGAACTCGTCGCCGCCCAACCGGGAGATCGCGATCTCACCCGAGCTCGGCGTGGCCATCAGGTCGTTGGAGCGAATCTGGCTCTGCAGGACCTCGGCGACCCAGCGCAAGATCTGATCACCGGCGGCGTGGCCGAGCGTGTCGTTGTACTCCTTGAATCGATCGAGGTCGATGAACAGCAGCGCCAGACACTGGTTCTTGCGATTGGCGCTCTCGAGCGCTTCGGCCAGCGAGTCGCTGAACGACTTGCGATTCTGCAGGCCGGTCAACGGGTCGTTGAACGCCAGGCCGCGAATCTCGTCCTCGGCTTTTCGCTGACCCGCGAGAAAGAGCGTCAGCAGGAGGCCGATGCCGGCGAGAATTGCCAGACGATGCGCCAGGGCCTGGACGTGCCAGAGCTCCGCTGGAACTCGGCTGGCAAGCTCGATTCCCCAGTGTGGCAGTGCCCACAGGCCCAAGCCGCTTGCCGACACGACGGCCGTCCAGCCCCAAGCCGGTCGAAGACCGATCAGGAGGCCGGCGAGCAGCGGTACGGCGAGGTACCAACTCGAGCTGGTATCCGAAAAGCCCCCGCTGTAGACATTCAAGGAGAGAACCGAGAGAAAGAAGATCGCCACGGTCAGATGCGCCGAGAGGCGCGGCAGGCCCAGCCGACGCAATCCGTACATGTTGAGGCCGGCAAACAGTGTTGTCGCGAGAGCGCCCACGGCCGCGGCGCGGAGTGAGAGCAGCCAGGCACCGGCGGCGAACAAACCGCCGAAGGCGATCATGAGCAACAGCGTCAGATTGACGTTGCGAATCTGTCGCGCCGCGGAAAAGTCGGCCTGATCGGGCTCGAGTCCCGAGCAGAGAAGGTCGTTCCAGGCCTCGCGCCAGCTCGATTGGCGCCGGTACAAGCCTTGAGGTTGGAGTTCGGACTCGAAGTCACCTTGGGAGACATCGGTGGCATCGCCCAGGGCCATGGGCTGCGAAACGTCGGGCAGACGGCTCAACGGCATCTACGAACGGTCCTCGGGAGCAAGGCCTAGGCGGCCGGCTCCGCGATCGAGAGGTTTCCCACCTCGATCCAATGGGCGAGGAGCTTGCGGATCCTGTAGGGGTCGGCAAGGTCGGTGGTCTCGAGCGCGGCGGCGGTCTGGCCACCGTTTTCGATCGCCGCCCAGAGGCGGTTTCCGAAGCTGCTGCCGCGCTCGTCGATCGGTAGGGTCGGCTCGCCGCCGGAAGGCTCGAGAAGCGATTCATCGGGGACCAGAAGGCGCAGCCGCTCGAACTCGTCCCGTCGCCGCATTCCCTCGAAGAGAAGTGCTTTGAGCTCTTGTGGATTCTTCGCGGTCTGCTGCCGGGTGTCGGCGATGAACCGGAAGCTCGACACCAGCGGTCGCTCCATGAGCAGGTAGAAGGCGTCGGTGCCGCGCAGGCTTCCCGCTTTCGCGTCGACGAAGCGCCCGTGCAGGAGGCGAACGGCCGCTCTACGGCTGGACTGCTTCGCTTCGATGACCAAGGTCCCCGAAGCCTCGTTGTAGTTCAGGGACTGGATGATGCTGGGGAGACCGAAGACCTCGAGATCGCCCGAGAGGATGGCCTCGGACGCCGGATCGATGTCGAACGACTTCTCTTCCAGGCTGCTTCTGGTTTTCCTGGCGAGCCTGACGAGGCTCTCTGTGGGAGCGAGCTCTTCGATCTGACCGAGGATTTCGTTGACCTCCGGAGTCGGTGTTCCCGCGAGCGCCTGGATCAGGGACTGAACCGAAGTCTCCTTGGTGGCGCCGAATCCGCGGATTCTTCCCATCCAGCCGCTCCGGGGCAACTGCATGCGCAGGGTCTGCAGAGTGCCCACCAGGCCTTGACCGGGCAGGCGTAGTCGAGTCGTCCGAAGGAGCCGGTCTAGCGTGTGCCGGTCGGCTGCCAGGTTGACGCCCCCGAGGACGCTCAGCAGTTGAAAGCTCTCCGGAGATTGGCGGGAATCGACCAGGATCGCATCCAGTGCCGTCGCTCTCGCGTGCGGACTGTCCGCGCGCAGCAGGTAGGTGAGCGCGAGCGACTGGATCTTCGCGAGGTCAGTGCCCGCGCCCTTTCTCAGGCCCGTCGACATGTCGCGGTAGGAGTGGAAGAGCCGGATGAGAGCTTGGATGGCCTTCGGATGCGCGACCGTGCCGAGATACGCCACCGCCTCGCGTACCACCTGGATCGCGTGCACCGGATCGGCATAGCTGACCACGGCATCGAGCTCGAACTCCGACACGGCATCGGCTCCGGCCGGGACTTCGCGCAGAATGCGGATCAAGTTGCGCACAAAAAACCAGGGCCACTCACGACCGGACAGAGTGGTCGAAGAGATCAGCAGCTCGGCGACCGCTTCACGAGCCTCCCGCTCGTGGATCCGGAGCAGATCCATGATGAGGTGCCGGTTCTTGCGGTTCTGCTCTTTGAGCAGCCGGCGCACCAGCCCTTCGACTCGAAGATCCGGAAAGAAGTTGAGCACGCGGCGAAGCTGGGGGTGTTTCTCCGGGTTGCCGACGAACTTTCGAAACGGGCTCATGAGTAACTCGGATCTGCCGCTTGCGCGGATCTGCTTTTCGGAGACCGAGCTCAGATCTCCCGATCCGAGGAGCCTCTCGGCGAGCTCGAAGAGGGTCAACGCCGAGCCCAGGCGCCGGCGGTTGAAGTGCTCGACCGCGGTGACGACGATCTCCTTCAATCGTTCCGACTTCTCGGCTTCGTGTTCGGAGAGATCGACGATTCGCTCCATCGCCACGGTCGCTGCAGATTGGGGTTGCGCGCGGGAATCTCCTTCGAGGTACCAGTCAGGCAGAGTCTCTGCGACCGACCGGACCAGCTGCTCCATGTGAAGGTCCTGGAGTCCGAGCTTTTTCAGCCGGTCCAGGTACTCGCGAAAATCTTGGTAGTTGCGCGCTCCCATGGCGGCCGAGCTCAGCAGATGGGTCACCCACGGATTCGCTTGCGCATTCTCCGTCCGCTGCGTGGCTCGTTCCAGGGTGCTCACGAGCATCGAGAACCTCTTGAGGCCCAGAGCGACCTGCTCCTGGCGGATGGACTCGAGATCGGGATGCTGCTTGCGCCGCTCGGCAAGAAGGGCGGCGCTGCGGTGATCGGGGAAGGGAAGGGCGTGCGACTCCTCTTCGCCCTCGGCCTCTGCCTTCTCCTCATCCGGCGCCGCAGCCTCCTCGTGCTTCGCCTTGTCCGCCGTTTGCGCCCGAGCGTCGGCTGCCTTCCTGCGAAGAGCGTCGAGATCCTCGGGCTCGTCCTCGGCTTCGGGCTCGACCGCCCCGGGGTCGAACTCCATGCCCGCCCGGTGGAGGAGCTCGACCGTCTTGAGCATGCGTGAGTTCTCGTGTAGCCGGGCCAGGTTGGCGTCGAAGTCGGCCAGCTCATCCTGTGGGCAGAAGGACCGCGCGTGCCGCGCCGCTGTTTCGAGCAAGCCCTGAATACTCTCCGGGTCGGCAAGCCCCAGATCTTCGAAGATCTGTATCTTCTTGAGCGCGTGATAGAGGAGATCCGAGATCGGGATGGCGTGCAGGTTGATGTTGAGTTGCTGATCGGCCCACCTCAGGATCACCTGGTTGGCCCCTTCGGGCTCCCGCAGCAGGTAGTCGACCACCGAGTCCGCGACCTGCAGAGGAGCGAGGGTGTCGTTCAGGTAGTCCTCGAGCTGCAGGGCCGGGCTGCCCTGGATAGCTTGGTTGGGTGAGGCGGCGTCGCCGCCGGCTGCGGACATGCTTGGGTTCTCCTTCGGACGCGCCCAAGAAGCGGGTGCGCCATGCCGGAAAAACCTACCAGCCAACTGTGGAAATGGCTGTTAGGTATCAACACAGAGCGCATTGTTAATAGTCGACGAAGCTAGTTCCGGCCACAGAATGGTGGTATGAATCGTGGCCCGGAGGGATGGAGTAACGAAGGAGGCAGCAGATGTCGAGACTCAGGTTGTTTGCACCGATCGGATTGCTGGTTCTGTCGGCGGGGAGTGCCTGTGCCCCGCCCGTGGCGCAGGAGAGTACCGAGATTGCGGCGCGTTCCGCGGCTTGGGGCGAGGCGTTCACCGCGCGGAACATGGAAGCCCTCGTCGGTTTGTACAGCGAGGACGCGCGAATGATGCCGCCCAACGGGCCAACAGGACGAGGCCGCGAAGCCGTCGCGCTGGAGTTCCAGGCGATGTTCGACGCCGGTCTTTCGGTCACGATCGAGACCGTTGAGGCGATGGCCGCCGGAGATCTCGGGCATCGCGTCGGCACGTATGCGCTGAGCGCCGGCGGCAGCGAAGTCGATCGCGGCAAGTTTCTCGAGCTCTGGCGCAAGATCGACGATGAGTGGAAGATCACGGCCGACATGTACAGCAGCGACTGGCCGGCACCGGGCATGGCGGGCACTCTCGTGATCGGGACCCACGAGGTCGAGGATGCCGAGCGCTGGCTCGCCGCGTGGCGTGGCGAAGACAGCCGGCGTCAGGAGTTCGCGGAGCACGGCGTTCCGAGTGTGAAGACCTTCCAGAGCCAGCAGAATCCGAAGGTCACCGGCGTGCTCATGCAGGTCGAGGACATGGCGGCTCTGGATGCCTTTCTGAATTCGCCGGAAGGCCAGGCCGCCAAGGCCGCCGACGGCGTCAAGGACAAGACGCTGCAGATCTTCACCGAAGTGGAGTAGGCCGACCCCGAGTCGGACGGGAGATTCGTGCTTGACCGGTGCCGAGCCGGTCGGTAGGCTGCGGCCTCGATCGAAAGCTAATTGACAAGGCTCTCGCTGAGTCTCTGTCGCCAAATCGCGTGGAGGCGCCCGAGAAGGGTGCGACCCGCAGGAGGAAGTTCCCATGAGTCGTTCAAAGTCGGTTTTCCTTTTCAGTGGTGCGGCGCTGATGGTGACTCTCGCGCTCGTTCTGTCGCCCATGCTCCTCGCCACCGAGGACATGGACTGGCACTTCAATGGCACCGTCATCGAAGCCTGTAGCTGTCCGATGTTCTGCCAGTGCTACTTCAACACCGAGCCGGCATCCCACGAGGACCACGGCGGTGACCATTTCTGCAAGTTCAACATGGCGTACAAGATCAACGAAGGCCATCACGGTGACACCGATCTTGCGGGCGTCAAGTTCTGGGTCGCCGGCGACCTGGGAGAGAGTTGGGAAGACGGCGAGACCGACTGGGCGGTCGTGACCTTCCAGAAGGGCACGTCCGATGCGCAGAAGGCCGGCGTCGCGACCGCTCTCGGTCACATCTTCCCGGTCACCTGGAAGTCGTTCGAGATCGCCGAGGACAAGGAGATCGATTGGATGGCGACCGAGGATCGCGCCGAGGCCAAGCTTGCCGGCGGCACGCATGCGCACATGATTCTGAACAAGTGGCCTGGAATGGACGGTGAGACCGGCGTGCTCGAGAACATCGCCTACTTTGCCGCGCCCCGCAACAGCGGCTTCAAGATGATGCCCAACGAGGTCGAGGCCTGGAAAGTCGGCGACAAGGCATTCGAGTTCAACGGCACCACGGGCTTCATGGTGACCGTCGACATGGCCTCGAGCGACGTGGCCGAGTAGCGGAAGTTCAATCATGCCGACCGGGGACAACCTTCAAGAGGTGTCCCCGGTCGACTTGTTCGGCTCGGGTGCTGCCCGGGCAGTTTCAGGCGCGCCTGCCCGACGTTCGGCGCTTCGAGAGGTCTATCCCTGACTTCGGATCGCCTCGACGGCGCGCTCGGCCCAGCGCCGCACGTCCGAGTCCTCGTCGTCGAGAAGCGAAGTGAGGGGCTCGATCGCGCTGGGATCGCCGTAGGCTCCGAGCGCCCGGGCCGCCCACTCGCGAACGTCGGCGCTAGGGTCGGCGAGGCGGTCAACCAACGGATTGAACATTAGCGCGTCCTGAAAAGTACCCAGGGTCCGCACCGACCATTCGCGCACCTCGGGCTCGGCGTCGTCGAGGGCGTCGAGCAGTGGAGTCACGGCTCGCGCATCTCCGAGCATGCCCAGCACGCGGATTGCCCACTCGCGGACTTCGGCATTCTCGTCGGCGATGAGGGCAATGAGCGGCGTGACGGCGCTCGCGTCGCCGATGTCTCCGAGCGAGCGGGCCGACCACTGGCGTACGTCGGCGTCCTCGCTCCCGAGCGACCGGATGAGTGACGCAATCGACTCGGGGTCGCCAGGCTTGGGCGGCGTGTCGTCGAGGCTTGGCATCAGCGGTTCTTCGCGCTTCGGATCCCAGTGCCAGTCTCGGCGCTCGACGCCCAAGTCACCGAGTGCCCGCACCGCGTACTCCTGCACTTCAGCGTCGGGATCATCGAGGAGCTGCCGCACCCCTGGGATCGCTCGCTTGTCGCCGAGGTCCGCGAGGGCACGCACGATCCACTGGCGCACCTCGGCATCGGGATCGTGGATCCGGGCGAGAAGAGGCTCGACCGCTTTCTCGTCCCCGAGATCGGCGAGCGCTCTCACTGCCCATTGCCGAGCGTCCGGATCCGGGTCGTCGAGGTTGCCGATCAGATGGAGGCCGGCGCGCGGATCGCCGAGCTCGGCGAGAGAGCGTGCCACCCATTCCCGCACCGCTGGGCTGTCGTCATCAAGCCGCTCGATCAACGGATCGATCGCGCGCGGATCGCCGAGCCGGCCGAGCGATCGGGCGACCCACTCCCGGGTCTTGTCGGAGCGGTCGTCGAGTGTCTCGATCAGCGGTTCGACCGCCCGGGGATCGCCGTTCTCGCCGAGCGCCCATGCGCAGGCGGCACGTGTCTCGGGTCGGTTCGCGTCGAGGCCTGCGATCAGCCGGGAAACGTCGGCCACCACGTAGTTCAGGCGCTGGAGCTCTTCGTTGAACTGGGCGACGTCCGACTTCCGATCGGGAACCGAGGCGACCGCCCCAGGAGCGATCACCACGGTTTTCGTGGCGGCGCGTGCCCAGGTCAAGCTTGCCAGCGGAATGGCCAAAGCGAGAGTGAGGGCGGCGATCGTGGTGCGAGCGGTCAGGGAAGCGTTGCCGCGGTTTGGATTGTCGTCGAGAATTGCCATGATTCGTCCCTCCAGTTGGGATCTCGCCGCCATGACCGGAGCCAGAGAGCGGGTGGAGCCGCACGCGGCGGCGATGTCGAGCAGATGAGTTGCGTACCGCCTAGGCTCGATGCCTTGGCCGAGCGCCATATCGTCGCAGGCGATTTCACGCTCGGTGGCGAGCCGCCGTTTCAGAACCCAGGCGAGCGGATGAAACCAGTGCACCGCGCAGGCGACATGACCGATGAAAAGGGCCGCGAGATCGCTCCGCGCGACGTGCGCGAGCTCGTGGGCGAGTACAGCGCGCAAGCGCTCGCCGGACCATTCATCTGAGTCCGCCGGCAGGAGAACGACAGGCCTCCGGAAACCCCAGACCATCGGCATCCCGCCGGGTCCCCGCCGGCGCAAGGCCACCGCCCTTCTGATGCTGAGGGATTCGGCGAGCTCACGGAGGAGGCTGAGCCGTTCCGGGTCGCGCTCCGGGTCGGATCGACCGACGATCCTATGGGTGCTCGCGAGCCGGAGCGCCAGGAGAAGGAGCATGGCGACGGCGCCCGCCGCCCAGGTCGCCGCGAGGGCCGGCCAGCCGAAGCGTCTGGGGAGCGATAGCGCGCGGCTCCAGAGCACTTTCAGTCCACTGGGCTCCGCGGCGACTCGGGCACTGCCGCGAGCATTCGCCGGTATCGCGGGTTTCTCGGTTCGAGGCTCGCTCGCCGGTAATATTCCAGAGATAGCCTCTTTCGGCGTCGCCGCGGGCGCCGCTTTCTGAACCGGAAGGACCTCCCAGGCCGGCATCACCGGCAGGAGGCCCGGGAGCAGAAGGCTCGCGACCAGGGCGGTCACGATCACTAGATGGCGCGTCGACGCCGAGGCCTTTCGGAGAACCGGCGGCAGCGCCAGTCCAAGAGCGAAAAGGAGAGTGATCTTCAGTACCAGCAGTGTCATGTCGTCTCCTTTCGCGCGTCGTCGATCATCTGGCGCAGGCGATCCAACTCGGCGCGATCCACATTTGCCGCCGGATCGGCCAGGTGCGCGGCCACGGCCTCGCCGAGAGAACCCTCGAAGAAGGTCCCGAGTACGCTTGTCAACGCGTTGCGCGCGGCCCGCGCCCGGGACATGGACGGTCGGTAGATGTGCTTGCGGCCGTCGCGTTGGCGCTTCACGAAGCCCTTGTCCTCGAGAATCCGCAAGAACGTGCGAATCGCCGTGTCGCTGGGCGGGTCCGGGATCGCTTCGGCGATTTCCTTGACCGAGGCCGTGCCGTGTCGAAACAGGGCGATCATGATCTGCCGCTCTCGGCGACTCAGTTCCTGGTTGATGTCTTTGGCCATGAGACGGTCTCCTTTGGAAGTGCTAAAATATTCGCACTTTAGAGGGCTTGTCAAGGGGTAAACGCTAATTTTTTAGCGTAATGTTTCTGGATGAGAAACGTTGGGCTCAGGCGCCGATGTTTCCGACTGTCCATCAGCTGTGCAGCGGTCGACGTCTCTGTCGACCGTCTCGGCACGGCGAGTTTGTAGCGGTCGATGTCCCTGTCAACCGTCTCCGGCACGGCGAGGTTTGTAGCGGTCGACGTCTCTGTCGACCGAAATCCAGTTGTAGCGGTCGACGTCTCTGTCGACCGAAATCCAGTTGTAGCGGTCGACGTCCCTGTCGACCGAAATCCAGTTGTAGCGGTCGACGTCTCTGTCGACCCAAATCCAGTTGTAGCGGTCGACGTCTCTGTCGACCGTCTCCCGTTCAATCGAGACAGAGCTCGACCGCTACAAGGGACGACGGCTATCCCAGCGCCACGCCGTGGCGCTGCAACCACGCCCTGCGCTCGCGAAAGTCGGGGAGAAGCGACCCCACCAACTCCCAGAACTTGCGCCCGTGGTTTCGCTCCTTCAGGTGGCACAGCTCGTGGACGACCACGTATTCGAAGATCGGCTTCGGGGAAGCGACCAAACGCCAGTTGAGTGACACTACCCCCCGCGGCGAGCAGCTTCCCCAAAGCGTCTTCTGGTTTCCGATTCGCAGTTGGGTGGGGGATACACCGAGCTTTGCGCCGTAGCTCTTGGCCCAGCCGCTGGCATCTTCGAGCGCTCGGTTCTTGAGCCAGCCCATCACCAGATTCTTCGCAATCTTTTCGCGCTCGCCATCCGTCAAACCCGGGGCAACGGTGATGTGGAAGGCGTTCGCGAAGCGTAGGGAATTCGCAGGCCGGCGTGAGCGAGCACCTTCAGTCACTCGCACGCGCAGCCATCTTCCGCGAAACAGGACCTTCGCTCCCGTGACAAACCGAGCCGGCGTCGCCACCAGCTCGCGTTCGCGCAACGTTTCGGTCTTCTCGAAGACCCAGCGGCGTTTCGACTCGACAAAGGCGACGATCGTCCCGTGTCGCGTTAGCCGCGGCGCCACGACCTCGACTCGACCCGGTCGCACGACGATACGGATCCGCCGCGCGCGCGAGCTGCGCTTGATGGTGTAGGGGATCGAGGTGTCGCCCACCGAAACAAACGGCATCGGCCTACACTACCTCGCCGTACCGTTCGCAGTGCTCCGCTACCTCTCGTACCACTCGCGAAGCACCGCCTCGGCGGGCTTGCCTTGCGGGCTGAAGTCGGGTCCGGCCGGGCCGTCGGTGGCGGCCTCGACGAAGCGGCGGTCACCCGGTCCGATCGGCGGCGACCATTTCCAAAAGTAGGCGCCGGCGAACCAGGGCTCGTGCCAGAAGGTCTCGAAGAACGCTTGGTACGCGCGCTTCTGGATCTCGTAGTCCACCGGCGCCGTGCGCACCTCCCGGCGGCCGAGCCAGATCCAGGGCTCGCGGGTCGCGCCCGGCGTGCTCTTGTAGCCGATCTCGGTGAAGAGAACCGGTTTTCCGGACCGGCGCTGCACGGCGGCGATCGCCTGCTTGTGGACCGCCCAGCCGGTTCTGAGATCGGCGAGCGAGGTTTTTGAGTCGTCGGCCGAAAGCGGAAAATAGGCCTGCACGCCGATGTAGTCGAGCTCACTCCAGAACGGCACGTCCTCGTACTCCTCGTACCAGTTCGCGGCGTAGGTCAGGGCGCCGGAATAGACCTCGCGCACCTCCCGGATCATCCGGCGCCATTCTTCGGGCCGGGCCTCGACGGTCCGGTGAAGCTCGGTGCCGATGACGAGTCCCTCCATGCCGACGCGCTCGGCCAGCCGCGCGTAGTGAAGAATGAACGCGCGGTAGCTCGCGAACCAGGCCTTCCAGTCGGCGTCGGTCTTCATGGCGATGTCGGAGCGCCACTTGCCCTCGGCTCGCGTGAGCCAGATGTGGGGTTTGAGGAGGGTGCGGATGCCGCGCTCGCGCGCCCACCGCGCGGTCGCCTCGAGGCCGTGATCGAGCTCGCCCCACAAGACGCCCTCGAGAGCCAGGCGCACCTCAGGAGAGTCCGGTGCCCTCTGCCAGCCGAACGGGGTCTGCACGATCCAGTTCGCGTGAATCGACTCAAGCGGCGCAAGCGCCTCCGAGGTGATCTCGCCGCGCGCTTCCCAGCTCACCCCTCGGTGTCGTTCGAACCTCGGCGCCGGGACGGTCCCGGCTTCGGGCGCCGAGCACCCGAGAAGCGACAGTGTCGCGAGCAAAGGCCAGGCGATGGGCGTCATCGATCCCGCCGCAGCTTCGTGCGCAGCTCGCGAAAGCGATCGAGCCTGCTCGCGAGCTCGGCTTCGAATCCGCTTTCCCGCGGCTCGTAGAAGCGGCTTCCGGCAAGCGAGTCGGGCAAGCAGTCCATCCCGCCCATACCTTCCTCGGTGGCATGCGCGTAGACGTGCCCCTCGCCGTAGCCGACCTCCTTCATCAGCGAGGTCAGGGCGTTTCGAATCGACATCGGTACCGGGTCCGCCGGACGCTCCTCGATCGTTCGCCGGGCCGACTTGTAGCCGGCGTAGAGCGCGTTGCTCTTGGGCGCCAGCGCGAGATAGATCGCGGCTTGCGCGAGCGCGAGCTCGCCCTCGGGCGAACCCAGGCGGTGGTAGGCGTCCCAGGCGGCGAGCGTCTGGGGCAGAGCCTGCGGATCCGCCAGCCCGACGTCCTCGCTCGCGAAGCGGACCATCCGCCGGGCGAGATAGAGCGGGTCTTCGCCCGCGGCGAGCATCCGGGCTAGCCAGTAGAGAGCCGCGTCGGCGTCGCTTTCGCGCAGAGACTTGTGAAGCGCCGAGATCAGGTTGTAGTGCTCTTCGCCCGACTTGTCGTAGAGGAGCGTCTTGCGCTGGGCGATCTCGCGCACCGTGGACGCGTCGACCTGAGAGGCGGTCCCGCTCTCGCGGTGTGACGCGGTGTCGTCCACGGCGAGCTCGAGAAGGTTCAAGGCCCGCCGCGCATCGCCCGAGGCGAGCTGCGCGATCGCTTCGAACGCCGCGGGCTCGATTTCGACCTGCAGCCCGCCGAGGCCAAGCTCGGTGTCACGTGCGGCTCGCTCGAGAATCATGACCAGCTCCTCCAGCGCCAGGGGCTCGAGCACCACGACACGGCAGCGCGATAGGAGCGCGCCGTTCAACTCGAACGACGGGTTCTCGGTCGTCGCGCCCACCAGAATGATGTCGCCTCGCTCGACGTAGGGCAGGAACGCGTCCTGCTGCGCGCGGTTGAAGCGGTGGATCTCGTCCACGAACAGCAGCGTGCGCTGGCCCTGTGCCCGGCGCAGTCGTTCGGCGTCCGCCATCACCGCCTTGACTTCCTTGATGCCGGAGGTTACCGCCGAGAACGGCACGAACCGGCTCGAGGTGTCGCGCGCCATGATCTCGGCCAGCGTCGTCTTACCCGAGCCGGGCGGGCCCCACAAGATTAGCGACGGCACCCGATCCCCGAGGATCGCCCGGCGCAAGAAGCCTTTCGTTCCGACCAGTTTCTCCTGCCCGACGACCTCGTCGAGCGTTTGCGGCCGCATCC
The DNA here is from genome assembly GCA_945787635.1 of Thermoanaerobaculia bacterium. Classification (GTDB taxonomy): domain Bacteria; phylum Acidobacteriota; class Thermoanaerobaculia; order Multivoradales; family JAHEKO01; genus CALZIK01. Next base: position 34,145 of record CALZIK010000037.1, on the reverse strand, counting down.
GGTCGGCCAGCGGGCCGCCGCGAGCGACCGGCGCGGCCGAATCTGGGCTCGGAGCGGGTGAGCGCTGGTCGTCGAAGAGGGAGCGGGTCACCGGAGCATCATAGCTTCGGGCACACTCGACCACAGCGGAGACGGTCGAGACAGGGCTCGACCGCTACAGGCACCAGCAAGGTCTGCATCAACTCCCAGCGCTCGAACCTGCTCGTGTCGACCTCTTCTGCTACCGAGCCCGCCTGTAGTGGTCGACCTCCGTGTCGACCCGCTTTCCGCTGCCTCTAAGCGCCAGCCCTCCCCAGCACATCGCCTCGGATCAAGGCGTAGCCGACGGCGTTGAAGTTGTACTTCGCGAGATCGGCAAAGATCTCGGCCGCGCGTTCACCGTCTCCGGCGGCCTCGCAGGCGAGCCCGAGGTGGTATTTGGCGTACGGGTTTGCCGGATCGGTCTTTTCGTACTCGGCAACTGCCGTTGCCGCGTCGCCCTCGAGAAGCGCCGCCAGTCCCAGCACCTCATGGGCCGGTTCGTTCTTCTGCGGATCGGTGTCGGCCGCGACGATCTCCATGAATTCGGCGGCCTTGGCGCGGGCAGCCGCGTAGTCCCCTTGCCGCGCAGCCAGCATGCCTTCGAAATAGGCGAGGGTCGATTCCTGAGTGCTTCGATCCTGAGCACCGGTGGCTTCGAGCCGCTCCATGCGAAAAGCTCGGTTGCTTGCGATCGCGCTGGCCGCGTGGTCGTCCATGCCGTGGTGGGTGGCAATGAAGACGATGTTGTTGAGGTAGCCGATCTTGGCGCTCACCGGATCGCCGAGGTTCATCGTGTCCGCTTTGTCGATCATGCTTTCGAACTCGGCGACTGCATCCTCGGCTTCGCCCGCATGGACCGCTACCAGCCCCCGCCAGATCGCGTAGTTGGCAGCCACGTCCGGCTCTTCGAGCTCCATCGCTCGGTCGTAGTCCGCCCGTGCCTGTGCCCAATTGCCCATGAAGGAGTTGACGTGGCCGCGCTGCTGAAGGGGCGAGCCGTTGTCGGGGTCGAGCTCCGCGGCGCGGGTGTAGTCGGCGTTTGCCGCCTCGAGTTTGCCCTGCGCGCGGTGCACGTCGCCGAGGATGTCGTGAGAGTTCTGCTCCTCGGGCGCCAGCTCGACCATCTTCCGCGCGTTGGCCTCCGCCAGGGCGAAGTCTCGCGGCTCGTTGAAGACATAGGAGTTGGCGAGCTGGAAGTAGGCCGGAAGAAAACCCGGCGAGGTCTCGAGAATCTTGGCCGCGGCTTCACGCTCGGCGGCGTAGTCGCCCAGAGCTGAGTGAGCTTGGGCCACGTTGAGCCAGCCGCGCGGGCTGTCCGGGGCCAGCTCGACGACCTTCATCGCCTCGGCCAGAGCGCCCTCGTCGTCGTTTTCAAAGCCCTTCTGAAAGCTCATGATCCACGCCCGCTCCGCCTCGCTGGCGCCCTCGGCGTTTGCGACCGCGTTTTTCAGATGGTCCACAAACTCACCGTAGGTGTTCGAGACGGCCGCCGCGCTGATGTGGCCGGTCGCGAAAGTCGGGTCGGCTGCGACCGCTGCCAGAAAGCTCTCCCGGGCTTCCTGAAACCGGCCCGCGTCGAAGGCCTTCATGCCTTCCATCAAGTGCTCCTTGGCCTCGGGCGAGTTGGTCGTCACCGGTAGCTTCATGACGCCGTACTCGGCGACGGGCGCGTCCATGGCGACCGTGCTCTCTTCGACCGCGGCGGGCTGGCAGGCCGCCAGCGCTATTACCAGGGCACACGTCCAGATAGAAAAACCGATTCGTTTCATTGCTATGCTCCTTAAGAATTGAAGCACAAATGTAGCAGGTTTGAGATGGCGGCACCGGGAGGCTCCGTTCCCGGCGCTACGCGTTCATTCGATACGCGCCCGCTTGCGTCGCCACGTGCTTCTCCCACACCCGCTCGAACCGCGAGGGGTCGACCACCGGCTTTCGGATCATGCGTCGGCACAAGAACCGCTGTTTTGCCGTGCTCGAGGTCTTCGAATAGAGCTGGAGCGCGAACTTCGAGAAGTCGCGGACGAGAAAGTCGAAGATCTGATCGACCATGTCGTCGTCCACCGAATGGACGGGCGCGTTCTCGAGAATCAGCTGCCCGTAGACGACCAGGGTAAAGAGCTCGCCGAGGATGAGCAGGAAATCGATGTCCTTCACCTGTTCCTTGCCGGGCCGAGCGGCCATCAGCAGATGCCGGAAGGTCCGGATCTGCCTCTTGAAAGTGCGCACGTTGGGCAGGTCGACCCGGGCGTAGACCGGCCGGTAGTCGTGGAAGCGGATCTTCCCCAGACCCTTGGTCGGACCCTGGTCGAAGAGGAACGCATCGTGGCGTGGCTCCTTGACCTCGGGGATCTCGGCAAATGTCCCGGGGTTGAAGAAGTAGTTCTTCATGAACTTGACGACCAGCGCCATGTTGACGTGCACCGTACCCTCGAGCTTGGGCAGCGCCCGGATGTCGCGCGCCGCCATCTCGAAGTACATATCGTTCTCGAACCCCTTCGCCGCGATGATGTCCCACAGGAGATCGATGACCTCCTCGCCCTGGCTGGTGACCTTCATCTTGACCAGTGGGTCGTAGAGGAGATAGCGGCGGTCGTCCGGTGATGCCGTCCGCAGGTAGTCGGAACCTCGGAGCGCAAACAGCTTCATCGCGACCAGCCGGCAGTAGGCGTCGGTGAAAAACTGCCGGATGTGGGGAAAGTCGGTGACCGAGTGGTTGAAGAGTCGCCGGGAGGACGCGTGATCGATGGCTTCGTAGAAAGCATGGGTGCAGATTCCGATCGACGCCCAGCCCAGATTGAACTTGCCGACATTGACGGTGTTGAGCGAGGTGTCCCAGGCCTCGCGCCCGCGCGATAGGACCTCCGCCTCGGTGATCGGGTAGTCGTGGAGCGCGAAATGCGAGACGTAGCTCTGCGAGTTGCAGACGTTTCCCACGCATTCGTACTTTTCATGGCGCGGATCGACGACGAAGAAGACGTAGTCGTCCGAGTCGGCGACCTTTCCGAAGACCGAGACCAGCGCGGCCTCGTTACCGTTGCCGATGTAGTACTTCTCGCCCCGCGCCAGATAGGTTTCATCTTTCTGAGGATAGAGCGTCATCTCGCTCGAGTAGAGATCGGCGCCGTGCTCTTTCTCCGAGAGGCCGAAGGCGAAGATGCCACCGTCTTCCAGGAACCTGGCGGTCTTTTCCTTGACCTCCTCGTTGGCGCTCATCCAGATCGGCCCGAGCCCCAGGATCGTCACCTGCCAGGTGTACCAGTAGGCCAGGCCGTAGAAGCCGAGGATCTCGTTGAGCTCGCAATTGCGCCACGTGTCCCAGCGGCATCCCTCGCCACCGTACTCGGGTGGCGTAAGCATGGTGGCAAAGAGGCGCTTCTCCTTCGCGAAGTCGAGGAAGTCTCGATACCAGACGCGCTCGTGGTCGTCGTGCTTGACGCGGGCGAGCCCCTTCGACTCGAAGAACTCGATCACCGCGAGCATCGCCTCGCGACTGGCTTCGTCCGCGTACTCGCGGACACCGCGCTTCGGATTGAGGAGCATTGTCGGCACCTCCATAATTCCGTTCTCTTGGAAGAGTAGCAGGACGAACCACCCTTTTGGCTGTTGCGGCTGAGCAGCATCGCCGAGGTCAGCGGCTGCGAGGCGGTGTTCCTCAACCACAACGACGACCACCCGGTCTGGCTGGTGGGGCCGCAACTGGATGCCGAAGGCGATCTGCGCGGCACGCGCGGACAGATCCCCCAGCCGGGGAGCTTCACCCACATGCACTGGCTCACCGAGGACGGCAGCCTCGCAGAGGTCGAGGCCCTGCTCGGCGTGGACATCGAGGTTCCCGAAGAGGGCAACGTCTCGATGGCCAGTCAGCTGACGCCCGGCGTCGTCTGCCCCGGCTATTTCCTGCAGATTCAAGCGACCGAGACCTTCGCCTTCCAGCACGGTGGCGAAGACATCCCGGTGAGCCCGGGCATCGACAACCGAACCCACCTGAACCTGGTGACGAGCATCCCGGCCGAGGAGTGACGCCTCGGAAGACCTATCCTGGTTCCGGCACTACACCTAGCATTTGTTCGAAGGCCGGCATTGCACCTTGAAGTTGAACAACTTGCAGCACTTGGACCTGCACTGTTCGTTTCGGCTGCAGGAGGTGCCCTGGTTCTTCTCGACCTTGCATTCGTTTTTTCCCGCGGTGAGCCATCCATTGTCGCAGTAGTCGTTGCTGTTTGAACAGTCGTTGTCGGAGCTGCATTCTTGGCTCTGCGAGTCGCCCTGCCGGCCGAGGAAGGCGTCGCGCTGGCGGTCACGAGATCGCCGTCGTTCGAGGGCGAACCGGTGCTCGGGGTGGCCACCGTTTCGGGGACACCGTTCCCTTTTTTCCATCGCGAGCCCAAGGGGTAGGAAAAGCGGCTCTAGCTCAGGGCCTCACATTCGTCGTGAAGCTCACGCTGTTGCTCTCGGGCTCGTAGTCGGGGGTCGAGGTCTCGATACGGGCACTCGCGAACAGGTTTCCCGGCTTGCCCGGCCGCGCGGTGATGTCGATCACCCCCAGGAACCCTGCTTGCAGCTTGCCCAGGTCGCACACCAACTCTACTCCGCTGGGGCTCAGAGTGCAGTCCCCGGTACTCGGATCCCAGTCGATGATGGCCGCGGTGCTGGCGATGTCGAAGATGACCCGGACGTCGCGGGCCTCCGCCAGGCTCAAGTTCTCGAGGAACAACTCGTATTCGAGGTCCTGGCCGACTCGCGCCGGGTCGGGTGACTCCTGTCCGTCGAGGGTCATGTTCGTGGGCGCCACGATCTCGGTGAAGTGCTGGACGTCGTTGTCGTCATCCGTGATCTCGACCTCGTCGGCTCGTACCTCGCCGTTGAGTTGCGAAAAAGCCGGGAACGAGTTCGGAGTCAGCGGATCGAAGACCAGATCGAACGTCCAGGAGCGATTGGAGCCCAGCGCGTTCAGAAAACAGGTGACCTGACCGCCGGCTCCTTGACAGCGGGAATCGCTCTCGTCCGCGAGGAAGAAGGAGTCGAACGCATCGAGGGTAACGGTCACGTTGTGCGCCATCCCGGGACCGGCATTGGTGACCGTGACCGCGTAGGGGATGTCTTCGCCGAGAGCGACGGGGTTGACCGGAGTGCTGATGTCGAGGGACAGACCCACATAGGATGCGGAGAAGAACCCGAAGTGGATGAAGAAGCTGTCACGAGGCAGGAAGCCCCGTGAGACGTACCACGAGACGATGTCTTTGTTGTGGAGCGCCTCGCCGTTGATGAGGCCGAGCCAGGTAGTCGGGTCCTCCTCGCCGGCGCGATAGAGCGTGTTGGCAAACAGCAGATCCTGGTTTGAATCGTAGTTGTAGAACAGGCCGTCGAACTGGAGGTCGGTGCGCGGAATGATCGGCTGGCCCTGGCCGAATTCCGGAGGGATGGTCAGCGCGCTCCAGCGCCAGTGCATGTGAACGCACTCGGGGCAGCCGGGTGCGGAAGGGATCGCATTGGGCGCCGTGACCAGGCTACGCGAGCTTTGGTGGTAGTTGTCCCAGTTCCCCCGGTTGCCGTCGAAGAGCATGAACTCGACCCCCTCGGCATCGACTCGCATGTCGTCTTGAATGATGTTCGGGGGAAAGCCGAGCTCGAAGAGGTTGTTGGCGTCTTCGAAGAATTTGCCGGTATTGGTCGTGTCGTTGTCGGGGCGAAAGTGCATCCGCTGAGGAATCTCGATGTCCTGGAAGGCCTCACCGCCCTGGGAGTCGAACTCGTAGGTCACTGTGAACTTGTACGGGTTGCACGGGAACTCGCGATCGTCCTGGATCGGGGGTGGAAACTCCACAGGTCCGAAGTTGATCTCCGCTTTGCTCGGCTCGCAGCCGCCCTCGGGACGGACCTTGCGAAATTCGTAGTGCTGAACGACTTCGAGCGAGCTGCCGGTGCCGCTCAGCAGCTGGTCGATCCGGTATCGAGCCTCGAGCAGCATGCGCTCCGAGTTGGTGTTTCTGGAGAAGCTCACCAGGCCGCTGCGGCCGGGCTCGTCGGCGCAGTCGGTGCGCAGTTCGTAGCGCTCGGGCGGACCCTCGCTGGTATCGAGCAGAAGATAGGGGATGCTCACGCGTTCGGCCATCTTGCGGGTGCCCAGGCGCACGTTGCGCAACACCAGACCGTCATCCTCGGAGATCTCCCAGGCCATCGACCAGCCCTGCCCGAAGGCGACCCCGGAGAACGGATCGGTGGCCTCGCAGAGGACTTCCGTGACGTCGACCTGAAGGACCAGCGGGGTCGAGCCCAGGCCGAACGTGTCGGTGGCGGTGAAGATCAGAATGTAGCTGCCGACCTGGGTGTCGTCGGGCGTCCAATCGCAGCTCCCGATGGCCGGGTTGGCTTGGCCCCCCAGGTCACAGATCATCCCCTGCGGCAAGCCGGTGTTGCCCAACAGCACGAGGTCGCCGGCATCGGCGTCCGAGGCCTTAAGATCGATCGTCAGGGTCTCGCCCACGCCGACGCTCAGTACCGAGCCGGCCTCGGGCGAGGGTGGTGAGTCAAACTGCGGCGCGAAGGGAGGCACCGGCGCCACGCGGACGAAGAAATCGACCGCGGTCTTGCTCACAGGGTTTCCGTCGAGGAGCTCCTCGACGGTGACCTGCGCCGAGTAGAGGCCGAAGCCCGCCGGGCCGATCGTCGCTCCGGTCGTGTCCCAGGTGACGATTCCCGAGCTCGGGTCGATCTCCAGGGCGTTCGGAGCGTTGGGCGGGCCGGGCTGAACGAAACCGCCGAAGGCCGAGGCCTCCGCTGGTTCCGAGAGCCGAAACCGAAGCTCGCCTTCCTCGGCGTCGATCGCCGGCACGATGAATTGACAGACTGCGCCCAGCTCGCAGCTCACGATCGGTTGAAGACCGGTCACCGGCGGATTGTCGCCGAGGGTCAGATCGACCAGGGTCTCGACCCGGTAGTTTCCGCTGCGATTGTTGATGTGCTCTGCGATCGAGATTCGGCAACAGGAATCGATCGCGGCCACCCAAGGCGCGCCCCCATCGTTTTCCGACGGATAGGTGTGGAGGACCACCTTGTCCGGAGCCCCCGGGTCCGAGAGCTCCGCTTTGGCCAGGAGCCAGTCCTGGATCGGGTCGATCGCGATGACCTCGAACTGAAGCGGTGAGCCGAGCGAGGTCCCGTCGCCGGGGAAAAGCTGCGTGAAACCGATGAATTCCTCGATGGTGTCGCCGATCGTGGGCCGACCGTCGGCGGCGGAGCCCGTGTACCCCGAGCGCCGGAACGATGCCGTCAGGTCGAACTCGACCGTGGTTGGCGAAATGTCTGGACGGGCTCGCCAGGTTAGGGTGCCGAACCGAAAATGGGTCGCCGCCGCTGGCGCCGCAAGCCCCACAAGCAGTCCAAGAGCCACAAATGATCCAAGAATTCCTCCACGCATGGTTCCCTCCAGTCGCAAACCCACCGCCGCCAGTAGATATTTGTAATTGCTAACTTTCGGGAAAACTAGCGGAATCGGCCCAGGGGTGTCAAGAAACTACTTTTTGACGACCGTGCCCTTTTCCACCACCACCACGCCGCCATCGGACACCGTGAACCGCTCACGGTCCCGCTCGAGGTCCACGCCGATCTCGGCTTCCTGTTCGACATTCACGCTCTTGTCGAGGATCGCGCGCCGTACCACGGCCCCGCGTCCGACGTCGACGTCATCGAAGAGCACGCTATCGGTGACCTCGGCCAAGGAGTTGACGCGCGAGTGGACCGAGAGAATCGAGCGGCGCACCGTGGCACCCGAGACGACGACGCCCGGCGCCACCAGCGAGTCGAGCGCCTGCCCCCGGCGTCCGTCGAAGTCGTGCACGAACTTGGCCGGCGGATGGGGGAAACTCCAGGTCAGAATCGGCCAGCGGCGGTTGTAGAGATCGAACACCGGTGTGGCGGCGATGAGGTCCATGCTCGCCGCGTAGTAGGCGTCGAGGCCCCCCACATCCCGCCAGTAGCCGCGCTCGCGCTCGTTTTGCCCGGGCACCTGGTTGCCGCCGAAGTCGTAGACCCAGGCTCGGCCCTCTCCGACCAGCCGGGGGATGATGTCGCCGCCGAGGTCGTGTTTCGAGTCCTTGTCCTCGGCGTCGGCGACGACCACGTCGCGCAGGGCGTCGGCGGTGAAAATGTAGTTGCCCATCGAGGCGAAAGCGCGCGCCGGGTCGCCGGGCATCGCCGGCGGTTCGGCCGGTTTCTCCAGAAACGAGCGAATCTTTCCGTCCTCTCCACTGTCGATCACGCCGAAAGCGCTGGCCTCCTCGATCGGTACCGGGATGCCCGATACGGTGACCGCCGCGCCGGTCTCGACGTGCTGCTCGAGCATCGGTCCGACGTCCATCCTGTATATGTGATCGGCGCCGAAGACCGCGACGTAGTCGGGCCGCTCGTCTCCGAGAATGTTCAGGTTCTGGTAGATGGCATCGGCCGAGCCGGCGAACCAGTGGCGGCCGGTGCGCATCTGCGCCGGTACCGTGGCGACGTAGTTGCCGAGAAGCGGCGACAGGCGCCAGGCCTGGGCCATGTGGCGGTCCAGGCTGTGGCTCCGGTACTGGGTGAGTACGACGATTCGCCGCAGCCCGCTGTTGACCAGGTTCGAGAGGACGAAATCAACCAGCCGGTACTGGCCGCCGAAGGGCACCGCCGGCTTCGCCCGCTCGCGCGTGAGGGGAAGCAGCCGCCGGCCTTCGCCGCCGGCCAGCACCATGCCGAGAATGTCGTGCTTCGGCGACATCGATATCAGGTTAGCACCCGTGCCCGCGCGCCTTCCCCGCATGTAGCGGTCGACGCCCCTGTCGACCGAATCCGATGTAGCGGTCGACGCCCCTGTCGACCGTCTTCCGCTACCTCGATATCGCAACCGGCCTGCTCAGGCGCGCACCGATTGCCCCCAGCAGCTACCGGTCAGTCAAAGACCACGCGCTGACGTCTCCCGATTCGAAACCATCGACAAAGATCGGGTCGTCCAAGTCGAAGCCTCCGACACCATCCTCAAAGGGACCGGGCCCCGGATCGTGGCCCTGGAGGAACAGCTCGGCACGGGCCTTCTCGGTTGTCACCTCGATCAGCAACCTGTCGGCCTCCGTCGCATCGCCGCCCTCGATCGCATCCAGGACTTGCTGATCGAGGTCGAGGGCGGTTCCGATAGCGGCACGGGTTCTCGACAGGTCCGTTGTCGGGCTCAGGTCCTTCCGGTTTTTCTTGAGAGAGCGCTTGGCCTTCTTCAACTTCTTGACGGCTCTCTGGATCTTTTTTTTCGCCCCGTCGGGATTGACGAAGAGCTCGACGAAGGCTGAGACTTCGAGCTCGAACGCATCGTCGAGAAGCTCGCTGGCCGCTGCTTCCGCGATGCCTTCCAGGCCCGAGACGAAGATGTTGTCGAAGAAGATCTGGCCGTCCTCGTCGAGACCATCGACTCCAAAGATGGTGTCCAGACCCTGCGGAAACGGATCGTCGAAGACCGGGAAGAGCTCTTCGACCAACAGGTCGAACGGATCGTCGGAGCCCGCCGGCCGCACGCTCAGGCGAGCGAAGCTCATGTCTTGCCCACCCTGCGACTGGACTCCCTTCTCGAGATCGAGCTCGACGGCGAAGACGTCGTCCAGGAAGACATTGGTCAGTAGTCTCGTGTTGTCTCTCGCAAACACCTGTGTTCCGTCCTTGCGCGGGGCGACACCGGCAAACAGGAAGTCGTTCCCGCCGACGGCGCCGATTCCGGTGAAGGCCACGGTTTCGCCCGCGTTGATGCCGGTCCTCAACGGTTTCTGACGTCTTCCGGTCGTGAACAGGCCGACCGTGCATCGAACCGACACCGCCTCGTCCCCGATCCGCGAGGGAGTCACGAAACCGCCGGAAGACGATCCGTTGCCGCGGAACGCCAGGACGTCGTTCGACGAACGATTCTTGTCCTCGGCTCGCAGGTCCGGCCCCCCAACGATGCTGATCGTCGTGGAGAACGGCTGCTGGTCCAGATTGTAGACGTCGAGATCCGACACTTCGAAGCTGTAGAAGTCCCCGCCCAGATCGAACGGAACGAAGTTGAAGTCATTTCCTTCCGCGAAGCCGGTGCCCGTCGCCAGGCAGGCGATCAAGAGAGCGAGCCCCTTTCTACTCATCAGTTTTCCTCCCGGTGAGTGCGGCCGCGGGACGTGTTTCTCACGGGGCGGAGAGACCCCCCGAGCCTTGGTAATGAAGTCGATAATCAGTTTACCATCGCCTGCGCACGCGACGCCGGGGCAAACCGGTTACGAACCGATACCTTGGAGAGGGTTGCGAGGTGAATTGACGTCCTCATGCAGAGGAAGACGTAATCGAGCTCGCCCACCTCGCGTAGCGGTCGACGCCCCTATCGGCCGAATCCCGATGTAGCGGGTCGACGCCCCTGTCGACCGAATCCCGATGTAGCGGGTCGACGTCCCTGTCGACCGTCTTATCCTCTGTGTACCCCGAGGACGCGCCGCGCGAGCGAGCCTTTGCCTTGGCGATTCGAGCCCTACTTACGACTGCCCCTTATTCCAAGGGCACCGGCTCTTGCGGTCTGTGGATTCAGACCTACGATTCGCCGCCGGCATCCATAATCGCCGCATCAACCGCGACCTTCCAGGAGCCGTCAGCTTGACGCCTGAGCACCACGAGACTCTTGCCTGTCTCCTTCGCGGAGGAGCCATCGCTAGAGGGAGCCTCGAACTCATAGCGCGCCGCGTAGTAGCCGAGATCGCCGCTCTCGCTGACGACGATCGGGTCGAGTCGCGTCAGCTTTGCGCCGACGTAGGCGTTCATCGCCGCCTTGATCTCTCCGTGGCCTTGCAGAGGTTTTCGGGCGGCTAGGAGGACCAGGGCGTCCTCTGTGTAGAACTCCTCGCACAGATTCGCATCATTGCGATTGAACGCATCCACGAAACGGGCGATGAGCGACGGCGCTACTTGCTTCAGGCTCTGCGATTTCTCATCGGACATGAGGTCCTCCTTCTTCTTGGGCACTAGAGCTTTGGGTCTTTATCGCGAGGCAATCTATAAGGCTACGCCTGCCATCTCGGATCGCACGCCACCCGAACGGGCAGGCAGGTACCGTCGTGTTGCCGCGCGATCGCAACATGTAGCGATCGACGCCTGGCGACGCTCCGGGCGCAGCAGTTCGCCGACGACTCGGAGATGGTCGAGATTCTCGAGAACGAGCGTCTGATCGAGGCCAAGCTGGAATCGGTGGTCTACCCTGAGCTGCGGCGCCACCCGCACTTCGGTCCGCACAGCCGGAAGCTGCGGGGCGTCTCGCCCGATACCTGGCGGTACCGGATTGGAGCCTGGCGATTTTTCTACCAGATCGACGACGATGAGCGCATCGTCTTCCTGATCGCCGCGCGGCACCGGGGCTTGGCGTACTGCGTCCAGCGGGTCGCTGCGGGCCTGAGGTCGAGGAGCCCCCCTGACTCGCAATCGAACTCATTTCGAGCGGGTAGGCGCGTTCGAGCTAGTCGGTTTCTAGGGTGGGGATCAGAACCAACGGGGCGGGGCGAGTCGACGGTTCGCGAGATCGTTGGGTTCATGCTTGCCGCTACAATCCCATCCACATGAGCCTGGGCGCCGGCGACGACCTTCTGCACTACCGAATCCTCTCCAAGGTCGGGGAGGGTGGGATGGGTGTCGTTTGGAAGGCCCTCGACACGAAGCTCGATCGCGAGGTCGCGATCAAGGTGCTTCCCGAGGCCTTCAGCGCGGACGCCGAGCGCCTCCGTCGCTTCGAGCGCGAGGCGAAGCTTCTGGCCTCGCTCAACCATCCGGGAATAGCGGGCATCTACTCACTCGAGGAAGCCCGGGCGCCGGCCGGAGACAAGCCCTTTCGCTTTCTCGCCATGGAACTCGTCCCGGGCGAGGACCTGGCCGAGCGGCTGGCTCGGGGCCGGCTCCCCGTGGACGAAGCTCTCGACGTCGCTCGCCAGATCGCCGCCGCGCTCGAAGCAGCGCACGGCAACGGCGTGATCCACCGGGATCTCAAGCCCGCGAACGTCAAGCTCACTCCGGACGGCGAGATCAAGGTGCTCGATTTCGGCCTGGCCAAGACCGCGGATGTGGCCCCTGGCTCCGCTGGCTCGGCGAGCCTCGACTTGAGCCTCTCCCCGACCCTGACCTCGACCGGCACGCGGTTTGGAACGGTTCTCGGCACGGCTGCTTACATGTCGCCCGAGCAGGCTAGGGGCAAGCCGGTCGACAAGCGCTCGGATCTCTGGTCCTTCGGCTGCGTCCTCTTCGAGTGTCTCACCGGCGTTCAGCTCTTTCGCGGTGAGACGGCCTCGGACTCGATCGCCGCAATTCTGACCAAGGACCCGGACCTCTCGACGCTGCCGGCCACGACGCCGCCCCTCGTGCGCGCTCTTGTCTTGCGGTGTCTCGCGCGGGATCCCAGGAAGCGTCTCCAGGACGCGGGCGACGCGCGCGTCGAGCTCGAGTTGGCGATCGAAGACCCGCGTGGCGAGGCGGTGGGGCTCGCCGGCTCGTCCCCGGCGAGTACCGTGAGCCTGTCGCCCGCTTCTTCACGCGCCGCCCGCATCCTCCCGTGGGCGATTGCGGCCGGCGCGGTCTTGGTGGCGGCGGTTCTCCTGCTCTCGGGCGGCACGCCCCCGGACGAGCCGACCCCCGAGCCGGAGCAAGTCAGGCGCCTCACGATCCCGGTGCCGCCGGGGACCGTTTTCGACGAGCTCGGCTCCTCGCCGCCGGTCATCTCCCCCGATGGCCGCGTCGTCGCCTACGGGACCTTCGACGGCTCCGGAGACCCGCGCCTGTGGCTCAGGCGGCTCGACAGGTTCGGTCCCAAGCCACTCGATGGAACCGAAGGAGCGCAGTTTGCCTTCTGGTCGCCGGACAGCCGCCACCTCGGTTTCGTCCAGGGCGGCAAGCTCAAGAGGATCGACGTCGAGACCGGGCTTCAGCAAGTGCTGGACATCGAGACCTCCGCTTCAGGCCGTGGAGGCTCCTGGAGCTCCGATGGCAAGATCCTCATCGCGCCGACGGCCAACGCCGCGATCCAGATGCTCGACGCGGCCGGCGGCGGTAAGCCGCGGCCGGTCACCACCCTCGATTCGGAGATCCCCGACGTGAGCCATCGCTGGCCGTTCTTCCTTCCGGACGGCGATCATTTTCTCTATGTTCTGTGGACCAACGACCTCGAGGCGATGGAGAAGCACGGCGGCGTTTACCTGGCATCGATCTCGGGAGAGACACCGGCGCGCCGGCTGCTCTCCGATGCTTCGAGTGTGGCGTACGTACCGCCCGGTTACATTCTGGTCGTTCGCGGGGACAACCTCATCGCGATTCCGTTCGATGTCGCGACCCTGCAGATCAACGGCGACGCTTCGGTCATCGCCAATGGTGTCCTGCGCCACCGCTCGCATGGGCACGCGGCGTTTTCGGCTTCTTCCGACGGCACCCTGGTCTACGCGGGCGGGGAGCTCTCGCGGCCGGCGAAGCTCACCTGGTTCGATCGTGAGGGAAACGACACGCCGGCGGCGCTGGAGCCCGCGCCCTTCCAGAACGTTCGGCTTGCCCGCGATGCGGGTCCCGGCCGCGGACGTGCGGCGGTCGTGCTTCCGGGCGCCAACGGCGACCCGGAGATCTGGCTCCTCGAGCTCGACCGCGGGCTACACACCAAGCTCATCTCGGGATCCGCTGCCTACGACTACCCGATCTTCTCTCGCGACGGAGAAGAAGTGCTCTATGCGGCACAGGGAGTCGCCGGCGGCAAGCTCGATTTCTACCAGCGGTCCGCGGACGGTTCCGGAACCGAAGCCGTGGTCCTCGTCGACGCGACCGACAAGATCGGCTTCGATTGGTCGCTGGACGGCCGCCACATCGCCTACTCGCCGGCCGGTGGGTGGGGAATTTCGCGACCCCCGGAAATCTGGGTGTACTCGATCGAGGAGAAAACCTCCGAGGTCGTCGTCGCCGGCGACGCCGTGCACTGGAATGCCCGTTTTTCACCAGACGCTCGCTGGATCGCCTTCGACGCCAACCCTTCCGGACAGTTCGAGTCCTACGTTCAGGCTTTCGAAGCCGCCGGCCGGTCCGCGGACGGCGTCTCTCGGTCAGGAGCGCGCTATCGAGTCTCTACGGCCGGCGGCCGAGGCCCTCACTGGCGGGCCGACGGCCGCGAGATCATCTATCTCGACCCCGAACGGCGGATCATGGCGGTCGACGTCGAAGAGCGCGGCGGCAAGCTCAACTTCGGCCCGCCTCGCCAGCTCTTCACGCTACCCGGCGATCTCGCCGCCGGCGACGTCACCAGCGATCACCAGAGATTCCTCTTCGCCATCCGCGACGACGTCGTGAGCGAGCCGCTCTACGTCGTCCTCAACTGGCAGGCGGGCCTGTAGCCGAAAGAGGCTAGCGCTTCCACCCCACTGTGGGCGGCGATAGGATGAGCGAATGTCAGAAAACGTATGTGTGGCCTGCGACCGGGGGTCCGAAGAGATCCCGCTGATAGCGTTGGAGTATCGGGGTGCGCAGTTCTGGATCTGCCCTCAGCACCTGCCCGTGCTGATTCATGATCCCACTCGGCTAACGGGCAGGTTGGCCGGAGCCGAGGAGATGGCGCCGGCGGATCATCACGACTAGGCGAGTCGCTAGGCGGCGCCGGCCGGCCGCGAGCCGCGGAGCTTGCTCAGGGTGAAATAGACCGGGCAAAAGCCGGTGAAGGCGCTTTGCACCATGAGAACGCCGACGAGCCCGGGGACCCAGTACCAGAGTGGGTTGACGTAGGCTCCCAGGAGCGTTCCAAGCAGAATCAAGGATCCGGCAATGCCGTCGTGCATGCGTGTGTTGTCGCCCATTGAATACTCCTTCTCGGAAGTTCCGGTTACGAAGATCATATCTGTTGGATCTGGCGTGTTGTCGACGGTTTGTGGTCGGCTATGAAAGACGGTCGACACGGAAGTCGACCGCTACATTCAGACAGCGGTTTTCGCCGTCTGTGAATGACTCGAAAGGACGGGGCGGGGTTCGCCGGGGGGCTTCTGGAACTCGGCGTGCGTCTGTGCGTATTGTAAGGAGAGCCCAAGGCTCGCACTCAACGACCATCTCGGAGGAGGTTTTTTCGATGCACTCTCGGATTCGATTTTCGGTCCCCGTGTCCACAGCGCTGCTGCTGGCCACCGTTCTTACGCCGCTTGCCGCGCAGGACGCCGCTCAGGATGCGGGCGACTGGGTCGCTCGCAGCGACGCCAATTCGGCCGTCCTGATGGAGGTCTTCGCGAAGTTCAGCCCCGAGGCCGCCGGGCAGTTCGGCGTCGATGGTCTCGACGAAGAGGTCTCTCAGCTGCCCCTCGACCTCAACGACCAGGTCAACGCGATGGTCGAGGGAGTGCTCGTCGAGCTGCGGAAGCGGCTGGCGATGGAGACCCACCCCGCGGTGCGCCAGGATCTCGAGATCCTCATCGACGCCGCCAAACAGCAGATCGAGGGCACGGAAATCACCGACAAGTACGAATTGCCGTACTTCAACCTGCCGCAGACGATCTTCCAGGGGATCAGGGCCCTGCTCGACGATCAGGTGTCCGCCGAGCGGCGTTTGGCCGCGCTCGTCAGGCTGCGGCGCTACGCGGGTCTGGAAGAGGGCTACACGCCCATTGCCGAGCAAGCGACGGAATACGTGCGCGCTCGCCTGGACGAAGCGAGCTTGCGGGGACCATTCAAGGAGGATCTCGCCAAGGACCGTGCCAACGGCGCACGCTTCGTCGCGGGCATCCAACAGCTGTTCGACAAGTACGAGATTGAAGGCTACGAGGAAGCCTACGCGGCGCTCAGCTCCCAGCTCGAGGCCTATGACGCGTTCCTCGAGACGGAGCTGTTGCCCAGGGCTCGGGAGGATTTCCGGCTCCCGGAAGAGCAGTACGCATTCAACCTCAAAGGCGTGGGGATCGACATGCCGGTGGCGGAGCTCGTAAGCCGAGCTAAGGTCTCGTTCCGCGAGATCCAGAACGAGATGCAGGCCGTCGCCGGTCTCATCGCCGCCGAACGGGCTTTGCCGTCAACGGACTACCGCGATGTCATCAGGGAACTCAAGAAGAAGCAGTTCGTCGGTGAGGCCATCTTGCCGCACTACCGGGAGCGAATCCGTCAGCTCGAAAAGCTCATCAACGAGAACGGCGTGGTGACTTTACCCGACCGCGACATGCGGATCCGGTTGGCGAGCGAGGCCGAGAGCGCGGCCGTGCCGGCGCCCAACATGCGGCCTCCGAGGCTGTTCGGAAATACTGGCGAGCTGGGAGAGTTCATCCTGCCCTTGCGCATTCCCAACGAGAGTGGCGAAGAGGAGGTCGGCTTCGACGACTTCACGTTCGAGGCGGCCTCTTGGACGTTGACGGTTCACGAAGGCCGGCCGGGGCACGAGCTCCAGTTCGCGTCCATCGTCGAGAAGGGCGTCTCGCAGGCGCGCGTGGCGTTCGCCTTCAACAGCGTCAACGTCGAGGGCTGGGCCCTGTACCAGGAGGCCGAGATGAAGCCCTACCTGCCGCTCGAAGGCCAGCTCATCTCGCTCCAGCACCGGCTGCTGCGCGCGGCGCGGGCGTTTCTCGACCCCGGCCTGCAGCTTGGAAGCATCGAACGCGACGAGGCCTATCGGGTGCTGGAGGGCGACGTCGTGATGTCTCGGCCGATGGCCATGCAGGAGGTCGAGCGCTACACGTTCCGGTCACCGGGTCAGGCAACGGCCTACTTCTGCGGCTACACCCGGCTGATGGAGCTGCGAACCGACGCCGAGCGCCTGCTCGGCGACGCCTTCGACCGGCAGGCCTACCATGACTTCATCCTGGCCCAGGGGCTGCTGCCGCCGTCTTTGCTGCGCCAGGCCGTGATGCAGGACTTCGTCGGACCTCGGGTGGAGAAGGAAGAGCCGGCGATGAAGGGCTAGACAAGCGGTGTCGCAGTGTCCCTACTCGAATTCCCCGTACCAGTTCTGCACCAGCACCAACCTGGGGTCCTTGGAAGGGTTTTCGACATCCCGGGGAATCAAGAAGTGCCCCTCGGGGGTGGGGGCGAACGACGCCTCTACGCCACTGAGGCCGAGGTCGGACGTCGAGAACAACGCCTCGGGCGTGCCGAAGGCGTGCGGTTTTTCCCTGACGAGGCGGGCGGCCATGAGGAGGCCATCGCTCGAGCCGAGAAAGAAAAGCTCGCGGCCATCGTGGCTCCACACAGGCCACCGGCCACCGTTGCGCGACACCTGGGTCTTACCACTTCCCGGGGGGTAGGTCTCGACATAGATCTCCGAGCGATCGGACTCGTTTGACTTGTAGGCGATGAGATTCCCGTCCGGCGAGAGCCGAAACTCGTCCTCGTTTGTCGGAGTGTCAGTGAGCCGCTCGGGTTCGCCGGTGGTGCCGCCGGCGCCGGCAATCGCGAGCCGGAAGAGGTCGGTCGAGCCGTTGTCGGCCATGGGCCGATTGAAGAGGATCGAATCGCCGTCCGGGGTCCAAGTCGGCGAGTATCCATCGGCCAGCATCCGGGCTTCGCCGCCGGAGGCGTGGAGGAGCATCACCCGTCGGGCATCGCTCACTACGAAGAGTAGGCGGTCGTCGACGGGCGACCAGACGGGAAACATCTCCGCCGTCGAGTCGAAGGTGAGACGGGTCCTGGTCGAGACCTCCAGATCGTAGACCCAGATGTTTTCGTTGCTGCTGTTTTCGGTCGCCGAGACGGCTATTTTGGTGCCGTCTAGTGACAAAGCCGGCGCCGTGATCCCGGGCTGGAGGTGTCCGGAGGACCACTGGATGACGCCGGCGCGATCCACGCGCACGATCTCCCGGTCACTTTGGGCGAGGCCGTGGACGAAGAGGAGGGTGCCGTCGGCAGCCACGCTTGGCATGCGCGATTCGGGGCTCACCAAGAACGGCGAGCCGGTCACCTCGAGGGCCTCGACGTCAAAGGCGACCGCCCAGACTCCCGCCGTACCGGTCGCCTGATGGAAGAGGAGATGCCCGGTAGGCGAGTAGGTCACCGAGGAGAGGGCCTGTCCCTCGAGGCGCAAGAGCTCCACGCTGGTGCCGCCGGTGTCGGAGCCGCCGGAGAAGACCCCAATGGTGTCGACGAGGCGTTCGCGCCCGTTCGGATCGCGGCGGTGAGCCACGAAGACGATCGAGCGCCCGTCCGGCAGAAGGTCGATCTCATGCAGGTCCTCGAGAGCTCCGGCTTCGTCCTTCATGAGGGGCGCAAACGCACCGCCCTGATCCGAGACTTCGAGAAGCGGCTCCACGTAGCCAGCCAGGACGATACGGCCGTCCGGCCGCCAGACCATTCCGGCGGTGCCGAGGTTTTCTTCGGGCCAGATCGCTATGGGCGAGGGCTGTCCGCCGCCGATGTCGGCTTTCCACAGGCGGCCGTCGGCGGCGAAGGCGATCGAGTTGGAGTCCGGCGACCAGCAGGGGTATCTGGCGAAATAGGATCCGCGGACCTCGGTAGAGGTCAGCTCGGAGAGCTTGCGAACCCACAGCTTGTCGTGCTGGCTATAGAGGATCCGGCTGCCGTCCGGTGAGATCCGGGGGTGGTTGCCGCGGTAGTCGCTGCCGAGGACGCCCGTGCCGAGCTCGAGTTTGCGAAGCGGCGGGGTGGGTGGTTCGGGCCGGAGGCGGTAGCCGCCGAGGCCGGCGACGAGGGCCAGAAACAGGGCACCGGCGATGAAAGATGCGACGAGACCGAAGCGGTGCAGGTGGCCGCTGGTGCTCGAAGCCCTGAGGTCGTCAACGACGGTCCGTCTCGAGCGGTCCGGGTATGAATCGGCGTCGAGGTGAGCCGCCAGATAGCTACTGAGGGTGATTCGAGCCTCGCCGATCGCTTGGAGCCGGAGCCGGGCGTCTTTCTCGAGGCAGCGCTCGAGGAGGTAGCGGATCGGGGCGGGGGTTGCCTCCGGCAGCCGATCCCAGACGACCTGGTCTTTGAGGACGGAGGCGATGATTTCGGTGGCGGTGGAGCCGGCGAACGGCGGCCGGCCGGCGAGCATCTCGAAGAGCACCGCGCCGAAGGACCAGACGTCTGAGCGATGGTCAGCCTCGTGGCCGCGGGCCTGTTCCGGCGACATGTAGGCCGCGGTGCCCATGAGGACGCCCGCGGTCGTCATTTGTAGAGGGATGGTCGGCGACTGGGTGAGAAGCGGTCCGCCGCCAGTGCCTGAAGTCGCCACCTTGGCGATGCCAAAGTCGAGAATCTTGATCTCGCCGGCGGGCGCCAGCATGATGTTGGCGGGTTTCAAGTCTCGGTGGACGATGCCGGCCTCATGGGCCGCCTCGAGCGCCTCGGCGATCCGAAGCGCCGCACCGAGAGCTTCTTCGAGTGGTAGCGGTCCGCGAGCGAGCCTCGCCGAGAGATCCTTGCCCTCGGCAAGCTCCATCACGATGATCTTCTTGCCAGCGACTTCTTCGATCTGGTGGATGCCGGCGATACCTGGATGGTTGAGCGCGGCCAGGAGCTTCGCTTCGCGCTCGAAGCGAGCCAGCCGCTCCGGATCGCTGGCGAACGCCATGGGCAGGACCTTGAGGGCGACCTGGCGGTCAAGTTTGGTGTCGGTAGCCAGGTAGACCTCACCCATGCCGCCTTCACCTAGCTTGGCGGTGATTCTGAAGTGGGACAGGGTCTCGCCGATCATGTGTGACCGCGTGATTGTACGGGAGGCTTCTGCCAACCGCCTATTGAGGCACTCGCCAGGAGTTCGGGTAGGGTTCGGGGCATGCGCCGAACAGCGATCGTGCTCGCACTCGTCGTGGGGTTCTGGCCGGGCGTGCTCCGGGGTGAGGTCGGCACCGGGGAGCGTCGTTTCGAGCTCTTCCCCGAGGGGCATCTCTTTGCCCCGCCGATCGCCGATCCGCAGCGGCCGGGGGCCGCGGTCAATGTCGCCTCGTACAGCTCGGTCGCCGTCGACGGCGGGACCGGTCAGCGCTTCTTCCTGCGCCTCGGTGGGCGCTTCGGGCTGGTGCGGTGGGTGCCGGCCGAGCCCGGTGGACGCTCATGGCAGCTCAGCCTCGAGGCCGGGCTCGACGGGCAGTTCGACATGGGTTTGGGTCAGGACAACATCGGTTGGGACGGCAATTACGGGCTGAGCCTGACGACCGGGCGAGAGGGTGCGGGTGGGGCAGACCGCGGGGCGTTTCTCGTCGGCGTGCTCCACACCTCGGCCCACATCGGCGACGAGTGGATCCAGCGCACCGGCCGCGAGCGCATCAACTACACCCGCGAGGAGGTTAGAGCGGCGGTGAGCCGGCGCTTCGCCGGGCGCTGGCGCACCTATGGCGAAGCGGCTCACGCCTATCAACGGCGGGCGTTCGGTGACTTGATCAAGCCGTTGCGGGCGCAGTGGGGTCTCGAGCTGGAGGCGCCGGGCGTTCTTTGGAACGGCCGGGCCGGCTGGTACGCGGCGGCGGACTTCCAGGCCTGGGAGGAGCGCGACTGGCGGCTCGACGCTGCGCTTCAGGGTGGACTGATGTTCGTGCGTGGCGCCAGGACCTGGAGGATCGGGCTGGATCTACACGACGGCCGGGTCCCGCTGGGGGAGTTCTTCCAAGACACCGAGTCGAGCGTCTCGGTGGGGCTGTGGTCGGAGCTGTGAGTCGAATCGAGGCTGGCAGGCGTATTCGCCCTGATCGAGGAGTACAATCTGGAGACAGAGAATAAATGATGCTCAAGTACCACATCAACATCTTCTTCAGTGACGAGGACGGGGGGTACATCGCGGACGTTCCCGACTTGCGGTACTGCTCGGTTTTCGGCGAGACGCCGGAGAAGGCCCTCGCCGAGGTGGAGGAGGCGATAGCTCTTTGGCTGGAGGCGGCTCGCGATGCCGGAGAAGACGTTCCCGAGCCGAGCTACCGACCCGAGATCTACCAAAAGGCGTAGGGCCCAACGCAGGCGGGGGACGTCGGGCAGAGGGGCTCGCCGTCTCGGAAGGCGATGGCGAGTCGGCGATCGGGGGATTCGGTCGACACGGAGGTCGACCGCTACAAAAGGAAGGTCCGTGACGACGCCTTGGCCGTGTAACAAATCCGGTCTCGTTTCGTCATACCTACTGAGGATGCTGAAGAAAGTCTCGTGAGGCCCGAGAATCGGTCCATGTCGCCCGCCGCTGTCGCCACCACACCATCCATTCATCCCTCGTTCTGGAAGTCGATCTTCGAGGAGCATGGTGGTTCGGTACTGGCCTTTCTGACCAGCCGGGTGGGCCGTCGGGAGTTGGGTGAGGATCTTCTGCAGGAGACCTTCGTGCGGGCGATGCGCTCGGGAGCTCTCCGAGATCTCTCGAAGGCCCGCTCCTATCTCTTCAGCATCGCTCATCGATTGGTGGTGGATCATGTGCGCAAGCGGCGCCCGGTTCTCTTTACAGAGATCACTGCTGAGGACACTGTCGAGAACTTTCCTGACGAACGCGAGCCGTCACCGTACGAGCGAGCGGAGATCGGCCTGATCGAGGACCGGCTTGCCGAGGCCGTTGATTCACTGAGCGAACCGCTTGGCTTCGCGTTCACGGCAGCCGTGATCGAGCAGCGCGCCTATCCCGACATCGCCGCCGAGCGTGGCTGGTCGCTCGGCCAGGTGCGAGTCAACGTCCATCGGGCCCGCAAGGCGGTCGTCGTGCGGATGCGCGAGTTGTTGCAATTGGACCCTGGAGATGAACCATGAATAAACTCTGTGAACGTTTCGAAATCCTGCTCTCCACCTGGCTGGACGGTGAACTCGACGATCGCCAGGAGGGGAGAGACATGCTCGACCATCTGGTTCGCTGCCGGGACTGCCGCGGTTTCTACCGCGAGGCCCGGGCGCTCGAGGGCGTGATCGTGGCTGTCGACTCGGCTTCGGCCGAGCCTGCGCCCGAGGCGGTCTGGCGGCGAATCGAAGGCGAGGCGAGAGCACCGGAACGAAAGAAGGTCAGGGGCTGGATGCTGAAGGCTGCGGTTCTGGCCATCGTCGCGGTGGGTCTCGGGTTCTTGGTGGTGCCGCGCATGGCCTCTCGCGGTTTCCTCAGGACGGAAACGAGCGGCATCAGGGACATCGAGGTCGATGTCGGCAGCCGAGCGGGGCGGATGACGGAGACCCGGTTCCTCGAGATCACGACCGAGATTCTCGAGGCCGACGCACGGTACCGGCGCGCGATGCTCGAGGTGATGGCCGTCGTGAACGAGGGCAGTGAGACGACGGAGGGCGGCGGCGATTTCGCGAGCGAGGCCGGGGAGCGCGAGCGTACGAGCGAAGGTGGCGGGCGTGCGTGAATTCCGAGTGGGATCTGACACGGACAACGACAGCAGGGAGTATGCGATGAGACAAGTAAGTGTTTGGATACTCGGGTTCCTGATGCTGAGCGCCTGGCCGGCGACGGCGAATGCACTCGAGGTGGATCCCGCGGGGTATCTCTACGGCACGGTCGAGACCGAGAACGGGACGAGCTACACGGGTTTTCTCCGCTGGGGTCGGGAAGAGAGTTTCTGGGACGACCATTTCAACGCCGGTAAGGAAGACCGGCCGTTTCGCGAGGCGAGGCCGAGGGGAGAGCGGAACAGGAGACAGGTCAGGATCCTCGGGTTGCGCATCGGCTACTGGGGCGAGTGGGATGAATCGCGCCAGTTCATCGCCCGCTTCGGCGATATTCGGGATATCGAAAGAGCGGGATCGAGACGTGTTTTCGTGACGATGCGAGATGGGACGCGATACAAGATCGACGACTCGTCCAACGATGTCGGAGCGACGATTGCCGTCGACGACGCGAGCCTCGGGAAGGTCAAGCTGGATTGGAAGCGCATCGAGCGCGTGACTTTCAGCGCCGCGCCGGCGGATCTTCGCCCCGAGACGTGGCGCCTCTTCGGCGTCGTCAAGACGCGCGGTGGTGAGTTTCAGGGCTTCGTCCAGTGGGATCTCGAGGAGTGTCTCTCGACCGACGAGCTGGACGGCGAGACCGACGACGGCGATCTTTCGATCGAAATGGGCCAGATCGCCTCTATCGAAAAGAGAAACCGCAGGGGCGCCTGGGTGGAGCTTCGGGACGGCCGGCGGGTTCTGCTCGAAGACACCAACGACGTCGATCATTCGACGAGCGGCATCTTCGTCGAAGATGAGCGCTATGGGCGGGTGAAAATCGAATGGGACGAGTTCGAGCGGGTCGATTTCGTAAAGTCGGGCGCGACCGGCCGCGGCTACGAAGCCTATCCGTCGCTCGGCGCGCTCAGAGGCAAGGTGACGGATCTGGACGGCAAGAGCTGGAGCGGGGAGATCGTCGTCGATCTCGACGAGAGCCGGGGCTGGGAGATCTTGAACGGCTCACTCGAGGACATCGAGTACAACATCCCGTTCTACATGATCCGGTCGCTCGAGCCGATGAGCCGAGGCCGGACTCTGGTCGCGCTCAGGAACGGCGAAGAGCTGATGCTCGAAGACGAGACCGACGTCTCGGACGACAACGACGGCGTCGTGATCGTCAGCGGCTCGACAGAGACCTACGTCAACTGGGAAGACGTCGAGCGAATCGAGTTCGACTGAGCACAGAAGCTCAAGCGGGAACGGCGGTTCCCCAGTAGTTGAAGCTCGCCGGCCGCCATCCCGGAAGGTACATCGTCTCGATCGTCTCGATTCGGAAGCCGCCTTGCTCGATCACGTCCGGAATGGGCCGGTTCAACTG
Source organism: Thermoanaerobaculia bacterium (assembly GCA_945787635.1). Classification (GTDB taxonomy): domain Bacteria; phylum Acidobacteriota; class Thermoanaerobaculia; order Multivoradales; family JAHEKO01; genus CALZIK01. The sequence continues at coordinate 10,474 of CALZIK010000037.1, read as the reverse complement.
ACAGCCGCCGGCGAACCGTTTCCAGATCGGGTTGATGCGGTCCTGCCAGCGGCGCACGCGTCGAAGGCTTCTTTGGAGATCGAATGGAAGGGACGCGGGTGTTGGCGCTTGATCGCTGCGACGAGAGACGCGAGGTCCGCTTGCCAATCGGCGGCGGTCAGGGCGTGGGGATCGGGGCCGGTTTTCACCTACTCGGTGATGTGGGCGGGTGCGTATCTGCTGGTCAACGGTGTGTCACATACGCCGACATGCAACGTTGGGCTGGGGCGCCGCTACCTCGTGAGGGAAGGGCTCTCGCTTAGGAAGACGCTGGGCAGTCCTTCGCTGCCAGAATGTCCCGGATCTGGTCCTGGTGCCGCCGTTCGTGGCTGCCGATAAAGCTCAAGATCCCCGGTACGTTCGTGAATCCGGTCAGCGGGTTGTAGTAGCGAAGCCGTTCCCACTCGACGTCGGGATGATCGGAGAAGTAACCGTCGAGAGAGTCTGTGAAGCTTCTCAGGTCGCGGATCAGTTCGCCGGCTGGTCGTCCCTTGGTCGGCTCGATCCGCCGTGGCGCTTTGGCGGGTACCGCGCGATTGCGAAACACCGCTTGGCGGAGCGATCGCGGAAGCAGGACGCCGGCCATCGCAGCGGGGACATCGAAGAAGGGAAGAAAGGCCTTGGGCACCATCGGAAGAGAAAAGCCGGCGTCCGAGAGAGAGCGGACCAAGGTGGCCGCGCCTCCCCGCTTCTTTTCCCAACGCTTCAAGAGTTCCTCGAACTCGTCACGGAAGACCCGGTCCACCTGGATCAGGTGATCGAGAACCTGGCCGGTGGACCACTTGTCGCGGCCAGGCGAGAAGTCCATCTGCTCCTGGCTCAAAGCCGCGGCGAGCTCCAATGTCTGTGCGCGAGTCTCGGCGAATCGAGAGAACGAACGAGGAGGCTTGCCCATCGGAGCACCAGAGACAGGATACCCGTTTTGCACGCGGCTCGCCCGCCCGAACCGGGTGTCCGGTTTGTCGGGGTAGGATGGGGCAAGCTTGAAGGACCTCCTCCGACTTTGGTTCGGCTTCTCTCGTCCGGTGCTGCGGCGCGCCTACGCTCTCACCGGGTTCGGTCTGCTGGCGCTCAAGTACTCGGTCGACACCGCGGTCGTGCGATACACCACGGGGATGTGGCTCGCGCCGTGGGACTACCTGAGCCCGTTGCTCGTGGAGCGCTGGGGCGCGTTGGATCTGAACGAGACCGCGTGGGTCTGGTTTCTGGTGCTGTGGGCGCTGCCGTTCGCGTGGATCGGAGTGTCGATGAGCTTGCGGCGGGCGGCGTGCGCCGGGGTCTCGCCGTGGTGGGGAATGCTGTTTTTCGTGCCGGGGCTGAACTACGTTCTGATGCTCGCCCTGGCGATTGCGCCGGATCGCAAGCCCGAAGCCTGGGTGCGTCCCGTCGTCGGCGCAGACGGAACGCGCGACGACGCAGAGGCCCGCGTGCGCGTGGTTGCGGCGCTCCAGGGCATCGGCTGGGGCGTGCTCATCACGGTGGCCGTGACCGCGATCTTCTTTTTTGTGGGATCGATTTACGGCTACGCGGTGTTTCTCGGAGCGCCGGTTTTGATCGGAGCAGCGAGCGCGTCAGCCTACAACCGTGCGCGGGAGCGGGCCCTCAGCGAGTCGGTGGCAGTGGCGATCGTCGCCGTGACCCTGGCGATGGGCTTCGCGTTGATCTTCGGGCTCGAAGGAGCGATCTGCTTGGCCATGGCGGCGCCGATCGCCTACCCCGGTGCAATTCTCGGCGCCGTCCTGGGCCGTTCGGTCGCACTCGCCGGGCACGCTTCCACGCCGGCGCTGTGGCTCCTGGCAGCGGCTATCCCGCTACTCGGGTGGGCGGAGGGCAGGGTCGGCCAACGCGTAGCGCCGCAGGTGTTCGCGGTGACCACGTCGATTCGAATCGACGCCGCGCCGGAGGCGGTGTGGCAGAGCGTCATCGCTTTTCCGCGACTGGACGAGCCCGCGTGGTGGCCGTTTCGGCTTGGCATCGCGTACCCGGTGGGAGCTACGATCGACGGTTCGGGTCCGGGCGCGGTCCGGCGCTGCGAGTTCTCGACCGGCGCGTTCGTCGAGCCGGTGACGGTGTGGGAGCCAGGGCGGCTCCTGGCGTTCGATGTTGTCGAGAACCCGGACGCGATGCGCGAGCTCTCTCCGTACGCGGAGCTCGCGACCGCGCACCTCGACAGCGGGTTTCGCGCGGTTCGCGGCGAGTTCCGAATGGAGTCAGCTGGGCAAGGAAGAACGCTTCTCGCCGGTACCACCTGGTACGAGCTGGGGATCGCGCCGACGCTCTACTGGAGGTTGTGGTCCGACTGGATCGTCCACCGGATCCACGAGCGAGTCCTCGAGCACGTCGCGGAGACTGCGAAACGGCAGGCTTAGGCGTTAGGCAGCTAGTCTCGATCAAAGCTAGGTCCGAGGTCTGGCACCTTTCGGTCGCGAACCGGTAGCAGTGAAACCCGTGCTCGCTCTTTTCGTAGTACTATTCGTACTATGAAGGAGAGGCTCATGAAAAACGTTGCATCGGCCTGCGGGCGTTGTCTTCTGTTGATCGCGGTTTCGACAACCTGCCTGGCTGCCAATGAGGAGTCGAGCGACTCGATTCCCGACCCCGGCACCACCCACCTGGCGGGCAAGACGGTGGCGATCAGGATGGACACCGAGCCGGGAAGGCCGATGGTCGAGCTCGAAGTCAACGGTCAGGGGCCCTACCGGTTCGTGGTGGATACCGGCTCGCCGCTGAGCGTGCTGGACGAGCGAATCGCGGAGCAACTCGGCCTCGAGGTCGTCGGAACCCAGATGCTGCACTCCCCGGGCGCCTCCGAAGGCATCCAGGGAATGCGGGTTCGTGCCGCCCGACTCGAAGCCGGAGGGCTGCGAATCGAGGAACCCGTGCTTGCGACGATGGATCTCGCTGGCTTCTCGGCGGGCACGATGGACGGCGTGCTGGGGCGGTCTCATTTTGCGAGGCGGCTCGTGACCTTCGACTATCCCGGGTCGTGGCTCGTGGTGACCGACGGCAGCCTCGATCGCGCCGATCCCGCGGTGGTCGAGATCGACACGGAGGCGGGTAGCATCCGATTCCCGGTCGACGTGGCCGGAGTGAGTGTTCCGATGGTGCTCGACACCGGCTCGCCGGGCGGCTTCTCGGTGCCCAAGGCGCTCGAGGAGCGGCTGAGCTTTCGAGCCCCTCCACAGGCAGGTCCCACGATTCGGCTCGTGGGTGGCGTGCACTCGACCTGGCGGGCGACCCTAGACGGTGCGGTGCGTTTGGGAAGCCTCGACTATGAAACTCCCGAGCTCGTCCTGACGACGATCTCGGACGAGTTCGGCAACATCGGCAATCTCGTTCTTCGCGACCTGCGAGTGACCCTCGATCAGACCCATCAACTGGTTCGCTTCGAGCGGTCCGCGAGGACCAAGACCGCGCCGGAACGGGAGGTGGTTCCGGGGGGAATCGTCCGGCGGGAGGGACCGGCGAGCATGGGCGGTCCGTCCGGGAAACCGCGGTTGGGGGTGGCTTTCGAGATGACCCTCGCGGGCTTTGTCAAGAAGCAGGGTGGCATCGTGGTTCGGCACGTCGACGAAGACAGCCCGGCTGCCGGCGCGGGACTCGCGGTCGGCGACATCGTGACCGCGGTCGCTGGAGAGTCCCTCGAAGACCTCGGTTTGCTCGAGATCGGTGGGCTCCTGCGCGGACCGAGGCCGATCGAGGTCCGGGTTCTACGCGGCAAGCAAACGCTCGAGATCACGATCGACTAGGCTCTCGTGGTGGCGAAATCCAAGGCGACGCGCGAGCTGAGCCGGTTGGAGCTGGCGGTTCTGGGGTTGGTGTTTCAGGGAGCGCCCTGCACCGCGTACTGGATTCGGCGTCAGTTCCGGGCGTCACCGTCGTCGTTTTTCAGCGGCAGCGCGGGAGCGGTCTATCCGGCGGTGCGGCGGCTCGAGGTGCGTTCGCTGGTCAAGGCAACGACTCGCAGGGAAGGGCGCCGGCGCTCGGTCGAGTACCGCCTGACCGCGCGTGGGAGGCGAGCTCTCGAAGCGTGGCTCTCGCCGCCGTTTCCGTTCGAAGACGTGGCGTTCACTATGGATCCCATCCGCACCCGGGTCTACTACCTGGAGGCGTTGGGTGCGGGCGAGCGCCGGCGGTTCGTAGCCGAGGCGGTCGAGCAGGCCAGGCGGCGAGCGGCGATCGTGGAATCGGAATCCGAGGAGCGCCGGCGTGCGGGGGATTTGTTCGGCTATCTGGGCGGCAGGGGCGTGGTCCACGAGGCGCGGGCTCGCGTGCGTTGGCTCGAAGAGCTTCGCCGCGTGGTCGAGCCCGGGACGAGCGGAATGAGCGAGGCCGCCGAGCAGGAATGAGCCTCCTGAGCAGTAAAGCACTTCGACTGAGGCGGCGATTTGATGTTCTGATGCTCTAGCGCGATGGGATTGTCGAGGCGCGCTTCGTCTTTCTTCTTTCCCGAGAGTTGCTCGCCGAATATCGCGCCGTCTTGTTGCGCCAGGCGATTCAGGTGCGGCATGGTCTCGTCGAGCGTCAGGTTGACGATCTTCTCGCCGAGATCGCGCGGAACGGAGTCGTTCGTGATCCGGAGCCTTCGGCCGCGAGCGCTCCCGATGGAAACGACCAGCACGTCTGGGATCTGACGAATTGCGAAGCAGGAGCGGTGCTCGTGACCGGCGACAAGAAACTGCTCGAGAACCCTCCGGATGGTTCGAGGGTGTGGAGTGCTCGCCGGCTGAGCTGGCCCTCGGCCGATAGAGGCCGGGCAGAGGACGCTAGCCGCCCTTGGGCGTCGCCTGGGTGTTCTGCTTACCGGCGAGGGCCGAGCGGAAGCCCACGATCTTGCCGATGACGCCGTACCAGAAGGGCGCGCCGAGGCTCAGTAGCAAAGCGGTGAGTAGGCTCCCCGCGAAGGCACGCCCGGTATAGCATTCCCAGCCTTCGTCGAGCAGGCCGAAAACGGCAAGACCGCTCTTGGCGAGTGTGGCGCGCAGGCTGTCGACGGCCTCCTTGGCTTGGGCCGCTTCGGGGGATGCGGCGGCTGCTTGTGCCTGGTCGTAAAGAGCCAGGGTGGCGTCGGTTTGCGCGAGGACCTGTGCGCGAACTTGCGGGTCGTTCGAGAGTTGCTCGAGGATCGAGACGGCGTTGATCTCGAGTCCGGTCGCGAACACGAGAGCCGCCCCGGCGGTGATCCAGCGCGCGTGGAGCTTCAAGCGTTCACTCGCATGGTTCATCGCGCTGTCGAACCAGTTGTCGAGCCGGACGACGATCTCCTTTTGCTCGGCCAGGACGGTCTTGGCCAGCTTCTGTGCGGCCGCGGCCTGCTCGGGAAGGGCATTGCGGAGCTTCTGCAGAATGTCGAGGGAGCCAACGAGTTTGGAGTCCTCGGAAGCGTCACTCTCGAACAGGCTGTCGATGGCCGCCTTCACGTTGGGCGCGAGCTTTTCCGTCTTGCGGAGATCGTCGAGCACCATCAGCACTTCTTTGGGATGAAGCTCGACCGAGGCGCGCTTGCCTCCGGCGCCCAGTGCCGGATGATTGAGAACTTTTGTTGCCAAGGAGGCGGCGTCCGACTCGTCGAGGTCGGGAGCCACCATGCCGACGAGCTGCTGGACTCCGAAAACGAGGTTCTTGCCTCGGAGCCCGAAGATCGAGATGACCATCTGGACAAGGACGGTGACCAGAAGGCTCAGAAGCAGCATGATCATGCAGAAGGCGAGGACGGTATCGACGGCATCGAGGAACATGGCATTCTCCTTTGGCGGCCTTGCGCGAGGTTCGGCCTCGCGTGGCGCGGTACCCGGGAGCTTCTCCCCGGGCGCGATCTGACGGAATCTGTCTGACTCTACATCACGCGAATCGCGACGCAGGGCGGCCCGAGGGCAGGAGAGCGCTGGCTATCGGGGCCCGGAGTCGGGACCGAGCGCCGCGAGCGCCTGCTTGGCGCGCCGGTTGTTCGCGTCGAGGCCGAGCGCCCGCTCGAACTGCGTTCGGGCTGTCTCCGGCTGGCCGGCGGTCGCGTAGGCACGGCCGAGGCCGAATGCCGAGGACGACGAGTCGGGGTAGTCGCGCGCGTTGGCTTCGAGAAGTGCCACGGCGGCCTCGGCATCGCTCATCTTGAGCATCTGGTAGCCGATCACCTCGATGCCCTCGCGAGTGTCGATCTCGGGATGGGCTCGCCGGAAATCGACGTAGCTCCAGAGGACGGCCTCTTTGTCGGTGCGCTCCCCGTAGAGGAGCTCGAGAAACCTCTGAAGCTTTGTGCGTTCGAACTCAGGAGGCGAGAACCAGGAGGCGGGCAGTTCGCGATTGGCTTCGACCTTGCCCCATTGCATGCTGTTCAAGATCTCGCCGGTGGCGATATCGGTTTCGACATACGCATGGGCGAAGAGAACGCCTCCGGAGCCAGCCGCTGGACGGTAGTCGCCGATGCGGGTCTCGCTGGTCACCGGATCGCCGAAAGCGTGGATCGGCGCCGAACGCCGTTCGGCGGTGACGAGGTAGGATTCCTGATCGACGAAGTACTCGCGAACGAAGCCGTCCCTTAGCGTGACCACCAGACGATAGGCGGGTCGGCCGTCGATCTCTTCGCTCGGCTCGAGATCGATCGTCGAGCCCTTGGCACGGTAATCGATCAGAAGGCCTTCGAAGTCGGCTCCGCGACGTGTGGCGCCCGCCGCCGCGCCGACCGTGCGCACAACGATCCCCGGATCACCCAGCCATTCCCAGGCCGCGCCGTCGTAGCCCTCCATGTAGCCACCGGGCGCCTCGGGATTGCCGACGACGCGAAGGTACGGCCGAGCGAACGCCATCATGGCGTTCCCCGAGCCCGTGTAGTCGCCCTCCGAGTAGGTGCCGCCGCTGTAGACGAGCGTGCGAATGGCCTTGATCTTGTCGTAGCTACCGCGCGCCTCGGCATGGCGGGCGATGATCTCGTCGACCGTGATGGCGCGTGCGGAAACTGGGATCGCCGCGGCGAGAGCTGCGAGGCCGAGGACGCAGAGACTCTTCATGGGAAGTTAGTACGGCCCCCCTGTACCAGGGTTGCGAGGCGCCCTGCCTATCGACGCCAGGCGCTGGTATCGCCGGACTCGAAACCGTCCGCGAAGATCAGAGAGTCGTCGACCGGATCGGGAAACTAGTCGCCCGTGAAGGTGTCGAGAACGAAAACGTTTTTTGACGAAAATCAGGGCGAAACGATCCTGGTCGAGACCCAGTCGCTCGAAGTAGTCGAAGTCGGCTCGGTCGGTCACCTCGGCGACGAAGCACTCAGCGCTGAAGCGATCGATCTTCTTGCCGTTCGTCGGCAACGCGGCGAACGACCAGAAAATGGCGTCGAGGAACTGACTCGCGGGCTCCTGGTCTACATTCAGCTCGTATTGCAACAGCGCGTTGCCGTTTCTGTTGGTCTTGACCGTGTCCGTGACGAGATTCTGAAACTGGTTGTCGGTGTTGACGAAGTCGAAGCCGCCCCGGATCTTGACCCCTCGGACCGGTCGGCGGTAGAGCGCTACACTCGCTGCGCGACTACCGCGGCTCGGGTTCGACCGTGATTTCGAGCTCCTCACCGTTGCGGCGCACGAGAAAGACGATCGGATTGCCGCTCTGGAGGTAGGGGAGGAGAACCGCGATGGGGTCGTCACCCAAGGGGGTCCCAGCCACGGACAGCAACTTGTCGCCCGTTCGGAGGCCGCCACGATCGGAGGCGCCACCGGGGACGACGGTTCCGGCCACGACAGTGCCTTCAGCGTCTGCCTCGAACCCGAGGCCGATACGGTGCTTGGGCCGGTAGGGTGCGAGCAGGAGCTCTCCGATCTCCTCGCTCACGCGGACGAAGTGTGTCTCGTCGGGAGAGCCCGGCTCGGGCTGGTTCGCATTGGTCAGGGTGACGGCGTAGGAGGTCGCCATCGGCGCGCGGTAGACGAACATCTCGTAGCCGAAGATGTCGCCGTTGCGGCTGGCGCCTGCGCCGTCTCCGAAGAAGCGCTCGGCCCATTCGGGTTCGAGGATCTTGCCTTCGCGCATGGCGTCGAAGAAGCGTCCGGTATCCCGCGCCGTTCCGATCTGGCCGCCGCTCCCCAAAACCAGCCAGGAGGTCTTGCCCCAGTACGGAGGCGCGTTGATCTCGCCGTCGGACCGCATGCCGTAGCCGATGGCGAGGCGCTCCTCGGGCACCGGGTCGCCGTTGAAGCCGGTGTCGTTCATGCCGGCGGGCCCGAAGATGTGCTCGCGGGTGAAGTCCTGGTAGCTCTTGCCGCTCGCGATCTCGACGATCGCGGCCAGAACCCCCCAGGCTGAGTGGGAATGCTGTCTGTTTTGGCCGGGTGGAAAGAGGAGCCTCTGCGCGAAGATCCTGCGCATCGCCTCGTCGCGGTCGATCCAGTGGTGGTCGGGGTCCGGATCGCTGGGGACCCCGTGAAAGTCCGGCAGGCCCGAGCCGCCGGTCATCAGCTGCCTGATCGTGATCTCCGACTTGTCCTCGGGGACGTCAGTGAAGAACTTGGAGATCGGGTCGGAAAATTCGAGCTTGCCGTCCTGCGCGAGTTTCAAAAGCGCGGCATGGGTGTAGTCGATCGGGAGTGAGCCGGTAGCGAAGATCGTATCGGGCGTGACCGCAAGGCCGAGCTCGCGATTGGCGAGGCCGTAGCCCTTGTCGAGTACCACTTCGCCGTCGCGTACCACTAGCACGGCGCCGGTAAAACCGGCCTTGGCCTCGGCATCGAGGCGAGCGGCAAGATTCTCCCAGGTGAACGCGGCAGCGGCGCTCGGCGGTGCGGTCTTCGCCGCCGTCGCCGCCGTCGCGTGGCCGCCCTGGCGCCGGAAGATCTGGTGATTCCCCTTCCTCCAGGTCTCGCCGCCGTCGCTCGATATCTCCATCTTGGATTCGAAGCTGTCGAGCTCGACGTTGTAGCGGGTGAACCGGAGCTGGATCATCGAACCGTCGGGCTGCTCTGTAGGCGGCGTGGTGCGCTCCTCGGAGTCGGCCGGGCCGGTCATCACCCACAGGTGGCCGTCGGCGCCCACCGAAGCCATGATCGTGGCGTCGGTGCTTTCCGAGTAGAAAAAAAGCAGGCCCGAGGCCTGGCTCAGCTCGGGCTGCTCGGACCGCCCGATGAGAACCCGGTCCTTTACCACCCATTCGAACTCGTAGGTGCCTTCGACCGAGCGCGCGACCGACCCGTCAGGGGCGATGAACTCGGTGGTCGCATCCCACTTGCCTTCGGCATGGCGCAGCTGCTCGACTGCGGGGCTGATCGGCGTTTCCTCGGCGGCGAAGGACGGAATCGACGCAACGGCGAGAGCGAGCATGAGCGGTCGGGTTCGAAGCATGAGTGAGTCTCCTTCAACGGGTAGTACGCAGAGCCGGTCGAGAGGATATACGGAGAGGGGGAAAACGGTCGACACGGAGGTTCACCGCTAGAGTCCGGGAGCCCAGCGGAGGTAACACGCCCTAACGGGAATGAACCAGGCCACCGTACGGTTGTAGTCCGTGATGTCCATTCGACCTGTTCGAGAAATCACCGGCGCCAAGCAAACCCTCGAGGGCGCGGGCGTGCGCCTCGACCGCGCGTTCGGCTTCGGCAAGACCGAGGACTTCGACCCGTTCCTGCTCCTCGACGACTTTCGCAACGAGCGGCCGGAGGACTACCGCGCGGGTTTTCCGTGGCATCCGCATCGCGGCATCGAGACAATCACCTACGTTCTGGCGGGGACCGTCGAGCACGCCGACAGTCTCGGCAACTCGGGAGTCGTCGGGCCGGGCGACGTGCAGTGGATGACGGCCGGCAGCGGCATCATTCATCAGGAGATGCCGGCGGGGGATCCGGCCGGCCGGATGCATGGCTTCCAGCTCTGGGCGAACCTACCGTCGTCGCTCAAGATGACGGCGCCGCGCTATCAGGATATTTCCGGACCGGACGTTCCTGAGGTGAGCGATGACGACGGCACCCGGGTGCGCGTCGTATGCGGCGACTTCTGGGGAGTGCGAGGTCCGGTCGAGGGCATCGCCGCCGATCCGCGTTATCTCGACGTGTGGGTGCCTCCGAATCGCACCAAACGGCTGCCGGTCGAGACCGACAGCCACGCCTTTGCCTACGTGTTCGAAGGCTCGGGCCGGTTTGCCGATGCTTCGGATCCTCGCGCCGTTCCGACCGAGGATCTGCTGTCGGGCGATGTGACCTTGACTCCGGCGGGTAACCGATCCTTGGTCCTGTTCGACCGCGGCGACGAGGTCATGGTGCAAGCGGGAGAAGAAGGCATGCGATTCCTGCTGGTCTCGGGCCGGCCGCTGCGCGAGCCGGTCGCCTGGCAGGGTCCGATCGTCATGAACTCTCACGGCGAGCTGCGGCAGGCCTTTGCCGAGCTTCAGGACGGCACGTTTCTCGACCCGCGGGGCTGAAGATTCGGAAAGCCACCCTGTCGTTGTAGCGGTCGACCTCCGTGT
>CALZIK010000036.1 GCA_945787635.1 Thermoanaerobaculia bacterium | reverse complement strand
CGTGGCGCAGCAGCCCCGCGGCCCGGTCGCCGGCCACCGACGCACCGACGCGCCCCACCAGCCCTCCCAGCCGGAGGAGGCGCCGGGTCGGCGAGGTGACCAATCCGGTTTTCTTGCGATCCGAAGGCACGAACGGATCCTACAGGCCCGCCCGGTCGGCTCGACCTCCCCACCCTTGCGACCGCACTCTCAAGTCCCAGATCACCGCCACGAAGAAGAGGCCATACTCGATCCACTTCCACCAGAGCGTGCTCACACCGTCGGCATACGTCAGGTACGAGAGCAGAGAGAGGCCGGTGAGAAGCGGCCAGGAGCGGCTACCGGCCAGAACCGAGGCCGGCAGAGCCCACAGCACATACCAGGGCATGACCGAGGGTGATAGCAAAACGACCGAGGCAAGAGTGAGGAAGACCCCGGTGTACAGCTGGACGAGCGACTCCCGCCGGCTCGCGCCCGAGCGTCGCCGACTGAAGCCGAAGGCGATGCCCGCCACCAGCCCCACGAGCAGAGAGATCCCGGACCCGGATGAGAGCGAGTTTGACGCCCGCCAGCTTTTCATCTCCCGGAAATGCGAGGTCAGGGCGGTCAAGGATGACCGCAAGGTGGTCCTCTACGATCAGCTCGGCCGGGAGACTCACGAGATCCAGCTCAGCAACAAGGTCAAGCTGAGAGCTGTTTCCAAGAAGCAGTTCGGCGGCCGCAAGAAGCTCGAGTTCGACGACTTCGCCGTGGGCCAGCGGGTGAAGGTCAACATCAGAAAGAGCGACGGGCGAATCCTGAGAATCGACGTCCTGCCCGAGTCCGAGTAGACGGCCCGCCGGCCGGCTCCGAGTCTCCTGAGGCGACGGCACGCGCAGGGGCGGGCGACCCGGTCCGCCCCCCCGATCGGGTGGCGCAGTAGCGAGCTTCCGTCGCTAGCATGAAGGCGAAAGGGAGGTGCCTCCATGGACAGGAGCAAAGTCATGACCCCGGAACGCTGCGAGCGGGATCACGCTCTGTGGATCGAGGAGATAGCGGCGTGGAAGAGGGACCACGCCCAGGCCCTGCACACGCTCGAGGACGCCACCGCGTTCATCCTCAAGCATGAGGCCCAGCTCGACGACCACATGCGCGAGATCGAGGAGCACCAAGCGGCGCGCCCCGACAAGCCGGAGCAGATCGAGCAGTATCGCGCCAACCACGTCAGGGTCGACCGTGATCACAATCTCTTCCGGGGCCGCCACCGGGGCCTGATTCAGGAGGTCATGAAGCTCCGAGTCGCGCTCCACAAGGCCGGCCACGGCAAGGTTTTCTAGAGGCCGGCGAAACCGGATGCCCTAATCGTCCGGCGGCGGGTCTTCCCGCCGCTTCGGAAGCAGGCGCCCGTAGGGAAGCGACGTCAGGCGCTGGAGACCCGCCGCGGTGGAGATCCCGCGCAGGGCCCGCCGCACTTCGCGATAGAACTCGCCGGCTACGGCTTCGTCGATCTCACCCTCCTCGCGCACCGCAAGCAGGCGGTGCAGAGAGTAGACGCCGCAGACGACCGCGAGCACGTGAATCACGATCAAGAGCGGCACGGTCAAGAAGTATCGCTCGGGCTATTCGTCTACGCTCTCCTGGGCGCGGGACAGGGTCGAAGGACGCGGCGCGGAAAAGCTCGACGGAGCGATCGGCCTCGGCTTGCTGTTCTACCAATGCCGCGAGGAACCGGGCTTCACCTGCGGTAAGTACAAGGGCAACGCGCAGAACTTGATGAACTCGGTAGCAATCGTCGAGTCTCCGGCCGCAGACGGCGCCTCGCAAAAACGTTACCTGGTGGCCCTGCTATCCAACGTCCTCAAGGTCAACTCGGCGTGGGACCACTCCCGAATCGGCGCCGCGATCGAGACCGTGGTTCAGACCCGCCGGCCGACGACGGTGATTGAAAGCGGATCGGAGAAGGACAAAGCGGACGTCGGCCGCTCCGACGACCCGTAGTAGCAGGTTCTAGCCTTCCTTCCAGGGATTGGTCGCGAAGACCGCAAACTCGGGCCAAAGCGCCCGCCGCTCGGCGGACAGCACGCTCATGATCGCCTGCGCGATGTCGGTCGCGTAGAGCTTGTTGGGATTGTCGCGACCGGTCTTGCCTCCCCAGTTGGTCTGGACCTCGGAGGGGCAGATGCAGACGACACGAATTCCATGCGGTCGGAGCTCCTCCTGCCAGCACTGACTGATGCCCCGGACTGCCCACTTGCTGGCCGAGTAGGAGGTTCCGTTCTTGTGCCCCTTGATCCCCGAGGTCGAGGCGAGGTTGACGATGTCGCCGTCTCCTCGTTCTTTCATCATCGGCACGACCCGATTGGTGAGATCCACCAGCCCGAAGACGTTGGTTTCGAAGTTCGCCCTCATCTTGCCGACGTCGAGCTCTCCGATGGCCGCAAAGTAGCCGTAGCCGGCATTGTTGACCAGAACGTCGATCCCACCCATGCGCTCTCGACTGGCTGCTACCGCGCTCTCGTTGTCCTCCGGCACGCCGACGTCGGCGCGAACCCCGTGAGCGCCCGTACGGCGCTCGACTTCGTCGATGAGCTCCTGCTGTCGACCCGTAAAAACCACCTCGTGACCCGATTGCCGGGCCGCCGCGACCACAGCCGCGCCGATTCCCTGACTGCCGCCGGTGATGAGAAAGCGTCTCGTATTCATGAAAGCTCCTTTCGCTGACACGCGAATTGTAGCCTCACCGGCAGCCGGCGGGCCCGAGGCCGGGTTCCAGCGCCGGCTCAGGCGGCGATCGTCGTATCCGCCGGGCGATAGCCTTGGAGCTCGACGAAGAGGCATTCGAGCTTCCCTTCCACCGAGTCGAACGTCCTGAGCACGGCGGGATCGAAATGCTCCGGGCGAGTTCGGTCGTCCCCGGTCAGCAGGATTGCGCACGTCGTGTCGTGATCGAGCGCCGACTTGTAGGGTCGCGGGCTTCGCAGAGCATCGTACTGATCGACCAGCGAAACCAGGCGCGAAAACTCCGGGATCGCCTCCCCGGCGAGTCCGTATGGGTACCCGCTGCCATCCCAGCGCTCGTGATGCGTGAGAGCTATCAAACTGGCCGTGCGGCAGAGCTCCGATCTCGAGCCCAGGAGCATTCGGGCGCCAACCACCGTGTGCAGCTTCACCACTTCGAACTCTTCCGCGGTCAGCGGTCCTCTGCGGTCGAGGATGTCACTCGGGATGGCGAGCTTGCCGACGTCATGAAGTGGAGCGGTCTCGCAGAAGATCCTGAGCTCGCCGGCGCTCATCCCGTGCGCGGCGCCGAGAAGCTCGCAAAGCGCGGTCATGCGACTCGAGTGACCCGCCAGCTCGCGCGAGCTCGCCTCGAGGTAGTTCGCGAACTCCAAGGTGGCTGTGTCGTGGCGGCGAGCTAGCTCAGTGATGGTGATGGAAAGAGGTGTGTTCATACAAGCCTGAGACGCTCGAAGTGGACGAGTCCTTCGCGCCCTCGCGCACTTCGAATCATGCGCACGATTCAATGGCTCGATGTAGAAAGAGAGGCTCGTCAGAAGCGCCAGCTCATGCCGACCTGGGTCGCGGCCAATCCGGGGTTCGAGTCGGTGTGCTCGACGAGGACTCCGAATCCGCTCGGCCAAGTCCACTCGGCGCCGACACCCAGCAGAGCGTCCGTGCCGCTGAAGCGCTCCGTGCTCCGCTGCGAGAACAGGCCGGACACGGTCGTCTCCCAAGCCGACACCCCGAGCTTCGCCCGCAGAGCCAGCCGGTCGGTCACCGGCCAGCGCGGCACCGCCGCCAGTGACCAGCTCTCCACCTCGGCGTCGAGTTGCACAGCCACCAGCGGACAGACCGTTCCCTCTACGCACAGCCCAAGAGCCAGCTGCTCTTCGGCCACCGTTGCAACGCAGATCTCGTCCGCATCCGGGCACGGAGCTCCCGTGCCTCGATACTCGCCGGCGTCGTGGAACCCCGCTTGGACTCCCAGGAAACGGCTGATCGTGTACCCGATCTCTATCGACGCGCCGTTGGACTCGTCGTCGAAGATCTTGCGATGCACGCGGCCGAACTCGGCGTCGGCCTCGGCCTGACCGATCTTCGCCTCGACGTACCACGGCCGCTCGACGGCCGCCGCCGGGCCCGACAGCATCAACCCCAGCAGGGCGCCGGCCATCGCCGTGTTGCGCCGCATCGGACCAAGCAACGAATGTTTCACCGCGTGCCTCCTTCGAGGGCGCTCGAATCGCCCTCGTCAAAACAACGCGTGCATTCCCGGTGCCAGCCTCGACCCCGGTCAACGATCTGCCAGGCTGGCAGAATCAGCCTGTAGATCCGACCAGATCGGCGTGTACCACGAAGCGCCGCGGCGCCGGCCCGATGTAGTCGAACGGGTAGCAGGTCACGAGCGTCAGCTCCGAGCGTCCTCGCGAGTCGACAACCTCGACCGCCTCGGGCTCGACCACCCGGGTTTCGGAGACGCGATAGAGGAAGGTGCCGTCGCCGGTCTCCACGTGGATCAAGTCGTCGACGCCGACATGCCGCAGGCCCCGAAAGAAGCTGTCCCTATGCGCCGCGAAACTCGCGTTGCCCGCGGTGCCTGGAAGCGCGGTGCCCGGAAAATGCCCGGCCGCCTTCCGCAGGATGCCGCTGCCGATGCCTTCGAGCGCCATGACGTCGATGCCCGCGGATTCGATTCGAATGCGGCCGACGACACTGCCGGGCTTCGGCCGGCTGGAAGGTCTCTCACGAGCTGCCACCCCTTCGTCTGGATGTAATTCGGAAAGGTCGGCAGCGTCCTCGAGCGGTGCCAGCTTCAGTACCGCGCGAGCGTCCCGCTGGGCGGCTTGCCGGTCGAGGAGCGAGACGATCACAAAAGCCACCAGGCCCGCGCCCGCGACAACCAGTGCCGCGCCGACCGTGCGGCGCCAGCTGCGATAGGAAACGGGAGCCATCTCTACCAAGAAGAAGAGCCGGGCCCTCGAAAACGCGAGAGCCCGGCTCCAGGGTACCGATTACGAGTAGGTCTTCCTCAGGCGAATGCCAGCGGCCAGGAGCAAGGCTCCGAGCACCGCCAGAAGCGGCAGCTCGCTCGCAGTCTGGGGAAGCGCGGCCAAGACCACCGGCTCGGGCTCAGGCTCGGGCTCGAGTATGGGGGCCTGAGCCACCACCGGCTCCGGCTTCGGAATGTCGCTGTAGGTGATCTGGATCGGAGATTCGTCCAGCGAGTCGGCGAGCACCACTATTCCCGTCGCTTTGTAGATCGGGGGCTTGATGTTCTCGACCCGATACGTCACTGCGACGCGCTGGCCGGGCTCGGGCAGCGGCCGCCTGAACACCTTGGGATCGATCACGAACGCCTCCTTGCCATCGAGCGTCTTGACGATCAGATGACCCGGACTTCGGCCCGCGGCCGTTCTGCCGATGACCGCACGCTGCTTGCTCGCCCTGCCGGTGACGTCGATCTGTTCGTCGACCAGCGACACCCGGCTGGCGATTCGGGAACCCTTGCTTTGTTCGAAGACGACGACCATGTTGCCGTCTTTGATCTTGCGCTGCGGCAGGACGACGCCTTCCGCATAGGTGAACTTCTCCTTGCCGTTCTTGGTCCAAAGCGTCAACGCCTTGTCGGTCTTGCCGATGACCACGCCCGTGCGAATGGACTGGCTGGCCGCCGGCGCTTTCGCCTCCTGCGCCACCAAGGCGCCGGAAAGGATCACGGCTGCACCGAGCACACCAATAACCTTCTTCATCACTTTCTCCTAGACCCTCCTGGGGTCGGTTAGCCGCCGGAAACCGGAGTCGCCGGCTGCAGGAACATGAGCAAAGCGGATGCCATCGCTTCGCTGCTCACCGACGGCAGCCGCAGCACCCACGGGGCGCCCGACCGGAAGCATGGCTCCGGTATTTCCTTGCCGACGATCCCCCTCCGGCGACGGTATGATCCCCCGGATGAACTCTCACGTGCCAAGCCTGGCGTTGGCCTCGGCTCTACTGCTCTCAGGCTGCTCGGGACTCGCCCTCGACGACGTCCTCGACGCGACCGGTACGGCGGGCGGCGGAACCGGTGGCGAGCTGGATCGGGAGACCGTGATCGCCGGTCTGAAACAGGCGCTCGAGATCGGCACCCAGCGCACCGTCGATCGCACCGCGGTTCTCGACGGCTTTCTCGGCAACGAGCTCATTCGGATCTCGATCCCGCCGGAGCTCGACACGATGGCCGATGTCCTGCGCAGGATCGGGCTGCGTCGTCAGGTCGACAATCTCGAGGTCTCGATGAACCGAGCGGCGGAGGAGGCTACCGGCGAAGCTCGCCGAATTCTATGGGCCGAGATCCGCACTCTGACCATCCCGAACGCCATGAGCATTCTGGGCGGCGGACCGAGCGCTGCGACGGACTTCCTCTTCGAGCGCACTTCCGCGGAGATACGCAGCGAGTTTCACCCGATCGTGGTCGAGAAGATGGAGGCGATCGGCCTCGCGCGTTTGTACGCGAACCTGTCTGAGGGCTACCACGGGCTGTCCTTCGCAACCCCCACCGAGGTCGATCTCGACGAATACGTGACCGACCGGGCGCTCGCCGGCCTGTTCACGATCCTCGGCGAAGAGGAGCGCAAGATCCGCGAGGACCCGGTGGCCCGTACGACCGAGCTCCTGCACCGCGTCTTTGGCTGAGAGAGGAGGCGGCAGGACACTCTCCGGTCGAATGTCCTGCCCGGGAGACTGTTGCTAGCCGATCGGCTCCGCCTCGGGAACGCGGTTGTGGACCGGCGGAATGGTACGCAGGTACGCGTACATCGCTTTGAGATCTTCATCGGTCATCTGGCTGATCCACTGCCAGGGCATCGGCGGCAGGATCGGACGAGAGGTACCCCAGTGCTGGCCCGTCCGAAGCGCCTTGACGAAAATGTCCTCGCTCCAGACCCCGATGCCGGTGTTTTCATCCGGCGTCAGGTTGATGGCATAGCTCTTCCCCCACACTCCGTAGAAGGCGGTGTTGGTCGGGGCCCACATCCAGAAGCCCGGTGTCTCGGGCAATTGCACCGTGTACGGATCGACGAAGTTTTCGGGATGACCGGCGAGCATGCGCGCCGGGTCCGGTTGCGGGCCGTTCGGTCCCATGATCAGGGGCGTGTGACAGTCCTGGCAGGCGACGGCACGCACCAGGTACTCGCCGCGCTCGACGGGCGAGAGTTGGGGCGTCGCCGCGAGCCTGGCGCCTCTCGACGCTCTCAACGGACGCGTGAACAGAAGTGCCGTCACGGTCGCCAGCACGACGACGGCCGCGGCGACGGCGAAGTAACTACGAGCCTTCGGGCTCATGGCATTGGTCCTCCCTGGACCTGAGCGAGGGGTATTCACCCGGAACCGTTCCGGGGGTGCCTCGCACGCGCGGATCGTGCACTCGTTTGCCAAGGCAGTCAAGAGAATTCCTCGAAGAAATGAGAGGATTCACTCAGGTCGAGAAAGGAGCCCACCATGAAGCCCATCGTCAAGCGCGCCTCCGAGGTCACCGAACGCACCATCGCAGCCGGGACCTCCGCGTCAACCCGGGTCCTGCTCGGGCCCGAAGATGGCATGCCGCACTTCGCGATGCGGCGGTTCAGCATGGGTGCCGGCGGCGGTATGCCGCTCCACACCAACACGGTCGAGCACGAGCAGTACGTGCTCCAGGGCCGCGCGCGCATCCGCATCGGCGAGACCGATCACGAGGTCGGTCCAAACGACGTGGTCTACATCCCGGCCGGCGTGCCGCACTCGTACGAAGTGCTCGAAGGACCGTTCGACTTCCTGTGCATGGTGCCGAATCTCCCGGACACACTCGAGATGCTGGACGAGGACGGCTAGGGACTTCGAGGGAAGACGGTCGACACGGAGATCGACCGCTCCCGGCCTGCCGCGAAACGAGTCGGGAGGCGACACGAAGGAACGGTGTCCCCGACTCCAAAACCTTCGGGGGGTTCTTGCGTTATATACGTTCAATGGGTCGCGGAAAGAACCTCTTCGCCCTGGCGGTCGCAACGCTCGCCGTGGGCCTCTCATCCACCGCGGTTTGGGCGCTGGTCGACGACCCTCCGTTCGAGATTCGTAAGACATCGCTCGAGATCAGAATCGACGGCAAACTGGGTGATCCCGGATGGGCCGACGCCGTGCCCATCGGCACCTGGTACGAGACCCGCCCCGGCGACAACCTGCCCTCCAAGCTGGGCAACGTAGGCCGGCTCGCATACGACGACCAGTTCGTTTACGCCGCCTTCGAGTTCTCGGATCCGACTCCCAAGAAGATCCGCGCGCCGCTCGCCAACCGCGACAACGTCCCCAGCTACACCGACTATGGCGGGATCCTGGTCGACGCCAACAACGACGGCCGCACGGCTCAAATGTTTCTCGCCAACGCCCGCGGCATTCAGTACGACGCCATCTCGAGCGACGCGTCGGGCGAGGACTCGGCACCCGACTTCTTCTGGGAAAGCGCCGCGCAGATTACGAATGACGGCTGGGTGCTCGAGATGCGGATTCCGTTCTCCTCGATTCGCTACACCGAGAGCGACCCGAAGCAGTGGCGAATCCTCCTCTACCGCAACCACCCGCGCGAGTTTCGCTACCAGTACTTCTCTTCGAAACTGCCTCGGGAGTCGAGCTGCTTCATCTGCAACTCGACGCCTCTGGTCGGGCTGGGCGGGCTGCCGAGCGGCAGCCACTATGTGATCGCCCCCTACGCCACGGGAGCGCAGCAATCGCTTCCGGCAGGAGACGCCGGCTCTCCTCTGGTCTCGGGCGACGCGACGTCGGAGGTCGGACTGGACGCCAAATGGCTGCCCAATCCCAACACCGTGCTCGACCTGACGCTCAACCCCGACTTCTCGCAGATCGAAACGGATGCGCCGCTGATCGCCGCCAACGAGCGCTTCGCGCTGTTCTTCGAGGAGAAGCGGCCCTTCTTCCTCGAAGGCGCGGATCTCTTCAGCACGCCGATCACGGCGATCTACACGCGCAGCTTTGCCGCGCCTCGCTGGGGAGCGCGCGCGACCGGCGAGTTCAAAGGCACCACCTACATGGTTCTGACGGGCGACGACCGTGGCGGCGGCAGCGTCATCATTCCGGGATCGCAGGGATCCGACCTGGTGGACCGAGATCTGGAATCCACGGTCACGATGAGCCGCTTCAGGCGCAATTTCGGCGAGTCCTTCATGAGCTTCGTCTACTCCGGCCGCGAAGTCGACGGCGGCTCCTACAACCGCGTGCTGGGTCCGGACTTCCGCTGGCAGGTCACCGACAACGACATCATCACCGGGCAGGTCCTGTTCTCCGAGAGCGAAACACCCCTACTGCCGGACGTAGCCGACGAATGGGACGGGCGCAGTCTCGCCGGGCACGCCGCCGAGCTCTGGTGGTACCGGCAGACCGAGACCCGTGACTACTTCGCGCTCTACGAGGACCGATCCAACGGCTTTCGCGCCGACAACGGGTTCGTGCCTCAGGTCGGTGTCCGGCGCGGTTTTCTCGAGTTTGGCCGAAGTTTTCACCCCGAAGACAAGCCGGTCTCGCGGCTGCGTCTCTTCACCCTGATGTCGTATCGGGAAGACCGGGACGGCAACGTCCTGTCGCGATGGATAATGCCCGGATTCGGCTTGGACGCTCTGTTGAACTCGTTCGTGCGGGTCGAATTCCTGTTGGCGGAGGAGCGCTCGGGCAACCAGCTCGTCCAGCGAAACCAGATCCGCCCGGAGATCGTCCTGCGACCCGGTGGCATTGTCTCTCAGATCGAGCTCGAAGGGGCGTTCGGCGACGAGGTCGACTTCGCAAACGACCGGCCGGCCGATGGCCAGAGACTCGAGCTGGAGCTCGACCTGCGGCCGACGGACCATCTGGAGCTGTCTCTCGAAACCGAGCGGCGGACTTTGGACGTCACGACCGAGGAAGGCCTCTCCGGAGAGCTCTTCAACGCTCAGGTTGCCCAGCTGCGCGGCACTTACACGTTCAACGCCAAGAGCTGGCTCCGGCTCATCGGCCAATGGCAGAAGACCGAAAGGCGCCCAGAGCTCTACAAGAATCCCGGCGACGTCAATCCGCTGTCCGAGAGCTTCGGCGGCTCGCTGGTCTTCGCCTACAAGCTCAACTGGCAGTCGGTGCTGTTCGTGGGCTACGGAGACACGAGGGAACTCGATGAGCGCGACCGCCTCGAGCCGGCGAGCGAAGAGGTTTTCGTCAAGCTGTCGTACGCCTTTCAGCGCTGATCGGGAGCTCGGCGCTCGGCCGGAACCTAGGGAATTCCCCAGGTGACGAAGCCGGGCTCGTCCAGCGCCTCGGCCCGCCAGCCGGCGTGCTCGATCTCGTCGGGCTCGATTCCCAACACGCCGATCAGATTCAGCCGACCTTGCTCGAGCTTCCCGCGGGCCTCGACGCTGCATTCGCGGTGCTCCGGCAAGAGCTGCAGCAGCGCCTCGACGCAAGCGTACATCGACCTGCGGTAGTCGGCCAGAGCAGACCGGACCGCCGGGGTGATTTCAGAGCTTTCGCGACTCTCCAAACGCTCTACCGCCACTTCGGTGAGGTCGCGCCAGATCCCGATGACCCGCGCCAGGACCCGGTCGCACGGTCGAGACGACAGCTCGAATCGGGAGTCGAGAGCCCTCAGCAGTGCCTCGATCTCACTCAACCGCTCCCGGAAGTTCCTCGGATGAAGGGTCGATGGATCGGCCCACATCACTGGACGATCGATGAAGCAAACCTCCAGCACCTCGCATACCACATCGAGGCGGTCGCCGAGACCAATCAGGGTCGAATAGGGAACCGCCTCGAGCTCAACCGGGCCGACGTGAAGGACGTACGTCTCAGGGCCTTCCGCGGGCCGAGATCCCGGCCCGACGACTTTGCGATAGTGCTGACCGCGCATACTGCCACCCCTTTCGCCTCGGAGGCGGGAATCGACTCGGCTGGCGAACCGAACGCAAAAAAGGCATCCCGCCGTCCCCGAATCTAGGCCGATTTCTGTCTAGCACCGGCCGCACCCAGAGCCAACACCCCAACGGGTGGGCTCGGTAAGCCCTCCCGAGGATCCCGAGCCGACTCAGCCCCAAGGGGTGGGACGCCTCACCCATCCGCCAGGGTGTTCCGCCGAGCCTCGCCTTCTCACATCATCGACTTGGAAGACCTGGCGGGCGTCCATTGGTGAGCGTCCGTCGAGGGTTCGTCCGGAGGCGTTCGTGACCGAGATTCGTATCCACGGTCGGGGCGGGCAAGGCGGCGTCACGCTGGCGAAGATCATCGCCACCACCCGCTTTCTCGAAGGCGACTCGGTTCAGGCATTCGGTCTCTACGCCGCCGAACGGGCGGGCGCGCCGATCCAGGCCTTTTGCCGGTACGCCACCGAGCCGATCACCATCCGCAACCTCATTTACGAGCCCGACCACGTGATCGTGCTCGATCCGACCCTGGTCGGCCCGGCCATCGCGACCGGCCTGGCGCTCGGCGGCTGGATTCTCATCAACTCTCCGGAGCCGCCGGCGCGCTTCGCAGAGGAATATGGGGTCTTCAGAATCGCAACGGTCGACGCCTCGGCCATCGCGCGCGAGAACCGTCTCGGCACCGAGAGCACGCCGATCGTCAATACCGCGCTCGCCGGCGCCGTCGCCAAGATCCTCGGCTTCGACCTCGCTCAGATCTATGCAGGGCTCGAGCATCTGGGTTTCGGCGGCGGCAATCTCTGCGCGGCCGAAGCCGCCTGGGATCGGACCCTCACGATGCCGGTGCCACGCGAGACCGCCGCCGCCCCCGGCCCCACACCGGGGGCGAGCCGCGGCCGCACTCCGAGCTTCCTCGAT
>CALZIK010000035.1 GCA_945787635.1 Thermoanaerobaculia bacterium | reverse complement strand
TGGTGACGTTATCGCAGCGGTGGAGCATTCATCCTCGATTTCGCAGCGTCAAGGCGATTCGCAAGAGCCTCGAGCTTCCGGCTGAGGATCCCGAGTCGTTGGCCCACGGGCCTTCTGAGAGGTACTGTCAAGTTGAGGCGGTGACTGGCAGACTTCGCGGATGAACGCCAAGACACCGAGCTACCATGGATACCGATTCCCGTCAGAGATCATCAGCCACGCCGTTTGGCTCTACTACCGCTTCTGTCTGAGTTTTCGAGACGTCGAATACCTCCTGGCAGAGCGCGGGGTCATCGTCTCCTACGAGACCATCCGACAGTAGTCTCGGAAGTTTGGTGCGCCGGCCTAAGATAGGTCGACTCGAGAAAGGTGAATGAAATGCCCGAGCACGACAAGATCAGCTATGTTGAGTTTCCCTCCAGGAACCTCGAAGCCACCAAAGCGTTCTTCGAAGATGCGTTTGGTTGGTCGTTCGTGGACTACGGCCCCGAATACACCAGCTTTTCCAATCAGGGTCTCGACGGCGGCTTTTTCAAGTCCGATCTGGCAGCTTCGGTCGAAAACGGAAGCGCTCTGGTCGTTCTCTACAGCGCGCGTCTCGAGGAAACTCTCTCCAGGGTCGAGAGCGCGGGAGGTCGCATCGTGAAGCCGATCTTCAGCTTTCCGGGAGGGCGTCGTTTCCACTTTGCCGAACCGAGTGGAAACGAGTTCGCGGTTTGGGGCGAGGCGAGCGCCTAGGAGGCTCGGTACGGGTGGTTCAAGTATCGAGCATTCTGAGACTCTCCCCGATTTTGCTGGCAGGCGCCTCGTGGCTCTCGCTCGTCGCCTACGTCCTCGTTGCGTACGTGCCTGGCCTCGACCCCGGCTCTCCGTCCTTGGCACGCACGGCATTCATGGCGGCCGGCGCCGGAGCCTTCCTGCTGTCGCCGGCCGCAGTGGTGGTTGGGGTTGTCTTTCTCGTTCGGCGTATCAACCGGGCGATCGCGATCACGGGAATCGTCTTGGGCTTGCCGCTGACGTCGCTTTTCGTGTACTTCGTGTACCTGGTGTCCAGAGGAGTGGTTTAGGGCAGGCACGTCATGATCTGGAGCGTGGTGTTTCTTCTTTTTGTTGGGGTTACTGTTCCGGTCTTGGCCGCGAGCTCGTATCGTCAGCTCGCCGCTGCCGGGGCAAACGTCGAAGACCTTCCTTCGGCCAAAGCCCTGGCGTTTCAGACGCTCGTGCTGCAAGCGCTGCTTCTGTCGCTGGCCGTGATGGCGGCTAGAGGTCGCAGCCTCGACATTCCCTGGTCGGGCGAGTGGGCGACCGTGCCGATGCTCGCGGCGCTGGGAGTGCTCGTCTTGGCGCTCTCTTTCGCACGATGGGAAGCGCGCCGGCCGCTCGGCCCGGCCGATGCGCTTCGCAAACTCTTGCGCTCGCAGGGCATCACCACTTCGGGGGTCGTCGTCATGGTCGCGGCGGCGATTGCCGAGGAAGTGGCGTACCGAGGCGTCTTGTTCCTGCTTCTGGCGGATTTCATGCCTCCGCTAGCAGCAGCGGCGGGCAGCGCGGTGCTCTTCGGCCTGGGGCACTCTGCGCAGGGACCGCGGGGAGCGCTCGCAAGTGCGGTCGTCGCGCTCGCGATGCAGGCGATCTGCTACCTCTCTGGCGGGCTGCTCCTCGCGATCGTCACGCATTTTCTTTACGACCTGGGAGTCGCCTGGCTGGCGAGGAAGTTGTGAAGGTCCTCGACACCATCGGCTGCCCTTACGAAGGTTCCACTCATTAGGTGAGAGTTTGTCAAGGGGCAGAGATCTCCTGTGTTGGCGGGGGCGTCCCGAGTCTGAGAGAGGGGATCGAGGTCTAGTGGCGCGCGGTGACGGGTCTCTCTTGGTGGAGTCGATGACGCTGCATCCACTCATCAGGATCTAGGCGCTCGAGACGGCTTTGTGTCTCTTGGCCCCAAGCCTCGTCCGAGGCTCCAGAAACCCGTTGGTACCGACACCGTGTCCAAGTTGTAGGATTCAGTCGCGTGGCTCCGAGCAGATCACTCGGTCCAGGCCCTTTTGGGCTCACGGCGTCGGGCGCCACCGGCAAACCTAGAAGGACTCGAGGCCGCGCCACTCAGCCACGTAGGGGTCGAAGCCCAGCATTTGCGTCGGACTTCCTGTTGCTGATTTTCGGGGCGGTGACGATTTACGTGCTCATCGAGCTCAAGCGCATGCTCTATGAACGGTACAGTTACCGCGGCCTCGACGTCATCATCGCTCTGGCAATCGCCTGGACGGTGTTGAACTACGGCGGGTCGTTTGCGCTCCAGTCGTTCTTCACGATCGTTGGCTCGACGACGAGCGTGAGCGCCGAGGTTGTCACCACGGTCTTCTGGGTCATTTGCATCGGCGTGTTTGGGATCATCGATACGATTCTCGGCATCATGCTACTCATGCAGGGGCGCCGGTTCGGAGTACCTCTTCTGGCGTTTGCAGCCTTCAGTCTGGCGACGGGTCTCTGCGAGGTGACGGTGATTCTGTCGTTCTTCGGCCTGCTCCTCTTTCCCGTCGCCTACATCGCGTTGGGAGTCGCGTTCCTCCGACCAGAGAAGCGCCTCGAGTTCGTCTAGGAGCGGGCGCTCCCTGCAAGAGGCGCCACCCTTTTCTTGAGTGCTGCTCCCCTGAAGGGCAGCGTCTTATCCGCTATCCGCGGAGCAACTGATCTCGACGCGGCGGTTCAGCTCACGGGCCGTCTCTGAGGCGTCGGGTGAAACCAGCGGGTTGGACTCGCCCTCGCCGGTGGCCGAGATGTTGGCCCGGTCGAAGCCGCGCGCGATGAGATCGTCCACCACGGCCTGCGCTCGGCGCTCGGAAAGGTCCAGGTTGTGCTCAACCGAGCCTTCGGTCGAGGTGTGGCCTATGATCGACACCCTCTGTGCCTCCTCCGCCAACAGCCGGTCGTAGAGGTCTGAGAGAACCTGATCGGACTCTGGTCGGATGACGGCCGAGTTCACGTCGAAGTTCACGTAGACCGAGGCGCCGCACGCCTTCGGCTCCGGCGGCGTTTCGGAGCATGGGGATGAGGTGACCGCAGGATCGGCCACTGCCGTTTGCGCCTTGAACCGGCCTCGGTTTGCCGACCACAGCCCCTGGATCGAGCCGTCCTCGTCGGCGACGAAGATGAACGCACTCGGGCGGTCGTTGCGGGTATCGACCCCGGTGGCTCGGGCGATCGCGCCGTTCACTGTGCCGTTGATCTCGATGGTGCCCAGGCAGCCGGTGATCGTGGCACCGCTCTGATGCAGCTCGAGCGGTATCCCCTTGCGGTCCAGGCGCTCGGTGCTGCGGAAGTCCCAGAGTCCGTCGAAGGCGGTCGATAGATCCCGAGGCTCCTGTGTCCCGTTGCCGATGAGCTCGCTGAACCAGATGCTGGTATTGCCTTCGTCCCCCTCCTCGATGTTGATTCCCCCGTCGAAGTGCATCTTGATCCAGCGCACGGGCGGCTGGGCCTCGGGGATGACCTCGGTGATCCTCTCGTCCGGCCCGTGCGTCTCGAGCTCGAAAGTGGCCAGCTGCTGATAGCCGCTGTCCGGGCCCTCGAGCGACCCCGACACGATGACCGACCTGACGAAGGTCACGTTCCCGGGCTGCTCGATCACGTTGGGGACGGCGAAGCGGTCGAAAGTCGTGGCAGCAGGCAGCTTGAAGACGAACTCGACCGGCAGCTGACGGTCGGCTGCGAGACCCATCCTGTAGGGGTCGCCGTTGACCGCCAGCAGCGCGCCGCTGGCGCTGCCGGAAGCCAGACCGGACTGGCTGACGAAGACGGTCCCGCGGGCGAAGGTCAGCAGGTCGGGGCGCTCCGCTTCTGCATTCGGCGCATCGTCGGCGTGGGCAGCGACTCCGGCAGCTAGCAACAGAACGAGAAGCGGTATCTGAGGCGAAAGGGTCTTTTGCATGTGCGGGAGCTTACCGGAACGGACCGACAAGCGGTTGGAGAAGCCGCAGTAATCCGGGGTGTTGAAGCGTGGTGTCCGACTGCCGACCGTGAACAACGGAGCATGCACCCTAAGCGGCCGAGGCCGAGACGCTGGTGCCGCCCGGCTCAGGCGACTTCAGCGGTCGCGGACAACTGAAAGAGCTCGGACATTTCTTTGAGATCCCGTGCCTCTTCGGCGAGACCGATGGTAGCGCCCGACAACCCCTCGGCGGCCAGCAAGTGCTCGCGAGCGATGCGCGCAATCCGCTCGACGGAATCGACGACCGTGTCGCCACCTTGCTTCTGCCGCTCGCTGGCCCGTGCTACCTGCTGAGTCATCTGCGACATCTCGAGAACCGCCTGCAGGATGTGACCCGCTCCGTGGGCTTGCTCGCGAGCCGCGTCGGCCATCTGCCGTGTGGTGTCACGCATGTAGGCCGAGGTTTGGAGGATCTCGGAGGCGCCCTGCCCATGCTCTTGGGTGACCACTGTCACCTCGTGAACCAGGTCGGTGGATTTCTTCACCGAGTCCAGAATCCTCTGGAAGATGGTCTCGGTGACCACCAGGGCGTTTTCTGTAGCTTTCTGCACCGTTTCCACGTAGCCAGAGATCTCACGCGTCGATTCGGCGGCTTGCTCGGCCAGCGCCTTGACCTCAGTGGCGACCACGGCAAACCCCTTCCCCGTTTCTCCGGCTTGGGTGGCCTCGATTGCGGCGTTGAGGGCCAGAAGCCTGGTCTTGTTGGCGATCCCCTGGTTGATATCGACGATCTTGCCGATATCGCGACTGGACGAGCTGATGGCTTCCATCAGGCGGGACAGCTCGGCGCCTTCATTGCGGACCACAGACGCACCTTCCTTGGTGGCACTGTCGGCGAGGTTGACCTTTTCGGCGACGGTCTGAATCGAAACCGCCATTTGCTCGATAGTCGCCGCCGTGTCTTCGACCGAGGAGAGGAAACGGTCGGAACTGCGTGCGCCCTCTTCAATCGAGCCGGCGATCTCGTGCATCGAGGCCGATGTCTCATCTACGGTGCAGGCCAGAGACGCCATCGAGTCAGTGACTCTCTCGATCTGGCCGGCAATCTCCACCATGGTGGTCGAGCTCTCCTCGGTGGCGATGGACTGTCCTTCGGCACCTCTGGCGATATCCTTGGCCGACGCGGAGATCTGGGCGGCCGAGGAGAGGGCTCGCTCGGAAGCGCGAGCCATTCGTCCGATCATCTGGCTGAGATTGGTGCTCATGGTGCGGAACGCATGGCCGAAAATGTCGTGCTCGCAGCGCGGCGTCACTTCGCCGGTGAAGTCACCGCTGGCGATGGCGTCGGCAGTGCCCGCCATTTCGCGAAGGTAGTCCGTCATGCGACTCATTGAGGTCAAAAGGGTGCCGATCTCGTCCCGTGACCCCACCACGATTCGTGCTCTGACATCACCCCGAGCCAGAGCCTCGGCCGCCTGAACCGCCTGGCCGAGGGAACGGTCCAGATGTCGGATCAGCAGAAGACAGAGGCCCGCCAGGAGCACGAACACGGCGACCAGGAGCGCTGCGCCACCCGCGATGAGTGCGCTGTTGCGGCGACTGGCATCGATGAACGCCTGCCTCAGATCTCTACTCTGTCTGACCGTTGCCTCTTCGAGTTGAGTCTTGATGCCTGAGTAGAAACGGGTCATCGCGCCGAGATCCCCGATCAGAGTCTCGTCCGCGCCGCGGGTGACCAGTCCCGCGGTCGCTTCGCGAGCGAGTGTCGAGTAGGTGTTGAACTCGATAGACAGGCTCTCGAGTAACTCCGGTTGCAGAGCCTCGTTGGTCTTTCCTCGTTCCAGTGTTGTCAGGAAAGTGTCGCGGTGCTGGTCGGCGATTGCGAGTCCGTCCAGGTCTTCGGTTGCAGCGGTGTCCTGCAACGAACGCTGATACTCGGCCAGGGTCGCTTCCAGATCGCGCCGAAGGTTGAGAGCGGGGACCTCGCGGTCCTCGATGCGCTCGAGCAGGAGCTGGGTGCGCTGGCCGCTGATGAGAAGAAGGCTGAGAACGGAAAGAAAGGCGAAAGCCACGATCACGAGCCCAATCAAGAGCCTATGGCGCACCTTCATGTGCCTGAAGACGCCAGTCCCGATCGCGTTGTCCTGTCTGAAGGAGGGTGCTGCCATCGTCGATGCCTGCTACTAGTTATTGGTCACGTGCAGGACCTTGACGCCGGTGCCGATGCTGGTACCCGTTGAGATGTAGCCGATGGCTCCCGGGTGCTTACGCACGTACTCGACCACCTGGGAATCCGAGTCATGCTCCAGAGGGGGAGTAGCCTTGCCGGAAAAGATCATTTTCTGCCAGTAGGCCTTGATCGCGTGCACGTTTCGCCCGTGTACCGATTTGGTGAACGACTCTCGCACCGACCGCGACTCCGCCTGGTCGACCGGCTGCACCTTGGCGCCGCTGTCCCACCTGGTGATCTTCTTGAGAAAGATCTTGGCCAGGTTCGCCTTGGCCATAGAGTCCGCCGCGTTCGCCTCGTTCACGACCACGACATAGCTCGTCTGCTGGCCGAGAGCCAAGCCAGCGGAGAGAAAGATGAAGACAGCTGCAAGCAGCGCTCGTCGCCTCATCGTCGATCCCCTGGCTCTTGAATTTCCGTCATCGCCCTGCCCCTAGAAGTCGATGACGAATTGACTCAAGAAGGCGTCGTTGTCCTTGGGAGGACCGTCTTCGCCGGCCATTCGGTACTCGGCCTTCAGCCGGAAATGGTCGTGAATCACGCCGTTGATGCCCAGCGACCAGAAGTCCTGATCGTTCGCTCCGTGGGTGGCCGCGTCGAGATCGACCGAGTCGTACCGAGTCACCAGGGTCAGCGTCGGCAGCCAGGTGCGGAACCAGTTGTAGGTGTAGCCGAGCTGTCCATACCAACCATCCTGCTCGAGGTCGGGTGCCGGCGAGACGGAGTCCGCGTCTTCCGCGAACGCGGTCTCGATCGAGGCCTCGACGTACTCGCCGCGAAGCTCCCAGCCCGACCACCGGCCCGCGAGATCGAAACCCGTGAGTTCGAGGCCGAGGCGGCCGCTGTCGTCGTAGCTCTGGGAGTGGTGGGAGGCTCCGAACTCGAGATTGGCGTGGGGCGCGAAAGCGAAACGAGCGGTAACAGCCCTGTTGGAGTTGTTGTCCCGGGTCTGCCGGCTATTGCGACGATCGGTGACGGCATCGGCCCCCAGGCCGTTGGAGATGGCCAGCTCGTAGGTGAAAGCAGAGCGTTCACCCGCGCTCAGGTTTCCCGCGACCATCAAGCCGTTGGCGTAGAAGTTGCCGGGCACGATCTGTTGCATCGGTTGAGGTCGCGAAACCAGCGTGTTGGTTGGGGAATAGTTGACGAAGCGCTCGATGCCGAGCGGTGTGTAGAAGCGCCCGGCCGTCAGCGTCAGCCAGTCTCTGGGTGCCCATTCAATGAGAGCTGCGTCGATTTCGACCTTGTCGCCGCTGTGCTCGAACTCGAACTCGGAGTGAGCGCGTAGGTTCTCTCTGAGCTCTGCGGTGACGAAGAAGTTGGCGTGGTGATTGTCGAAAGTCGACACGCCCGAACGGCTCCCGTCGGGACCGGAATCAATGTATTCCGAGTCCAGGAAGGTGTGAAACTGAATATCGAGCTCGTCGCTACCGTAGTGCATGCCTTCGAGCCAACCTCTGGACGGAAGGTAGGCACTCTTGGCTCTAGCGGTACGGGGCGCAGACCTCGCCGCGACAGCGCCGGAGTCCTTGTTGTCGATCTCGGTTGCTAAATCCAGGGTTTGCGCTCCGACGAGACGCGCTTCCAGACTTTCGACCCCGTCGGCAACGCCCTCGAGCTCTTCCTGTATCGATACGCCGGAAACCGCCGGCTCCGGGTCGGGATCGCCAGCGTCCCTTGCCTCCAGTGCCGCGAGCCGGCCTTGGATTTGCGCCACCTGGTCGGCGAGTGCGCGAACCGCGGCCGCGAGATCCTCGTCGGCAGCGGCCTCTGGCGCCATTCCGGTAGCCAGTAGCACGCAGGTTGCGGCGATGGCCACCACTTTTGGATCGACGCGGAGCATTCTGGGGCTCCTTTTGGACGTTCTCGAGGGCACGGTCGCCGCGAGATTGTGTACGCGAAGCGCCATCCCGCATTGCGGGAGGCCGGCTCCGCGGTCGCGTAGTGCTCGAGTATGGTGAGGACCGGTCATAGTTCTCCTCATTGATTCTGAGGTCGCCCTGGACTTCGCCGTATCGGCCAGGGTCCGAGGTTTGTGTAGGACTGACGCCTAAGGCCTAGCGGACACAATCCGTAATGTTGCGACGCTCAATACGTTCTTCTGAGATCTCGAGCAGGGTACGAAAGAACACCTTCTCGAGATCGGCCTGCTTCCTCGGGTACTCCGCCAGCTCAGGAGTGTCCTCTCGTTCGTAGAGGTCGAAATCGAAGCGGGCCGCATTCAGCCGGCGCCAACGGCCGCGGTCGAGGAGATCTCGGACGACCTCGCGTTGCCGCTGCTGCCAAAGCAGAGCAGGGTCGATCTCAGGCGGTCCCCATGGCTCCGATGCGGTTGCGGCCGATGCAGCGAGTGCCACCAACGGCAATCAAACCGTGACCAAAGAGATGTTGCGCACTGGCATCGGTTCTCCCCATTCCTTGAGGCCTTGGATGCGCCAAACGGTGCGCTTCCTTCGCGCGAACGGAAAAGCGGTGACAGGCTACTCATTTCGATTTCGGCTTCCGTTGGAGTGGGAGCGCAGGTGGCTCGGACCATCGTCGGGAGAGTGGGTCATCCCCAGAGAGAGGTGCCAGACGCTTCTTGAGGCTGGAGCAAGTGACGGCTTGCGTTCTCGACTGAAGGAGAGCTGGTCGCGGCCCTTCTCCTTCGATGACATCATCAGCCGTCCAGTATCAGGAGGTGTTCGCATGACTTCACAGGAAATCGACCAACAGATTTACGACCTCTACGACGAGTACTGTCACGGCAAGATCAACAGGCGCGAATTCCTGCGTCGCGCGAGCTCTATACCCCTACTCGGCGCTTCCGGATTGGCCATGGCACAAGCCCTGCTGCCGCGGTACGCGGAGGCGCAAACGATCTCCTTTACCGATGAGCGAATCAAGGCCAGGTATCTCGAGTACCCATCGCCCGAAGGGACCTCAGGGGAGATGCGCGGGTACCTGGTCGAGCCGACGGGTGAGGGGCCGTTCCCGGCGGTCGTCGTCATTCATGAGAACCGTGGGTTGAATCCCTATATCGAGGATGTCGCCAGGAGGTTTGCGGTAGAGGGTTTCCTGGCGCTGGCTCCCGACGGGCTCTTCCCGGTGGGTGGCTATCCTGGCAATGACGACGACGGGCGGGCTCTGCAGAGGAGTCTCGAGCAAGGCCCGCTTCGACGGGACATGCTGAACAGTGCCCGGTTCGTGCAATCACACCCGTCCTCGACCGGCAAGGTAGGCGCCGTGGGCTTCTGCTGGGGCGGCGGTATCACCAATTTCCTTGCCGTCGAGATGGGGTTCGACCTGTCCGCGGGGGTGCCTTTCTACGGGGCGCCGCCCGAGCTCGAGGATGTTGCGAGGATCAAGGCGCCCCTGTTGATCCAGTCCGCTGAGGACGACCCGCGCATCAACGCGTTGTGGCCGGATTTCGAGGCGGCGCTGATGGCTCACCAAGTCAGGTACGAACGCCATCTGTATCCCGGCACACGGCATGGGTTTCACAACAACTCCACGCCGCGCCATGACGAGGCGGCCGCGCAACTCGCCTGGGAGAGGACTGTCGCGTTCTTCAGGATCCATCTGGCGCCAGGGCACATGCAGACATCAAAGCGAACACCGAATATCACATAGATCACGGGGGGCCCCCGCCGCGAGGTACTGGTCGCGGCCACAAACGATGAGCGTCAGCACCTCGATTCGAAGACGGGAGATCGCTCGTCCCTCAGGGCTTGGGCAGCTTTCGAACTAGCGGAGCCTCGTCCCCTTTCCGGATGACCACCTCCAGAGAAATGGTGTCTTCTTCGATTGCTTTGTTGACGAAAGGTCTCAGGTCGACCGTCCCTTCTCGTTGCTCGGAACCTACCCGCCACACGACTCGCCCGGGCTCGCTGATTCTCCTCCTTGTCTCGAACCGGATCTGACAGCAAGCGGCTCCAGAAGGCAGCTCCGCGTACTCAGAAGACTCTAGCGAGAAGGCACCCGGTAGATGGAGCCGGACCTGCTGAATCGACTCCGGACGATCATTGCGAATCTGGATCACAAGATCGGTGCGCGGCCGGCAGCCCGGCAGAAGCACAACGATCACCGTGCTCGCCAGGAGAAGGAACCTATGAACCATCGAGGTAGACGACACGTTGCGTGTTCTCATGACTCGTACCCAAGAAGACATACGCCCTGCCTGGTGGTGGCGGAAACTCGGGATCCCACTCGACTACGAGGTTGTCTTCAACAAAGCGGCGTAGGTCATCCGCGATTCGCAACGGCTCGGCAAAGAGAATTTCTTCGCTGCGCACACGGCCACGCTGTCCCACCAGGAATGAGCCCAGGAAGACACCCTCGTCGATTTTGATTGGAGGCGAGTCGGCTCTCCACCAGGACCTGGCCGCGGTGCCGATAATCCTAAAGCAGTCGGGAGGCTTGAGCACAATCTCCAGTCCGGATGTGGGCAGGCCTTTTGCGGCATGGCCAGATCGCCTCGACTCGGCAGCCAATGCAAACTCTGGACTCGAAGCAGCCCTGCGTATGGTTCTCTTCCATCGGCATGGTCAACAAGCGCCCATTGCAGCCCTTCTGCCATAGCAAGGCTGCCATAACCGGTCGAATCGACGAACTTGGCTGTGGATCACCACAGAAGAGGTCTCCCGAAAACGGGCACCCCGGGGGTCACGCCCACCTCTTCAGCCAGTCGCTCCCGCAGCTGCGACGACACTTCACTGCGGCTGTTCCCCACCGTGAGCACGTGCGGGAGCTGCGGCGCGCCAAGCTTCATACAGGTCTGCTAGCGGGTCGTAGCGCAAGCTGGCCATCCAGCCCAGGACGTAGTAGCCGCGGGTGGTGTTGGGCATGGAGCGAGGCTAGGGTACGGCCCCACCTTTTAGGGTGTTGCTGTTACCCGGCGAGGGGTGTAGGTGTGGGCTTGCCCCGATCAAGGCACACCTGGGAAAAGCCAGGGCCGCAAAAGCACCGGGTCCTCGCTTCCTTCGCGCGGGGGTGGGCGTAAGAACACGAAGGACCCCAAGACCGCCCGGCTGCCGAAGGCGGAAACGAGCCTTATCTACAACCAAGCAGGGAGGACTGAGAGATGATGCAAGACCGGTTCGCCACGATCCTCCGCGCCACGACGGCGGCCCCACTTGTCGTCACGCTGGCCTTCCCGCCGCTGGCAGCGGCGGGCTCGCTGGAGGTCAAGCTGGCCGCCACCGCCGGCGGCAGCTTCGGCTTGCAGGTCAACGTAGAGAAGACGCCCTGCTCGCCAGACGATCTGATCATCAACTCGCCGCCATTGCTGCCGGACATTAACGGCGACTTCGAGGCGTGCAAGACGATCACCGCCGGTGGGGTGCAGGTCATCACGCCCGGCGCGACCTTTACCGCCGGCGAGTCGATCATTCTGGAAGACAATTTCTCGGTCGGTCTCGCAGCGCCGTTCACGGTGCGGCTCTTCGAGAACCTCGGTACACCCTTCGCCTATGTGGAGGACGACACGCCGAACTCAGAAACCAGCTATCAGGCTGTTTTTTGGATGAACATCGATGGGCTGACTCTCGCGGGCGACGACCGTCTGGAGGTTTTGAACGGCTACTCCGAGGGCGGTCAGATCCAGTTCCAGCTCATCTTGAAACGCAACATGTCCCTGGGGGAGAACCGCCTGGTGCTGGCCGCCCGCAGAAACGACGGCAGCTTTGCTGAAACGCCGTTCGGCCAGGAGCGGTTGGTCCCGAGCGGATACAACGAGATCGGAATGCGCTGGTTCCCCGGCGCAGGCAATGGGTATCTGACGGCGTCTCTGAACGGAGCGTCGGGCCCCGGCCTGAGCGGCCTCAACAACTCGAACAGCCGCGTCGATTTTGTCCGCCTCGGCGCGGTCGGCGGCACGCTCGACCCGTCCACCAGCGGCTTCTTCTATCTAGACGAGTTCGAATCGCTCCGCGTTTTCCACCTGACCGAGGCCACCTGCATCGTTCCCGACGACGGCAGCGGCACGGGCGAGTTCCCGCCCGTGGGTTGCGCCTACCTGAGTCCGCTGGGTGCCTACACCATCAGCAACGGCCTGCCGGCGGGGACTGAAATAGAGCTTGAGCCAATCCATCGAGACTTGTCCTGTCCGCTCGGGGGCTGCGGTGTCCCGGGCGGTGCCCTCGGGGGCGAGACGGAATTCTTCAACGGGACGCTCGTCCTCCAGGCCGTCGGGACTGGGTCGCTGGAGGGTTTCGAGCGGCTCCTCACCTTGGGGATGGGCAACCAGACGTATTCCGGGCCGCGAAACCCGGGGGACTCGGTCCAGACCTTCGCCACGGAGATGTTCCAGATGGGGAGTTCCATTTCCCCAGGGGACCCGGACTTCGACCAGTTGACAATCTCCGCGGGCGCCGGAGCGTCGCTCCCAACCAGCACCGGCCAAACCACCATGACCCAGCTGCCCTCCGGCGACTTCTCTATCGACAGCTTCTTCGACATCAGCTGGAGCATGTTCCTCGCCGGAAAAACGGGAAGCGTGCTGGAGGGCTTGACCGGCACTACGACCGGTCTCCTGCGGCTAGAGGCTTTCGCCGACCCCTTGCCCATCTTCACCGACGGCTTCGAGTCCGGCGATGTCTCGGCCTGGTCCGGTGCCGTGCCCTAGCCCGCGCATGGTGTAGGGTGCTGCGCACAGCCCGCCGTGGGCCGACGACGGCATCCGTTTTCGCGCCCGAGCGGGCGCCCGAGCGATCGCCCGCAAGTCGGCCCGAACGTCCGAGCAACCGCCAAAGATCGGCGAAGAGATGCGGGATCGAAACTTCCACCCGCACGTCCACGTGCTGGTGACGGACGGCGGCTTCACGCCGAGCGCCTAGATCCTGATGAGTGGATCGAGCGTCATCGACTCCACCAAGAGAGACCCGTCACCGCGCGCCACTAGACCTCGATCCCCTCTCTCAGACTCGGGACGCACCCGCCCACACAGCAGATCTCTGCCCCTTGACAAACTCTCACCTAATGAGTGGCACCTTTTGCTGCCGCCAGGGCATTAAGGCTGCGCACCCGTCCGCGATTGTGCGAATCTGCGCTAGTCTGATCTCGTCGAGTGCAGCGCGACGCCGCGGGCCTCGACGGCAATGGGAGGCCTCGAGATGAAGACCAAAAACCTATCGATCGTCGTACTGGTACTCGCCGCGCTCGGTGGTCCGGCCGTGGCCGACACGACCGCCGCTGGCTCGAAGTTCGGGGAGCCGATGAGCTCGGAACTCGAGCCGACCCCGATTGCGTCGATCCTCGACGATCCGGATGCCTGGGCCGGTAAGCGCGTACGGGTCGCGGGCGAAGTCTCGGGCGTGTGCGCGCACCAAGGCTGCTGGATCGACCTGGTCTCGGCCGACGACGTCACGCTCCGGGTCAAGGTCGACGACGGCGTGATCGTGTTTCCGCCGGAGGCGAAGGGCCACGCCGCGGTTGCCGAGGGGGAGGTCGAGATACTCGAGATGGAACGGGCCCCCTACGAAGCCTGGCTCCGTCACGTCGCCGGCGAAGAAGGCCGCGAGTTCGATCCCGCCGAAGTGGGAGACGGACCGTACCGAATCGTTCGACTCCGCGGCAGCGGCGCCGAGATCGAAGGTCTCTAGCGGGCTCGGTCGCGCAGAGCGTCCACCCAGGCGCCCAACCGCGGCTTCTCTTTCTCTTCTCTAGCCTGCCGCCCTTCGAATCTCGCGAAGTCTGCTCAGCAGGGACCTCTCGTCGTGAAGCACTTCGTCGAGAGCACCGCTCACCATGGCGTTGAGCCCGGCCGGGCTGAAGACACGGAAGTCGGTCGAATAGCCGACTAGGTGCCGCGGCCGTCCCGTTTGCGTCCGGCGGGCGTAGGCGAGGCCGAGTTCGACGCACATCCCTTCATCAGGTACTCGCCCGTCGAGGATGAACAAGACCACGTCGGCGGCGAAGACTCCATTCCGGTCGAGGTCGAAGATCGCTTGCGACCAGGCTTCCGGTCCAGCGTCGTCGATCGTGAGCCCCGTCTCTTGCGCGTTGTTCTGGGGGAGGAAGACCTCATAGCCGAGCGCCTCGATCCTGGCGGCGAGGCCGACATTGAACTCTCTTTCCGAGAGGCAGAACAGAGGACCGGCGAAGTAGAGCCGCATCGCCGAAGGATCTCATAAAGTAGCTGCCCCTGGAGGTGCTCCTACCCCGTTCTGAGAAAGGGTGAGACTCCTCTAGGCGGAGTGCTCGGATGATGTAGTGCTCCTCCGAAGGCAAGTAGTGAGCTTGCCGAAACATCCATCAGCATAGATGAGGAGGAGCACGTGCAACTGTACGCCGGGATCGACCTTCACGCAAACAACAGCTACCTGGCGGTGATCGACGAAACGGATGAGTTCGTCGAGGCTAGAGAGTGAAAGGCCTGGGGCTTCGAAAGAACGGCAACCCGTATCTCTCCTGGGCCTTCCACGAAGCCGCCCACTTTGCCGTGCGCTTCCAGCCCAACGCCGGTACCAACGGGTTTCTGGAGCCTCGAACGAGGCTTGGGGCCAAAAGACCCTGTCGTCTCCTACGCCTAGATCCTGATGAGTGGATGGAGCGCCGTCGACTCCACCAGGAGAGACCGTAGCAAAGCGCCGCTAAAGATCCGCCTCTATCCAAAACCGCGGGACGCCACCCCCCGAACAGAGAATCTCTATCTCTTGACAAACCATCGCCTAATGAGTGGCACCTCTAAGGGCGCTTTTTCTTACTCTGACCGCCAGGGCGATGCTGGTGAAGATCAGCAGGGCGGCCAGCACGACGTGGGCGGCGTGGAGCAGTACGAAGCCGGGCGGCGGCGGCCACTCCTCGGCGAGGGGCTCCGGCGAAATCACTAGGAGTGGCATCGCCACGGTGATCTGGAGCACCAGGAAGAGCCCGAGACAGGCGGCGAGCCAACGAGTTGTCCCGCGGCTGCCACGGGCGATCGAGATCGCCGCCACCGGGAGGAGCAGGACGATCGCCAGGCCGTTGGCCAGATGGGTGAGAAGGGCGGCGATCAGCGCCGCCTGCGTCTCAGGGTGGCGGCTGAGCGCGCCGAGTACGAGCTGTGCCGCGAGGAGGCCGGCGGACCAGGACGCGAGGCGATGCGCCTTACGAGTCGCCGGCGGTTGCCCAGCCGATGCCTCACTCCACAAGCCCCAGGGCTCGAGGGCGAGCGCCAGCACCAGGCAGACCAGGGAAACGGCCACCACGGCGTGCAGCGCGGACAGCCATGATGGGTTGAGGAGGAGCACCACCGCGCCACCCATCAGCACCTGTGCGGCGTAGAGGCCGCCAGTAACGGCGATCGCCCGGCGTTGCACGGTGCCGGCCGCCCGCCAAGTCAGCCAGAGCCAGGGAGCGAGGAGGAGGCCGGTGAAGGCGGCCAGCAGCCGGTGGACGTGCTCCACGACAGTGTTACCCGTCCACACGCCGATCAGGATCCAGCGGCCGTAGGATCTCGGCCAGTCGGGAATCGACAGGGCGGCCTGGCTGCTGTTGACCACGGCGCCGGCGGTGAGGAGGGCCAGCGCGGAGAGCGCCGCGGCGA
>CALZIK010000034.1 GCA_945787635.1 Thermoanaerobaculia bacterium | reverse complement strand
TGATGGAGCTGGGGCCGGTGCCGGTACGCCACTACCGGGCGCGGATGCTCGACAACCGGTAGCGGTCGACCTCCGTATCGACCGAAAATTGTAGCGGTCGACCCCCGTGTCGACCGAAAGAAGAAAAGACGGTCGACAGAGACGTCGACCGCTACATTTCCGTCGGTGGTACCGGGTACAGCGAGCGGACGCTCGGAAATCTGCAGCGGCCAAGCCCTGTCCACCATCGCCGTTTGTAGTCCGACCTCTGTGTCGACCGAGATCGTAGCGGTCGACCTCTGTATCGACCGAAAATTGTAGCGGTCGACCTCCGTGTCGACCGAAAGAAGAAAAGACGGTCGACAGAGACGTCGACCGCTACAAGGCGCACGCGGGCCGACCGAAGCGTCTCCGCGGCCTCGCGTCTTGACACGGCACCGGACCGGGCGTAGCTTCGAGGAAATCACAAACTGCAGAGAACGCCGGGAGGTTGAGCGATGGCGAAGAAAAAAAAGGCGAAGAAGTCCACGAAGAAGCGCCGACCCAACCTTGGGTATCTGCCGGCGGGAATCAAGCCGCCCAAAGCTCCCGAGTACGTGATCGTCGAGCTCGCTCACACGAGCAGGGTCGCGTTCACGCCGAGCGGCTTCGGCGGGCCAGCCGAGGCCGAGAAATCCGCTCAGTCTCTCAACAACATCCTCGAGGGCTTCGACGTCAAGAGCTTCTCGTCGCTCTTCGGCCTGCGGTCGAAGGCGATCCAGAAGCGGGTCACCGCCGCTCCGTCGTCGATCAAGGCCTCCGTGAGCGCCGACTTCGCCCATGCCGGCTTCGCCCAGGTCGTACCGAAGAGCGGCAAGGACATACCGGATCTCGTCCGCCGCCTGAATCGCAGCAAGGCGGTGTGGAAGGCGGTCGCCGCGCCGACTCCCGTGCCCGCGGCCCTCCCCACCAACGGTGATTCCGGCAGCCGGAACTTCGAGGCCTCCCAGGGCTACCTGTGTTCGGCACCCGACGGCATCGGCGCGATGGCGGTGTGGGGCCAAAAGGGCGGGCGTGGTCGTAACGTGCGTATCTGCGACGTCGAAGGTAACTGGAACCTCAAGCACGAAGACCTGCCCAAGAACATCTCCCTGGTTGGCGGAACCGTGATCAACGACGTCGGCTGGCGCAATCACGGCACCGCGGTTCTCGGCGAGATGCTCGCGAAACCGAGTCGAATCGGCTGCGTCGGCATCAGCCACCGTGCCCGCGGCTCGGTCCAGTCGGCGATCGTGGGCGGCGTATTCAACACCTCCGCCGCGCTCATGAACGCCGCGCGCAAGCTCGACAAGGGCGACGTCATCCTGATCGAGCTCCACGCGCCTGGGCCACGCGGTCCCTACGTCGCCATGCAGTTCTGGGACGACGTGCTCTCCGCCATCCGCGCGATCACCGCCCGTGGCATCACCGTGGTCGAAGCCGCCGGAAACGGTGGCGAGAACTTCGAGCTCGCGGCCTACAACGGCACCGGTCTGCAGAAGGACGCCGGAGCGATCGTGGTCGGCGCCGGCATCCCGCCCACCAACTACTACGACTTCGACGAGCGCACCTCGTCGTTTCGGCACAAGAAGATCGGCAATCCCAGGTCGCGCATCTGGTTCTCGAACTACGGCCGGATCGTGAACGTGCAGGCCTGGGGCTGGCACGTGACCACTCTGGGCTACGGCGACGCCCAGGGCGGGGCCGAGAAGGTCTGGTACACGCACCGGTTCTCGGGCACCTCGAGCGCCTCGCCGATCGTGACCGGTGCCGTCGCCTGCATCCAGGGCCGAGCCCTGGCCAAAAACGGCGCGCCGCTGACGCCGGCCGCGGTGAGGAAACTCTTGATCGATACCGGAACGCCCCAGACCTCCGGACCGGGCGTGCCCCTCACCCAGCACATCGGTCCTCAACCCAACCTCGAGCGCGCGTTCGCCCGCATCTGACCTGGATCTGAGCGGCGCGCCGACCACCGAAGAGCTGTGTGAGAATCGGAGTTCCATGTGGTCGGGTGACTCAGCGGATACGTCTCTCGATCTCGAGCCGTATCTAGTCGTTCAGCTCGAGTCCGGCTGGCGGCACGATCCCGAGTCGGGAGTCTTCCTGCGTGGTGAAGGCCCGGAAGAGGAAGTCGAGGCCTTCGACCCCGCGCCGCAGCTCCCCGAGGCGACCCGGATCGAGCCGATGGTGCCGAGTCTGGCCGAGTCCGATTCCGAAGCGCTCTCGGAGCCCGAGGCCGAGCTCGCGCGCTATCTCCACCTCTTCCCCGGCGCCGGCGCTGACCTCGACGAGCTCCTCGAAACGATCTCGGGCTGGAGCTGCGTCGCCCGTACCTACAAGCCGCCGCGAGTTGCGCTGCCGTGACGGCCGGCTTGTGCTCGGCCGCGGGACGTGCCCTGGGTCTGGCGCTGGTCGCCTCCCTCGCCGGTTGCGCAGCCGACGGCGACCGATCGAGCGTCTCTCCACCGAGCCACGCGCACCTCGTTCTCCTGCTCGGCTCGGAATGCCGGCTCGATGTTCGAGCCGGAGCTTTCGTCCTGCCCGATGGAAGCCGGTTCTCCCCTCCTCTGGCCTTCTCGTATGAGCTTCGTCCGATGATCGCCGATCTCGCCAAGCGGCAACGCTCCGAGCTCTCCGAAGACGAGGCTCGTCTCGCGAGCTATGCGCTGCTTCTGACCGGATCCGACGACGACACCGCCGCCGCGCTGCGGTCCGCGCCTTCCTGGCCGTGCATCGAGGAGGCGCGGGAGGCGCCCGGCGTGGCACTCCCGTAGCTCAACGGCTCGAGGCTCGAGCCGCCCGACTGCGTCTCCTTCGAGACACTCCACGATCGCGACGTGGCACCTGCAGCCCCAGGGTATCCTTGCCTCCCAATGGGCAGCTGGAT
Organism: Thermoanaerobaculia bacterium; assembly: GCA_945787635.1. Taxonomy (GTDB): domain Bacteria; phylum Acidobacteriota; class Thermoanaerobaculia; order Multivoradales; family JAHEKO01; genus CALZIK01. The sequence continues at coordinate 6,182 of CALZIK010000034.1, read as the reverse complement.
CAGCGCGGCGAGCAATTGGTTGTGGGGACCACCCATGCTGATTCTCGTTCTGGGAACCGGGCTCTACCTTGCGATTCGCCTCAGGGCCGTCCAGGTGCGCGAGCTTCCGGCGGCCTTGAAGGCGATCGTCCGGCGTCCGGAGACGCGGGACGAAGGCGATATCAGCCCATGGGCCGCGCTCATGACCGCGGTCGGTGGCATCGTCGGCAACGGCAACATCGCAGGAGTCGCCACCGCGATCACCGCCGGCGGCCCCGGGGCGCTTTTCTGGATGTGGGTCTCCGGCGTCGTCGGCATGGGCACCATGTTCGCCGAGTCGGTTCTGGGCGTGCGCTACCGCAAGAAGTCCGCGGACGGCCTCTGGGTGGGCGGACCGATGTACTACCTGCGCGATCGGCTTGGCTGGCCACGGGTCGCGGCCTTCTTTGCGGTCGGCATGGCGGCAAAGACCCTGCTCGCGACGACCACCGTGCAGAGCAACTCGATCGCCTCGGTCGTGGGCGCGGAGCTGGGCTGGAGCCCGCTCGTCGCCTGCATCGCCGTCGCGGCGCTGACCGGACTCGCGGTGGTCGGCGGCGTGCGCACAGTGGCGGCGGCCTCGGAAGTCCTCGCACCGGTCATGGGAGTGCTCTACCTGACCGGCGCTGCCGCGGCTCTGTTCGCGTTCCGCGAGAACCTGATGCCCGCCCTCGGCCTGGTCTTCGAGCACGCCTTCAGCCCGGTCGCGGCCACCGGCGGCTTTCTGGGCGCCGGGGTTCGCGAGGCCTTTCGCTTCGGCGTGGCCCGCGGGGTTTACTCGAACGAAGCCGGCACCGGCTCGGTTCCGATCGCCCACGCCTCGGCGCGCACGCGCGATCCGGTTCATCAGGGCAAGATCGCGATGCTCGGCGTGCTCCTCGACACCCTGGTCGTCTCGAGCGCCACCGGTCTGGTGCTGCTCGCGAGCGGCGTCTGGAGCTCGGGACTCGACTCGACCGCTTTGACCGCCTCGGCGTTCGCGGCCGGACTGGGCAAGACCGGCGGCTGGATCGTGCTCGCGGCATCGATCCTCTTCGGCCTTTCGACACTCATCTCCTGGGCGTTCTACGGTGAGCAGTGCGCCGCCTATCTGTTCGGTCCCAAGGCGCGCCTCCCCTACCGCATGCTCTACTGCGTCGCGATTCTCGGCGGCGCGGCTGCGGGAGCGCGCGCGATCTGGGCCTGGGCCGATCTTCTCAACGGCATCATGGCGATCCCCAATCTCATCGCCCTGGTGGTCCTCGGCGGCGAGGTCGGCCGGATGCTCCTCGCCTCGCGCCGGGCGTCCGCAGTTCGCCTTTAACGAGACGATTGAGACACCGTCGCCTTCGCTTGCATCTCTTTTCGGGTAAAACTAGGATGACGATAGACAATTCGTCATCAAGTGACACGCGCGCTCCGAGTCCAAGCGTGAAGCCGGAGGAAATGGAGGCCTCATGAGTTCAACGACCGATCCCGACGTTACCCAGGCCAAAAACATCTTGCTGGGAACGGCCGCGAGCCAGCAAGATGTCCACGATCTCGCCAAGCGCCTGAAGAAGAAGGACCGCTTCGGATGGGCGCGCAAGCTCCTCGACCGGGCTCGCCAGGCGCCGGTGACCGATCCCAAGCTCAGGCTCCAGATGGGCCAGCTGCACGCGCTGTGCACCTACAAGGACCCGGATCTTCCAAATTCCGAGAAGTTCGATCGCGCCGAGGAGATTCTAAGCTCGGTCGAAGACCTGCAGACGACGCGGGACCAGGAGACGCTCGGTCTAGCCGGAGCGATTCAAAAACGCAGATTCGAGCACGACGCCCACAAGCGTCACCTCGAGCGCTCGCTCTCCTACTACCGGCGTGGCTATAAGGTCGGGCCCGCCACCGACTACGGCTACACCGGAATCAATGCGGCCTACCTGCTGGATGTGCTCGCTCACCTCGAGGAGGAGATCGCCCAGGAAGCCGGCGAGACCTCGGACTCGGCCGCCGCACGGCGCCAGCAGGCCGCAGACATTCGCACCGACCTCGTCGCCGTGCTGCCTCCTCTCGAGCACCAGTCCGGCGACGAGTGGCTCGGGGAGACGTGGTGGTTTCTGGTGACCGTCGCCGAGGCGCACTTCGGCCTCGCGGACTACCCGAGCGCCGACGTCTGGCTCGCCCGAGCGAGAGCTCTCGAGGGGGTTCCCAAATGGGAGTTCGAGACCACCGCCCTGCAACTCGCCTCGATAGCACGGCTGCACGGCGAGGGTCCGGCCGGGCCGGCGGCCAAGAGCCTCGAGAGCTTCCTCGGAGCTCATAACGCGGCCGGCGTCGAGACCGCGTTCGCCGGCAAGATGGGTGTGGCGCTCTCCGGTGGCGGTTTCCGGGCGTCGCTGTTCCACCTCGGCGTTCTCGCCAGGCTCGCCGAGCTCGATCTCCTGCGCCACGTCCACGTGCTGTCGTGCGTCTCCGGCGGCTCGATCGTGGGCGCTCACTACCACCTCGAGGTGAAGCGGCTGCTGAAAACTAAGGACGACACCCAGATCACTCACGGCGACTACATCGAGATCGTGCAACGGATGATCCGAGACTTCGTGGCCGGCGTGCAAGAGAACGTCCGCACTCGAATCGCCGCCAATCCATGGTCCAACCTGAGGATGTTGTTCTCTTCGATCTATTCGCGAACCGAGCGCGCCGGCGAGCTCTTCGAGGCGCTGATCTACAGGCGCGTCCCCGACGGCAAGGGCAAGGCCAAGCGCTGGGTCCACGAGCTCAAGATCCAGCCCAAGAACGCGGCCCCCGGTTTCAGCCCAAAGCGTGACAACTGGCTGCGCCACCACAAGGTGCCCATGCTGGTGCTCAACGCGACGACCCTCAACACCGGTCACAACTGGCAGTTCACCGGCTCCTGGATGGGAGAGCCGCCGGGAGCCATCGACAGTGAGATCGACGGCAACCAGAGGTTGCGCCGGATGTACTACAGCGAGGCGCCGGAGAAGTACCACAAGGTGCGCCTCGGCATGGCGGTGGGCGCCTCCGCCTGCGTGCCGGGGCTGTTCGAGCCAGTCGCTCTGGCGGAGCTTTTCCCCGGCATGATCGTGCGGCTCGTCGACGGCGGCGTGCACGACAACCAGGGAATCACCAGCCTTTTCGAGCAGGATTGCTCGGTGATTCTGGTCAGCGACGCGAGCGGCCAGATGAACGTGGATCCAGAGCCCAAGGGAGGCGCGGTGGGACCGCTGCTGCGCACCACCAGCATCTCGATGTCTCGCGTGCGCGATACCCAGTTCCAGGACCTCAAGGCGCGCCGGCGGTCGTCGCTCGTCAAGGGACTAATGGTGGTACATCTCAAAAAGGATCTCGACGTCGATCCGCTCGACTGGGTCGACTGTGAAGAGCCACCCACGGAGCTGGCCCGCGCTCGATCCCCGCTCACCAGCTATGGAGTGCGCAAGGACATGCAGGAGCTTCTCGCCGGCATCCGAACCGACCTCGACTCCTTCTCCGACATCGAGGCCTATGCGCTGATGACTAGCGGCTACCTGCAGACCGAAGAGTCAGCCAAGAGTCTCCAGGGGTTTCCCCCTCCGCAGGCGCCTTCGACCGTCAACTGGAAGTTTCTCGAGCTACGCAAACCTCTCGGCGGCAAAAAGGGAGTCGAAAAGCTCCACGCGAAGGTCAAGAAGCACCTGGCGGCCGGTAGCAACCTGGCGTTCAAGGTCTGGAAGCTTTTCCTGCCGCTCAAGGTGCTCGCCTGGCTTCTGGCCGCCGCGGCCGTCGTTGCCTTCGGCTGGGCCTGGTGGAAATACCCGGGGATGTCCCTTTACCAGCTCACCCTGAGTGACCTGGGTTGGACGGCTGCGGTCGCGGTAGTGGGAGCCCTGCTCGGAAAGACCGCCGCGAAGCTCATTCAGTACAAGCAGACCTTGACCCGAATCGCCATAGGCCTCGGCATGGGGGTGCTCGGATGGGTCGTGGCCAAGGTTCACCTGGTCGCCTTCGACCGGCTGTTCCTGCGTCTGGGGAAGCTCTAGGAGCCTCAGACCAGCTCGGCGCCGCAGTACTTGCAGTAGTTGGCGTCGGTGGCGTGGCCTTCCTTGCCGCACTCGGTGCAGGCCTGGGTATTCGTCGCTTTCTTGAGGCTCGAGGCGATCTCTACCGACACGATGCCGGTCGGCACGGCGATGATGCCGTAGCCGAGAATCATCACCACCGAGGCCAGCAACTTGCCGGTGACGGTTTGCGGCGCAAGATCGCCGTAGCCGACCGTGGTCATGGTGACGATGGCCCAGTAGACCGATTGCGGAATGCTCGTGAACCCGGTCTCGGGCCCCTCGATCAAATACATCACGGCGCCCACGATCAGAACGATGGTGAGAACCGCGCCGAGGAAGACAACGATCTTGCGGCTCGACTCACGCAGCGCGGCGTAGAGCAGGTGCGCCTCGCCCAGGAAATGAGCGAGCTTGAGCACTCGAAAGACCCGCAGCAACCGCAGCGCCCGGATGACCAGAAGCGACTGGCCGCCGACGATGAAAAAACTCAAATAGGTCGGCACGATCGCGAGCAGATCGACAATCCCGAAAAAGCTCACCGCGTAGCGCATCGGCTTGCCGACCGAAGCCAGGCGGAGGACGTACTCGATCGTAAACAGGATCGTGAAAAACCACTCGACCGCGCGCAGAATCGGGCCGTACTGCGCGCGAATCTCGGCGACGCTCTCGAGCAGCACCGCCACCACGCTCAGAATGATCGCGAGCAGGAGCGAAACGTCGAAGGCCTTCCCCGTGGGCGTGTCCGCTTCGAAGATGACCTCGTGGATCCGGTGGCGCCATGGGGGTGTCATCGCCAAAACTGTACCGCACGGGAAGAAAGCCCCGACCGCCATTGGCGGCCGGGGCGAGCACCGGGCTCGCGCCCGTGCGTAGAGTCCTGAATTCTAGAGCTGGTCGCAGCGCGGATCGGTGTTGCAGGAAACCAGCTCGATGATCTCCTTGCCGCCGACCTCGAGGAACAGGCCGACTCCGGGCGCGTAGTACTTGAGCTCGGTCGGTCCCGGCTCGAGCAAGTTGAAATCGTTCGTCACCAGGCAATCGCCGTCGCAGAAGAGATCGGCGAGATCCCGCGGCACCAGGCGGTCCAGCGACGGATCGTCCCCGTAGCGATAGGTCGTCGACAGCACGGTGCCGCCGTCCTCGGCGTCCCCGAGGGCGAACTCCTGCCGGTAGGAGGTGCCGACCTGGGGCGAAGCGAACATCAGGATTCCTGCCTTGGCCCCATTGACCCCGTGCTTGAAGGAGCCGTCGATCTCGACCAGCTCGGCTTCCTGGGGATTGTCGCCACGAAAGTAAGCGTAGTCCTTGGCGTTCTCGCCGCAGTAGTAGATATCACCGTTTCGGGCCTGCGCGTACCAGTCGTCGGTATCTTCGATCAACCGGCCGTCCTCATCGGATACGACGTCGTTGACCACGATGCAGTTGACTTTGGCGACTCGCTTGGTCGCGGGAAGCACCCGGACGACCACGGTCTCCCCGTCCCCCTCGAGCACCCACTCGTTGCCGACAGCCAGCGGGAAGTAGGGATTGGCGTTGTCGAAGGTGTTGGTGAACATGCTCTTGTCGAAGGCTGGGTCGTAGAAGCGCTCGCCGGTCGCATCGCAAAAATCCATCCGGGACTCGAAGATGTCGTCGCATTCCTCTTCCGCGTCCGCGCGCTCGTCGTCGGCGTCGTCCCGGCACTCTTCCTGCTTCGCTGCATTGGAGATGTGGGCGCAGATCGCGCGGGTTTCATAGAGATCGTCGCGGACGTCGAAACCGCAGGCCTTGCGGGCGAGCCGCGCCGACCTTTCACAAGGACCGGCCTCGGCCGGCGGCGGCGCCGCGAGGGACGCCATGAGCAGCAGGGCAACGGCTCCGAGCGCCGGCAGGATCCGGATGATCGCCCTGGAGAGGGGCCGCACCTCCAGGTGACCTGTTTTGGAGCGGAATTTCGTGCTCATTACGTTCTCCTCCTCAGCGCATCGCGCTATGTAGTTGTGGCGGTATGCCTTGTACATAGCCCGCCGTCAGAGGAGTTAGATACCCGACGGCGGCGAATCCTTCGGTTTCGGCGAAAAACCGTACTCACCGGACTTGGCTCGCTGGACGAGCCGGTGCCGGAAGCGCGCTCGGCGCAATGGCCTGAAAGGGCTGCCGAACCTTACGAAG
>CALZIK010000033.1 GCA_945787635.1 Thermoanaerobaculia bacterium | reverse complement strand
TTGGCGCGATAGCGCGCGTCGGCGATCTCGATCAGTTCGTCCATCAGCCCGTCGAAGGGCAAGCCGGTCGCTTCCCAGAGGTAGAAGGAGAACGAGCCCGGCACGGTGTTGACCTCGTTGAGGTAGACCTTGCCGGAGGACCGTTCGACCAGGAAATCCACCCGCACGACCCCGGCCGCTCCGAGCGCCTCGAAAGCCTGAACAGCCAGTCCCCGGATGTAGGCGGTCTGTTCGTCGCCGATTCGAGCCGGCACTTCGCGGACGAAGGAAGCCATCCCCGCTCCCCCGACCCCGCCCTTGGCACCGGAGCTCGCTTTCGTCCCCCCGGCTCCCTTTGCTCCCTTGGAACCCTTGTCTCCACCCTTCATGTACTTCTCTTCGAACGAAAGGACGTCGCTCCCGGGAGTCGGCCGCTCGCAGACGGAGGCTCGCGCCGGCGGACCCAGGACCGCGCAATTGATCTCGAAGAAGTCCTCGAGCGCCGGCTCGAGGAGCGCGACCTCGTCGAGCTCGAGCGCCAGCTCGAGCGCCGACTCGAGCTCTTCCTGCGACGAGCATCTGCCGACGCCGATGCTGCTGCCGAGGTTGCAGGGCTTGGTCATGATCGGAAGGCCTCCGAGCTCCTCTACCGCGCGGGCCAAGACCTTCTTCGGGTCGTCGCGCAAGCTCCTGTCCACGAGAAAGCCGGGCAGAACCGGAATGCCGATGACCCGGCAGAGTCTCTTGGTAGCCATCTTGTTCATGCCCACGGCCGAGGCTTCGACGTCGCAACCGATATAGGGAAGATCCGTCCATTCGAGGAGCCCTTGCAGCGCGCCGTCCTCGCCGAAGCTGCCGTGAATCGCCGGCAGCACGACGTCGACCGGAAGCTCCTCCAAACCGGTGCTCGAGAACAGTCCGGCTTTCTTTTCGACATACAAACCGCCGGTGCGCACGCCGGTCCGGATCACCACCCGGCGAGCCTTCGCCACCTCGCTCTCGAATGCGCGGGCATCTCGATAGAGCGCGATGTCGAAAAAGGCCGGACTCGAAAGCCAGACGCCGTCCTTGGTCACGTAGATCGGCAGGATTTCGTGACCGCCGGCGGCGAGCGCGTCCATCGCCTGGTGCGCACTGATGACCGAGACCTCGTGCTCCGCGGTCCGCCCTCCGAACACCACCGCGACGTTCTTGCTCATGGTACCCCCGTCATTGATAGAGATCCGGCAGATCGTTCTCGAACAGAACCACGTCGCGCGAGTCGACGCCCAGTCGCACGAGCACCTGACCCACCTCGCCCAGGCCCTCGATCTCGTGCAGCCTTCCGGCGTCGAAACCGGCGCCGAGGATACCCCGCCGCACTTCCGACGCGACGTCTCTGCCGACCAGGATGACGTGATCGCAGACCTCGGCGGCGGCGGCACCGAACCGTTCGTTCTCCCGGGCACGCTGCTCGCCGAGCTCGACCATTCCCGGCGTGACGAGAATCCGCCATCGCGCCTCGACATCGGCGAGCACCTGGAGGCTGCCGTGCGCCCCGACCGGGTTCGAGCTGTAGGAGTTGTCGATCACCGTGCTGCCGCCGACGCCGTGGCGAAGCTCGAGCCGATGAGGCGGCGCCTCTAGCCCCCCGAGTGCGCGGGCGATATCGGCGAGCTTCATCCCGAGATGTAGGGCGATCGCCCCAGCGGCGACCATGTTGCCGACGTTGTGGCGCCCGAGGAGCCGGCTCTCGACCGGCGCCCGGTTGCCGTCGCGATCGACGAGCGCGAAGCGCAATCCCTCTCGTGTCTGCTCGACCTTCTCCGCGCGCAGGAGGACCTCCGGGTCGGACTCGTCGGAGACCGAGAACCAGAGCACCTTGCCGCTCTTGACCCGCTTCGCGAGGCGCTGACTCGCGTCTTCTGCCCGGTTGAGAATCGCGACGCCGTCGGGTGCCAGCTCGTCGAGAAGCTCGCCCTTGGCCTGCTCGATCGCCTCCGGCGAGCCGAAGCGCTCCAGATGCTGCAGGCCGATCGTGGTAACCAGCCCCACCGTCGGGCGCACCAGAGCCGCCGTCGGCCGGATCTCACCGACCCTGTAGGCACCCATCTCGACCAGGAAGACCTCCACCCGGCGCACCAACTCCTCGTTGATGGCGCGGGAGACCCCCAGAAGCGTGTTGAAGCTCTCGGGCGTCGCCAGAACGTTGAAACGGCGCGCGAGAATCGCTTCGCAGAAATTCTTGGTCGAGGTCTTGCCGTAGCTGCCGGTGATCCCGACGACCAGCGGGCCGAGCTTGCGGAGCTTGCGGCGGGCACGCGCAAGGAACAGCCGGTTGAGTGCCGCCTGCACCGGCATGAGCAGCAGATTGGCGAGCAGCAGCCAGAGCGGGATGAGCAGAACCGAAAACGGCAGCCACAGCGCCAGCCCACCGAGAAAGTCGGACGCCGAAGCGGGCGGGCGGCCGATCCAGGCGGTGGCGGCCACCGCCGCGTCGAGGCAAAGGAGAATCGTCAATACCATTAGGCGCTTCGCGCGGCCGGTGAAGACCAACGCCTTCTTTTCGGTCGGGGGCTTGGAGATAGCCACCGAGACGATCACGACCGCCAGCCAGACGAGAGTGAATCCCAGCCGGTAGCTCGGCTGGGAGGCGAGCACCAGACCAAAGCCGAACAGAGTGGCCAGCACGAGCTCGACCGGCAGGGCGAGTCGCGGGCGATCCACGAGCAGCCGCAGCAGGCGGGTCGGCGAGTAGCTATCGAGCTGCAACAAATGAAGCAAGCGCTTCGACCGCGCCCAGACGCAGGCCAGCAGGCCCGTGAGACCGAGCCCCAAGACGACGATCAGGATCCCGTTCATTTCGGCCGGGGGGCTCAAGGCCCTTCCGTGAGAAAACGCCGCGTCGCCAGGCGCACTTGCTGAAACTGGTCCACGAACACGAAATGCCCGGCGCCCTTGACGACAAAGAGCTTCGAGCGTGCGACGAGCTGGTTCATCCGCCGCGCCAGATCGAGAGGTGTTTCGAGGTCGTTCTCGCCCCAGATCAGAAGCGTCTCCGAACGGATCGCCGCGTAGCTCGAGGAAAGATCCTCCTGGATCACCTTGACGAACGTCGGCCTGAGCTCCCCAGCCGCGAGATAGTCACGGGAGGCGACCTTCTCAACGAGCCGGTGCTTCCAGCGGCGGCCGGCGCTCCCGGCGAGGGGTGCCAGCCATTTCGCGAGCTTCAGCACCAAGGTCTTGGCCCTCAACCGCGGCGAGCGACGGCGCCTGAGGCCCGCGGCACCCATCAGGACCAGGCGGCCTACCTTCTCGGGTTTCGCGGCGGCGAGCTTCGCCGCCACCCGGGCACCAAAGGAATGAGCGACGATATCGACCCGCGGGAGGGCGAGATGGTCCAGCAGGTCTTCAACGAGGTCCACGAAACCGGAGACTCCCCACACCCCCTCCGGAGGGCTGCTCTCGCCGTGCCCGGGGAGATCGAGCGCGATGACGTCAAAGCCCTTCGAGAGATCGAGCGCGAGTGGTTTGAGCGCGTCGAGAGAGCTCGACCAACCATGGAGCAGCAGCACCGGAGTCCCGGCGCCCACCCGAGCGTAGCGGATCTCGGCGCCGCGGAGGTTCACTCGGGTCTCGTTCCAGCTACGGTCCGCCGGCCGCTCCGGCTCTCGAATAGCCTTTGTGTGAAGCGGACTTATGTCCTCCAACTGGCCTCCTCCACCGAGCCATCCTAGCCCGAGCGCCGGGCGAAACCAACCGCAGCGGCGGCAACAGCGCGTCGCCGCGATTTCCGCTAGAGCTTGAAATCCGGCCAGCCCTCGGATGTCTTTCGGCTCTGCCGTCTGGCTGCAGGGGCAGCGAATCGATCGCCCGCTGAATAGCGGCCCAAGGATCTTCGGGTTGAATGCCGAGGAGCGGCGGCGATTCACTCGAGCTCATGCCCCGACTCTGGCAAACCCATCCACTCGAAATAGCCTCGCACTTCTTCCCGATCGAGGCCCGGAGCACCCAGTAATGCCCGCACGTCTGCCAGGTCCTGGTACTTGCGATCGGGATCGTTCGCCATCGATCGGACCTACATCGCGATGAGGTGCTCGGGCTTGGGCACGAGCACCGCAACCCCGTCCGGACCGACGGCTTCGCGAGCAGCCCCGAAAATCTCGCCTTCCGGACGAGTACAATACGCGTCACAACGGCTCCAAGGAGGCTTCCCCGATGCGATCGACTCGCCTGCACTCGTTGACTCTGCTCGCTCTGTCCCTGCTCACAGCTCAGACCGCACTCGCCGCCGGCACCTGGCCGCATCTGCGCGGGCCGGCGATGGACGGGCGGGTTTCGGCCGCGCTCGATCTGGGCGACGCACCGACCCTCGAGCCCGTCTGGAGGATCGGCCTGGGCTCGGGTTATTCGGGAATCGCGGTCGCGGACGGCCGAGTGGTCACGGCGTTCTCGAACGGGACCTCCGATGTGGTGGCGGCGTTCGATCTCGCGACCGGCGATGAGATCTGGCGCTACGCGCACGATTCGGTCAACAAAGCGCGCGACGGCTCGGACGACGGCCCGCTGTCGACACCGCTTCTGGCCGTGGAGCACGCGTTCGTGGTCGGCGCCAAGGGCAAGCTCGTGGCGCTCGGCCTCGAGGACGGCACGCTCGCGTGGAGCCGGAAGCTTCAGGACGAGTTCGGCTCCGAGCCGCCACATTTCGGCTACAGCACGACGCCGATCCTCGTCGACGGAAAGCTCATCGTGATGACCGGCGGCACGGAGGGACGGGCGATCTCGGCTCTCGACCCCAAGACCGGCAAGACACTGTGGTCCTCGGTCGCCGAGAAGGTCGAAGATCAGATGCCGGTCGCGATGGAGCTCGCCGGGGAGCTTCAGGTCGTCGCGGTCGCCGGCAAGAAGGTCATGGGGCTTTCGCCGGCGGACGGCGCGGTCCTCTGGTCGCACGAGTTCGGCGAAAACGACTGGGTGGGCAGCTCGAACCCCACCTATGCCGGCCCGAACCAATTCCTGGTCTTCGCAAGTGGCGACGCGGTCGTCTTGGGCGTCGGCAAGACCGACAACGAGTACGCGGTGAGCGAGCTCTACCGCTCCAAAACACTGGGGCAGACCTACGCTCTTCCGGTCTATCGCGACGGGTATCTCTACGGCTTTCGCGGGCAGGTGCTCTCGTGCATGAACGCCGGCGACGGTGAGCGCGTCTGGCGCTCACGCCCGCCGGGCGGGCGCGGCCTCATCCTCGTGGACGACAAACTGGTCGTCTTCGGATCGGACGGCATGGTCGTGGTCGCCGACGCGTCCCCCGAGGGTTACCGGGAGCGGGCACGGATCCAGGCGCTCGAGGCGAGCGCGTACACCTGGCCGGCCTTCGCGGACGGCAAGGTGCTGGTGCGCAATCTCGAGGAGATGGCGGCGGTGCGCCTGGCCGGAGCCGGCCGAAGGGCTATGGCGGCGAGCGCGTCCGAGGGCGTCGCCGGGCACGCCTTCGGACGTTGGCTCGCGGACCTGGCCGCGGCCGAGGACAAGGCCGCCGCAGTCGCGGAGTTTCTGAAAGCCCACCCGCGCTCTCCGGTTGTCGAAGACGGCTACGCCCACTTCGTCTTCAGCGGCGAGACCGAGGATCTCGCCCTGCGCGGCACCATGCTGCCCAACAACAACCCGGTAGGCATGGAACCGGTCGAGGGCACGGACTTCTACTACCGAAGCGTCGAGGTCGAGCCCGGCGAGCGCTACGAGTATCAATTCATGAAGGATTTCGGCGAGCGCATCCCGGACCCGCGGAATCCGGATCAGGTTCCGTCTTCGGGCGGCCCGCCGAACTCGCAGTTCACGACCGCCGGCTACGAGTTTCCCGGCCACACGGCGGCCCCCGCCGACGGGCCGCGCGGGCGCATTGAAGAGGTTGCGTTCGAAAGCAAGACGCTCGGTACACGCGAGCTCAAGGTCTATCTGCCACCCGGCTACGACGACGGCACCGCGCGCTATCCGGTCCTACTCGTCCACGATGGCCTCAACTGGCTCGAGAAGGGCCTCATGGCCAACACTCTCGACAACCTCATCGGCAAGACCGTTCAGCCCGTGGTGGTCGCGTTCCTGAAGCCCAGGGACCAGTGGTGGCTCGAGGCCGGCGGCACCGGCACCGACCAGCACCTCGAGATGGTGGTGGGCGAGCTTCTCCCCCACCTCGCCGAGAAGTACCGGCTGACCGACGCCCCGTCGAGCCACGCCACCATGGGCCATCGGGGCTATGGTCTCGCCAGCGCGTACGTCGCGCTCAAGCATCCCGATCTGTTCGGCAAGGTCGCCATTCAGAGCCCACAGATAGGCCTCGGCTACGAGGATGCCGTACGCGAGCTTCTCGGCACCGACGCCGCGAGCAAGGTCACGGTCTACCTCGACTGGAACAAGAACGAGGTACGCGATCTGGACGCCGGATTCGATCTCTACGAGGAGAGCCGGCGGTTCGCCCAGACGCTCGAAGCCCACAACATCGCCTACGTGGGCGGCGAAATGAAGGACAGCTTCGGCTGGGCCGGCTGGCGCTCCCGAACGGACCGGATCCTGGCGACGCTTTTTCCGCTCCAGGAGTAGTCCGGCGCCGCCGGATCCGCTCGCCAAGCGCCCGCACTACCCGTTCGGGTGGAGCCCGCGTGCCGGATCTGCTTTAGGTTGTCGTTCTGAGCTTTCCATTCCGAAAGGAGGACGACATGTCGAAGAAGATCCTGATCGTGGCCTGTATGGCATTGTTCGCGCTGCCGCTCGCGGCGCAAAAGACACCGGACAGCCTGGCGGCGGCCTATGACTCGCTGGCCGACTCGATTCTCGCCCTGAGGGCCGCTGAAAGCGGCTTCGTCCTGGCGATCCTCGACGACCACTACCGCGGCGCGAAACGGTCGATGGCGCGTGAGGAATATGACCGCACCGCCGCCGAGATGGCCCTCTTCGCCACCGAGGGCGACAACGCGGTGGCCGGAATCCGCAAGCGTCTGGTCGAGGGCGGCCATCACCACAACGCCGACGACGGTGAGGGCGGCACCTACGAAACCGGCTTCGTGGTTGTGACCCGCAAGGCGAAAAAGAAGCTTCTCGAAGCCTCGGCCGCGATGCGACAGGCGACCACAGGGGACGCGCGCACTGCGGCCTGGGCCGACTTCGACGCGATCGCGGCCAAGCTCCTGGCCGGGGAGTGAGCGAGCGGACCGCCCGATTTCTGATCGCGGCGGCAGCATGGCTCGCGCTGGCCGCGGTGGCACCCGGCGGTGCCGTCGCGGCCAGCGAACCGCAAGCCTCTCACCTCCACTTCGAGGACGCGGGCGCAGAGGCCGGGCTCGTCGCTCCCACTTGGTGTGGCGGCCTCGAGAAGCCGCATCTGCTCGAATCGGGCGGCGGCGGCCTCGCGCTATTCGACTACGACCGCGACGGCGATCTCGACCTCTACCTCGGCAACGGCTGGCGCCTCGACGGCGCCGAGGTCGCCGAGCGGGGCCGCAACCTCCTCTACCGTAACCGTGGCGACGGCAGCTTCGAGGACGTGACCGAGAACGCCGGGGTGGGCGACGACGGTTGGAGCACTGGGGTCGCGGTCGGAGACGTCGACGGCGACGGCTGGCCGGATCTTTTCGTGAGCAACTTCGGCGTCGATGTCCTCTTCCGCAATCGCGGTGACGGCAGCTTCGAACGTCTCGCCGACGCTCCTGGCATCGACGGCTGGTCGACGGCGGCGGTTCTCTTTGACGCCGACGGCGACGGTGACGAGGACCTGTTTCTCGGCGGCTACATCGACTGCACGCTCGACGACGTGCTCGGAGCCGAGCCGACGCTGGTTTGGGAAGGCATGAAGGTAATGCTCGGCCCGTTCGGTCTCGAGGGACTGGCCAACAGGTTTTTCGAGAACGTGGGGACGAGCTCGAAGCCGGCCCGGTTCGTCGAACGAACCGCGGAGGCGGGGCTCGAGGACGTCGGGCTCTTCTACACCTTTGCGATCGCCGCTCTCGATCTCGACGGCGACTTCGATCTCGACCTCTACGCCGCCAATGACTCGAACCCCAACTACGTCTATCGCAATGACACCGGGCGTTTCGAGGAGGTCGGCCTGTGGAGCGGGGCAGCCCTCGACGCCAAGGGCAACGCTCAAGCTGGGATGGGGCTGGCGACCGGTGATCTCGACAACGACGGCAAGGTGGATCTTCTGGTCACCAACTTCGCTCAGGACCAGTCCACCTTCTACCGCAACCTCGGCGATTTCCTGTTCGAGGACCTTTCAATGGACCTGGGAATCGCGCAGCCCAGCTACGGCTTTCTGTCGTGGGGACCGGAGCTGGTCGACTTCGACAACGACGGCGACCTCGATCTGTTCATCGCTAACGGCCACATCTACCCGCAGGCGGATCGGGCGCCGGCGACCGCGGGAACCAGCTTTCGTCAAACCAACCTCCTTCTCGAGAACGCCGACGGCAACTTCGTGGATGCGAGCTCGACCGCGGGCTCGGGTCTCGCGGCCGTGGAATCGAGTCGCGGTGTCGCGGCGGGCGACGTCGACCAAGATGGTGACGTCGATCTGGCGGTCTGGAACACCGACGCCCCCCCCTCCCTGCTGCGCAACGTCTCCGGTGGCGCCGGCCGGTGGCTCCTGGTGGACGCCCCCGCCGCGATCCGCGTCGTTGCCCACACGGGCGGACCGATTCTCTTTCGCCACCGCGTCATCGGCGCCTCCTACGTGTCGGCCGATGATCCTCGCTTCCACTTCGGCCTCGGCCCAGTGGAGCGGATCGACCGTCTCGAGCTCAGCTGGCCGGACGGTGCGCAGACCGTCCTCTTCGATCTGCCGGCGAACGTCCGTATCCACATGCCCCGCGATAGTCGCAACTGACGCGGCGGTCCACCGCCGGAGAGGAATACACTCTCGCTTCACCCGCAATCGATTCCTCGCGACAAGGAGGCCGGACTCTTGAGAACATCTTCGCGTTCGTTCGCCGTCATCACCGTGTTCACGCTCCTGGTGAGCGCTCTTGCTTTCAGCGATCCAAGCGAGGCCATGGAACGAACGCCGTTCTTCCTCGACGACGATTCCGAACGGGAAGAGCTCGAGATGAAGCTCGACTCGATCGCGACGATCGAGAAGAAGTTGATGGTGCCGATGCGCGACGGGGTCGGGCTCGCGACCGACATCTATCTGCCCAAGGAAGCCACCGGCGAAGAGGGAGCCCCGGTGCCGACCATCTTCTGGCGCACGCCGTACAATTTCAGCAAGCTCAGCCAGAGTCGCCTCGAGCTCATGATCCCGGCGATCGAGGCCGGCTATGCGTTCATAATCCAGAACGAGCGCGGTAAGTTCTTCAGCCAGGGCGAGTGGGAGATCCTCGGCTTTCCGCAGACCGACGGCTACGATGCTCTCGATTGGATCTCCGCGCAAGACTGGTCGAACGGCAAGGTCGGAACCATCGGTTGCTCGTCGTCGGCGGAGTGGCAGCTTGCGCTGGCGGGCGAGGATCATCCCGCGCACGCCGCCATGGTGCCGATGGCGTCGGGCGCGGGCATCGGCCAGGTCGGTGAGTTCTTCGAGCAGGGCAACTGGTACCGCGGTGGCGTCTACCAGATGCTCTTCGGTGTCTGGCTCTATGGCGTCCAGAACACCCAGCGACCGACGTTTCCGGAGGATCTCTCGCGCGACGACATGATCCGGCTAGCCGACTATTTCGATCTGGCCCCCGAGATGCCCGAGGTCGAATGGTACGAGGCGCTGGAGCACCTACCCGTGGTCGACATGATGAAGGAGGTCAAAGGGCCCAAGGGCATGTACGCCGACTTCATCCGCAGAGCGCCGAACGATCCGGCCTGGTACGAGGGCGGCCTTTACCACGACCGCGAAACCTGGGGCGTACCCGCCTTCTGGTTCAACTCCTGGTACGACGTCTCGATCAGCCCGAACCTCGCCCTGTTTCAACACGCGACCGAAAACGGCGCCGACAAAGAGGCCCGAAACAACCAGTACATGGTCGTGGCCCCGGTTACCCACTGCGGTTTCTGGCGAGCGAAGGAAAAGACCGTTGTCGGCGAGCGGGATTTCGGCGACGCGCGACTGCCGTACACCGAGATGATTCTCGAGTTCTTCGACCGGTTCCTGAAGGGCGACAAAGCCGCGTTCAAGAAAAAGCCGAAGGTCAGGTACTTCACCATGGGCGCCAATCGTTGGGAGACCGCGGACGCGTGGCCGCCTCCGGCCGCCCGAAAACAGATCTGGTATCTGGGAAGCGGCGGCAAGGCGAACAGCCTCTATGGAGACGGCAGGCTCTCCCGGGACGCTCCCGCGGCGGAGGGTGACTCCTCGGCGCCCACCGACACCTTCCCCTACGACCCGATGAACCCGGTCATCTCGCTGGGCGGCGGCGTCTGCTGCACCGGAGACGCGGTGACGGCGGGGGTTTTCGATCAACGGGAGCGCGAAGCCCGCCACGACGTCCTGGTCTACACCAGCGAACCGCTCGATGAGCCTCTGAAGATCTCGGGCTTCGTCGAGGCGACCCTCTACGTATCATCGAGCGCCAGGGACACGGATTTTTCGCTCAAGCTGGTCGATGTCTTTCCTGACGGCACCGCGTACAACATCGACGAGACCATCCAGCGCGCGCGCTTCCGCCAGGGCTACGACCAGCAGGTCTTCATGGAGCCCGGCGGGGTCTACGAGCTCCCGATCTCCTCGATGTCCACCAGCAACACCTTTGAGAAGGGGCACCGCATCCGTCTCGAGGTCTCGAGCTCGAACTTCCCCCGCTTCGCCAGGAACCTCAACACCGGCGGCGACAACTGGAGCGAGAGCGAGGGTGTCGTGGCGACGAACTCCGTGCACCACTCGAGCGAGCACCCCAGCCGGCTCCTCTTGCCGGTGGTCGAGCCCTAGGAGCCTGCTGACAAACCCTGGCGCCCTTCGGGTTGCGGCGCGCGACCCGCCAGGGTTTGCCAGCAAGCTCCCAACGCTACCGGGCGCTCCAGACCCCCCGGGTCCAGGTCGTCTCGAACCCCTGCCACTCGCCGTCTTGGCGGGCCTCGACGCGGGCGTGAAGGCTCTCGCGGCCATCGGGCTCCTCGATCCAATAGGTGATCCGCTGCGGAAAGTCGTGGTCGGGATTGGCGAAGACCACCCGCCGCTCGCCGACCTCGATCGCCTCGAACGGCGTGGGCGGATGCCTTCCCGACGGGCTCGCCAGATAGACGAGCTTGCCGCCGTCTTCGACGAGACGCAGAAACTCGAATGCCGGTGGCTTCCCTTCCCGCTGGGGTCCGCGGTTGATTCCCACCATCGTTCCGCCGAGCGGCTCGAGCCAACACTCCTCCCCACCCTCGCCGATCCAGCAGCCGGCAAGCCACGCGAGCTCGGCGATCCTTGGTGAGTCGGGCGCGGCCCGAGCGCCCGAGGCGACACCCGTGCCGACCAGCAGTGCCACGCAGAGCACCCGTTTAAGGACCGCCGAAGTCCTTGCCGTCGTTCGGGCCGTTCTGCTCGCTCGCGCTCTTTGGCTCATGGGCGAATCCTCCAAGCCGAAGCATATCGAGGACGGCGACCGAGCGCCCGCCGATCTCGGTCGTCGGGTAGTCTCACCGCCGCTACATGGCGAGAACCGGCGCGTTCCTGCCGCGCCGGTTCGTCGCCTGGCGGAACTGATTCAGTTTTCGCCGGTGGCACTTTCCCGACTGTGCGCCGACGTGGGTTCATCCAGGTCGGAAGGCGCCTGCGACGGCCGATCCTCGGCCTCGAAGCAGTAGAGATGCTCCCGGCCTCGCAAAAAAAGCTGCGAGCCGGCGATCGCGGGCGAGGCGTCGAAGCCGTCGTCGAGGCGATTGGTGGCGACAATGTCGAGCTCCGGACCCCGCCGCAGGACCAGAGTCGTGCCGTTCTGCCCGGTGATGTAGACCCGGCCGGCCGCGCCGACCAGGGAAGCGTAGATCCCGCCGTCACCGTCAATGGCTTCGAGGCGCTCGGGCCCGAAGAGAACCTCGCCGGTCCTGGCGTCGAGAGCCGACAGAATGCCGTTGTTACGTTTGACGAAGTAGTAGGTCCCTTCATAGACGAGGCCCGAGGGCGTGTAGGAGGTATCACGGTCGTGCGTCCAGACCACGTGCTCGGTGCCGTCGAGGTCGCCTGCGGCTCCATCGAGCCGAACCGCCAGCAAGCTGTTGCCCCTGAAACCGCTCATCAGATAGATCAGCCCGTCGGCGAAGGACGGCGTCGGAATCACGTTGAGGGTCATCCCGCCGACATGCCAGACGACCTCGCCGGTCTCGAGGTCATAGGCTCGCACCCGGTTGCTGGCGCTGGTGATCACCTGCGCGCGGCCTCCCGCCTCGACCACCAACGGCGTGGACCACGATGTGGGCTCGTCGCGCTCCCGCCGCCAGAGAGGCTCGCCCGAATCGCGATCGAGCGCGACGACGAAGGAATCTCCCTCATGGTCCCAGTTGACGATCACCTTCGATCCGTGAATGACCGGAGAGCTCCCCTCCCCGAAGGCGTTGCGCGTCGCCTGGTCTCCGAGGTCCCTCTCCCACAAGAGCTCGCCCTCGAGATCGTACGCGTAGATTCCGTTCGAGCCGAAGCTCGCGACCAACACTTCGCCGTCCGTCGCCGCCGAGGCCGAGGCCCAGGTCGCGGTCTGGTGGGTGCCCTCGTGCGGCACGGCGGTTCGCGCGATTCGCTGCCAGACCATCTTTCCCGACCCCCGATCCAGGGCCATGACCACGAACTGGACCGGCCCTTCCGCTTGGGTGCCTCGCGGCCGATCATCCGTCGTTGCTGAATCCTCGGCTGCGTCGGGCGCCGCGTCGGGGTCGACCTCGACCGCGGTCAGGACGAAGACTTGATCGCCCCAGACAATCGGGCTCGCATGTCCACGCCCCGGAATCGTCACCTTCCAGCGCAGGTTCTCGGTCTCGCTCCAGGTCAACGGCGGATCGCCGTCGGGCGCCACGCCGGTGCCGATGGGGCCGCGCCACTGGGGCCACTGGCTTAAAGGGTTGACAGCCGGCGCGCCGGGTGCGGCGGCCGCTCCCGCGATCAGAAGGCTCACCAGAAGCGCCGATACGACAGAGTTCCTCATCGCTTGATCCTCCGAAACTTGGTTGCCAGCCTCACCGCCGCAGTCTAGCGGCCTGTAACACCTAAAACGATACTACCTGGCCGGCCCTCGTCGCCGATCTCTACGTATGCGCCTCCTCGACATCGGTACCGCTGTTACCGCGTCGGCGCGCCTTGACCTCGACGGCGAATGGCTCGGCCATCTAGCTTCGCTTCGGTTGTTACAGGCCACTAGTGCAGAGCGCGGCCTCTCCCACCCGTTGGGGTATTCCCCGCCTTCCTCCCGGGACCGTACCCTCGGAAGGGAGCCCGGACTCCCCGGTCGCGTTGCGCAAAGGAGGCGCCCATGAAACACGCCGACCTGGTCGCCGCTCTGAAGAAGCCGGCCTTCTACGGACCCGGAGTCGAGAGGGTCGAGTTTCTGCAGACGCACATTTCCTCGATCTTTCTCACCGGCGAGCGCGCGTACAAGCTCAAGAAACCGGTCAACTTCGGTTTTCTCGACTTTTCCACGGTCGAGCTGCGCGAGCACTTCTGCCGCGCGGAAGTGAAGCTCAACCGCCGGCTCGCGCCCGACGTCTATCTTGGAGTCATACCCATCGTTCGCGATGGCGACCGCCTGCGACTCGGAGAGGCCTCTGAGACCCGAGCCGAAATCGTCGACTGGCTGGTCGTCATGGACCAGCTCGACGGCGAGCTTCTCGGCACCGAGGTCTTGCGGCGCGGCGAGCTCAGCGAGCGCCACATCGACCAGCTGGTGACCCTCCTGGTGCCTTTTTACCGGAGATCGCGGACCGGCGAGGGTATCGACCGGTACGGAACCCTCGAGGCGGTCAGATTCAACACCGACGAGAACTTCGCCCAGACCGCGGCTCACGTCGGCAAGCTCGTCTCCAGAGAGCGCTACCGGCACATTCGCGAGTGGACCGACAGGTTCTACCGCGAACGTGCCGAATTGCTTCAGAGGCGGGTCGAGCAGGGCTTGATTCGCGAAAGCCATGGCGATCTCCACCTCGGCAACATCTTCTTCCTGGATCCCCCCGTCATCTTCGACTGCATCGAGTTCAACGAACGGTTCCGTTGCGGCGATGTCGCGGTGGACCTCGCGTTCCTCGCCATGGACCTCGATTTTCGCAACCGACCCGATCTCGCGCGGCACCTGATCGAGCGGTACATCGAGGCTTCGGGTGACACCGACCTGGTCGAGGTTCTCGAATTCTAC
The DNA here is from genome assembly GCA_945787635.1 of Thermoanaerobaculia bacterium. Classification (GTDB taxonomy): domain Bacteria; phylum Acidobacteriota; class Thermoanaerobaculia; order Multivoradales; family JAHEKO01; genus CALZIK01. Next base: position 70,184 of record CALZIK010000033.1, on the reverse strand, counting down.
AAGTGCTACCGAGCCTACGTGCGAGCCAAGGTGCACAGCTTCACCTCCGTCGATCCCGCGCTCGAAGCCCCAGCGCGCCGGGCCCAGCGCAACCTCGCGCGCCATTACTTCGGTCTGGCCTATCGCTACGCGGCGGGCCGCGCTCAACCGCCTCTCCTGGTCGTCTACGGGCTCATGGGCACGGGCAAGACCATGATCGCTCGTCATCTGCGCGAGACGTTCGGGTGGCACTTGCTCTCGACCGACGCGGTCCGCAAGCAGATCTCGGGCGTTGGCGAAAGCACCCGGGTCTATGTGCCCTACAACGCGGGGCTGTATTCGCCCGAGATGAGCCGCCGCACGTACTCGGAGGTCTGCGATCGGGCCGAGAATCTCCTGCACGCGGGCTTTCCCGTGGTGATCGATGGCGCATTCAAGGCTCGATCCGATCGTCTGCCGGTGATCGACCTCGCCGAGCGCGCGGGCGCGCGCCTCCTGTTCCTGGAGACCGTTTGCCGGCCCGAGGAACAGCGGCGCAGACTGGCGACCCGCCAGCTCCACGACACGCGCTCGGACGGCAGGGTCGAGATCATGGAGCAGCAACGGCGAGAATGGGAGAAGCCTGACGCGGGACACCGGAGTTTCTTCGAAGCGGTCTCGACCGACGGTCCGGTCCACGCGACCCATCGTCGAACCGCCGAGATCCTGGGCACCCACGGGCTTCTGCCACAGGACTCCTGACGTAAGGGGTCCTCGGGACGATTCCGCGAGCTCTTTGGAGCCAGGCGCCGAGCCACCGAAATATGGGCGCCCGGCCGGAGTCGGGCACCGTGAAATACTCACCGAGACAGTGCTGACCAAATCCGACATCGTCGAGAACTGGCTACCCCGCTACACCGGGACACCGGTGTCCCAGTTCGGCAAGTACGTTCTGCTCACCAACTTCGGCAACTACGTCGACAAGTTCGCGAAGCTCCACGACGTCGAGATTCGCGGCGAGGATCGGCCAATGCCCAACGCGACCGCGCAAGGCATCTCGATCATCAATTTCGGGATGGGCAGCGCCAACGCCGCGACCATCCTCGATCTGCTCACGGCGCTCCGACCCAAGGCCTGCCTGTTCCTGGGCAAATGCGGTGGCTTGAAGCGCAAGAACAAGATCGGTGACTTGATCTTGCCGATCGCGGCCGTCCGCGGCGAGGGCACCTCGAACGACTACCTGCCCCCGGAGGTCCCCGCGCTTCCCGCGTTCGCCCTGCAGAAGGCGATCTCGACCACGATCCGCGACCATAACCTGGACTACTGGACCGGCACCGTCTACTCGACCAATCGAAGGGTTTGGGAGCACGACGCCAAGTTCAGGAAGTACCTGCGTGAGATACGAGCCATGGCGATCGACATGGAGACCGCAACCGTGTTCACGGTCGCCTTCGCCAACGGAGTCCCCGCAGGCGCGCTGCTCCTGGTCTCCGACCAGCCGATGATCCCTGAAGGCGTCAAGACCGAAGCGAGCGACCGCGCGGTCACCGAGTCCTTCGTGGACCACCACCTCCAGATCGGCATCGATTCGCTCCTGCAGCTCGTCAACAAGGGGCTGACCGTCAAGCACCTGCAGTTCTGATAGTTGTCACCGATCCCAATGGGCCGCAAGGCCGTAGGATGACTCAGTGATCGAGTTCATCACCCTCCTTCTCGGCCTGGCCGCGGGGCCCCAGGTGGTCGAGCTCGCGGCGAGCGACGACGTCGCCGAGGTCCGACTGCTCCTCAACGGAGACCAGGTGGCGGTCGATGTCGACGCCCCCTGGGTGATCGAGCTCGACCTCGGGGCCGATCTCGAGCCGCAGCTCCTGGAGGCCGTCGCCTACGACGCGGACGGCCGGGAGCTCGCGCGCGTGAACCAACGGCTGAACGTGCCGCGGCCGCCAGCCGAAGCGCGCATCGTGCTCGAGCGCGATGCCGAGGGCCAAGTCGTCGCAGCCGGACTGACCTGGGAGAGCTCCGGCCCGAAGAACCCCCTGCACACACGGGCGTGGCTCGACGGCTTGCCACTCCCGACTGACGATCCGCGGCGAATTCCGATTCCGCCCCACGACGAATCTGGCTTCCACTTCATTCAGGTCGAGCTCGACTTCTCTCCGGAGGTGAGCGCGCAGGCACAGGCCGTCTTCGGCGGCCTCTACCTCGACCAGTCGCAGGTCGATCTCACCGCTCTCCCGGTCGTGGCGCGGGGCAACGCCAAGAGCGCCGATTCCGAACAAATGGCTGGCTGGTTCACGGTGGAGGGGATGGCACCTCGGGTCTCGGCCTTCGAGAAGGGAAGGCTCGACCTCGTGCTGGTTCGTGGCCCGGGCGTCGGCGCCGCGGTCGCGTCGCTCGAAGGGGCAAGCCGCCAGGGTTTGGTTTCCGGCGGCTCGGGAAGCCCCGGGGTTGCCGGCGTGGGCTCGCTGGGAAACATCGCCAACATGGCTGAGGCAAGTGCCACCGACAGGCTGCGCCAGATCATGGCCTTCGACGACGGACAACGCCTGAGAATCCTGGTGCCACGAGCGCGTGTCCAGAGAGGTAATACCGTCGCCATGAGGTTGTTCGCTCTGTCTCCCGAGATCACCAGCGAACATGGCGGTATGTACTGGGCGCTCCGGCAGGACGTCGGATTACCCGGTCTGGCGCCTGAGCTCAGGCTCGCCGACGCCGTCGCCGTGGCGGCGTTGCAGGCAGCCAATGCCAACCGCAGGCGAGGAGTGCTGCTCGTCCTGGCAGAAGAAGAGACCGACCAGAGCCGACAGAGCGTAGCGCAGGTGCGAAGCTACCTCACCTCGATCCAGGTGCCGCTCTTCGTTTGGCGCGTCGGCGAGTCGTCCCAGGCAGGTTGGCGGGAATGGGGCGACGGCGAAGAAATAACCAGCTTCCCGCGACTCCTGAAGGCGGCCCGGCGCCTCGACGAAGAGCTCTCCCGGCAGCGCATCGTCTGGCTCGAAGGGCTGCACCTGCCGAACCAGATCAAGATCACTTCTGCGGCCAGGCTCGAGCCGGCGGTTGCCTCGAAGCGCTAGTCAGCGAGCTCCTGGTCTACAATGCCCGTATGACAACCCGAGGTCGAAAACAGCACAGCAAAGTCGTCTGGCCCGGATTCTCCAGCAATCCGCTGCCGCGCCACACGACCAAGATCGGGCGCAACGATCCTTGCCCCTGCGGCAGCGGCTCGAAGTACAAGGACTGCCATCAGCGTGAGGGCGCGAAGTTCCTCGAGAAGCTCGCCCGCCTGGAAGACAAGCAGCACCGCCGTGAAGCCCGGCAGCGGCTCAAAGAGCAGGGCGTGCCTTGGTACCGCCGTTTGTTCCTGACCAAGTAGCTGCCGACCCGCGGACCGGACCTAACCCGCTCGTCCCTAGCGCAGAAGGTCGATCAGCCGGCTGTACTTGACGATCAGGCTACGGTCGGGAATGCCCGTGCCCACGCTGCCGATGTCCCGAATCTCGTCGTAGACGACGTGAAGACCGGTATTGGCCCGCTTGAGCCAGGCGAACCGGAAATTCGTCGCCCAGGCGTCCGCGCGATCGTTGTACTGCACGAGGGCCTGAAGGAGGATTCGGGGAGTGAACGAGTAGTTGACCCGCAGGCGTCCGAGATGCGTGGAGAACGCGCCGCCGGGAAGGTCGATGTCGTTGTAGTCCCACTCCAGCTCGCCGTTGAATGCGTCGCCGATTCGGAAAGACAGCTCGGGGGCCAGCCTCACCCGATCACCGCCGAAGAACCCGCCCACCACGACCCGCGTCTCGAACGCAACCGGCGCGGCCTCGTTGGTCTGAAAGACGAGCTGCACTTCCTCGTCTTCGTAGGTCTCGGCCGGAACCACGATGCCGGGAAAGATCTCGAACGCTTCCTTGACACCCTCGTGCCTGAAGTTGACCCCGGTGTGAAACTCGTAGCCGTTCTTCCACTCCCAGTGGTTGTCGAGGTGCAGGAACCCGGTCTCCTGGAAGCCGTCGAAGTCCCAGAAAGCCGAGTACGAAACGTGCGGGCGTAGCTCGTGAAGACCCCACAGCTTTTCCGGCCGGATCCGGTAGAGGGCGAAGAAGTCCGGCTTCCGGTAGCCGCGTCGCTGGAGGAATCCCACCTCCGGGTTGAAGCCTTGGCCAACCTCCGTGTAGTTGACAGACGCCGCCCAGGTTTCCGAGTCATAGCGACCCCCGAGACGAAACGCGTGATCGTCGCGCTCGATACCGGGAGTGTCGGTCTTGGCGGCGAAGCCCAGAATCTGGCCGTACTGCCCGATTCCCCACTGGCCGTCTACGCCGAAGGCCCGATTGCTGTCGTTCGGCTCCGCGCCGGCTCCTCCTCCGTCACGACCGACAAACATCGCGCCGATCGACGATCGGTTGGGAAGGTCGCGGCTGAAGCGAGCGACGGTGAAATCATTACGCGGCGCCTCATCGGACTCTTCAGCGCGCATCGCGAGCAGGCCGAGGTTGCTTCGTCCGAGCTTGCCGGAGAGCCTGAGTCCCGCTTCGATCGGGATCTCCACGCCTCTGGGCCCGAGCCCGATTCGGCGGCTGAAGAAGAGCTGCAGCTCCTCCGGCACGCCGACCGAGAAGAGCCCCGCGTTCTCCAGGAAGAACGGCCGCTTCTCCGGAAAGAAGAGATTGAACCGGTCGAGGTTGATCTGCTGCTCGTCGGCCTCGACCTGGGCAAAGTCGGTGTTGACTGTGGCATCCAACGTGAGGCTCGGCGTGACCCCGTACTTGAGATCGAAACCGCCGTCGCCGTCGGAGGTGGACTCGGCCTCGAAGCCTCCCGCCGCGGGCTGCGCCCGGCGCCGTCCGTCGGCAAGCACGAACGGCGTCAGCTGAAGGTTGCGCGATGCCGGCGATTCCACGCCTTCGAGGCGGCCCGCTTCGGAAACCCAGTAGAGGTTGAACTGCCGGCCGAGCGGCGCCCAGTAGGCCGACTCGTTCCGCCTTCGTATGTTGCGCTGAAAGTTGACTCCCCAGGTCGTGTCGGCGCCACTCGGGAAGCGTAGCGAGCGAAACGGGATAGCGAACTCTGCGCTCCAGCCGGTCTCCGTGATCTTCGTCGCAACGTCCCAGGCGGAGTCCCAGTTGCCGTTGAAGGTGTTGCCGGCGCTCATGCCACCGACCACCGCGCCGGTAACCTGCCCGTCGAACTCGATTCCGGCGGGATTGGTTCCAAAGACGAACCCGCTCTGACCGTCCAGGTAGGTATCGAAGATGACCTGAAAGCTGTCCGTGTCGCCCAGCGAGGCGTCGCGGCGACTGTCGGAAACGATGATTCCGGACGGGTCTCGATCATGACAAACCACCGCAAGGTAGAGCGTGTCGTCGGTGAAACCGATGTAGACCTCGGTGGCTTCCGATGCGGGAAGACCTTCGTTGGGAGTGTTCTGCCTGAAATCCGTCGCGGCCGGAAGCCCCGACCAGAGCTCTTCGCCCAACACCACGCCGTCGACCGTGGGGGCCGCTTCCAGTCGAACCGCTCGAGTCACCCGCCGGGCGCCGCTGGCGGCCTCCTCGGCCAAGGTCTGCCCTGCGCCTGTTTGCCCTAGTGCCGGCGTCGCAACACCGGCGAGGCCCAAGAGCAATGGAACGAGAGTCCGCAAAACCATCTTCGGCGCGTATTGTAGCGACGAACGTTGCCCATCGCGAAAAGGTACCCGAGGCCACCAGCCCGTCTCGGGAATGCGGCCGAGGAGTAGAATGCGCTACGAAAGGACGGTGATTGCCTATGAAATCGATCCGAAACAAGACGCGCAGGCCGATCAAGATCCATCTGTCCCGGGGCCGCGTGCTTCATCTTGGACCCGGCAGAGAAGGTCAGGTCGCCACGCCCGACGCCGAGCGTGAATCATTCAAGAAACTGGTCGAAGCCGGCGAAATCGAGATCCTGGGCGAAGGATCCGGCCCGATCGCGAATACCGCCGCGACATCATCCGGCCACCCCGACAGCCGAGGGCACCATCCGGCCATTACCTCGAAAAAGCGCGGCGATCGCTGATCTTTCCGCCAGGCGGCTCCGTACGCGTCACGGAGGCCGCCGGCGTGGATGGCACGGGGCGTGCTTTCGAAGAGCGCCACCGGGGAATCCACCACCGGCATCCGATGGAGAACGGGATATGAGACGAACCCTTGTCTGGCCGGCGCTCGTCCTGGGAGCCTTGCTCACCTCGCTGCCCGCCGAGGCCTCCGGGCCCTTCTACGTCAGCGGCGCGATTGCCAACGCATCCACCGATCTCGACGTGAGCGCCGAGTTTCAACGCCTTATTTCCGACGAGGACGAGGGCTGGAGCCTGGGCGTCGGCTTCCACATCAGCCGGCATCTCGCGATCGAGGGTGTCTATCACGACTTCGGAACGGCCCGGGAGGACACGATCTGCACTCCCGACGTGCTGTGCACCGCCTTGGTAGCGCCGGCAAAAGCGGACTCCTCCGCGGTCACGATCTCGATCCTGCCGCATTGGCCGCTCAGCGAGAACGTCTTCCTTTATGGTCGTCTGGGAATTGCCTCCTGGGATAGCGACGTTTCCGAGGCCTTCAGCGATTTCAAGCTGGCCTCTGTGGACGACGAGGAACTGGTCTACGGCGCGGGTATCCGTTTCGCTATCGCCGGTCCGATCGGCGCGTTTGCCGAGATCGCGCGAGTGGCAGACACCTTCGAGACGATTTCCGTGGGGGCGACATGGGGCTTCTGAGGCTGCCCGCCAGGCGATCCGGCGGCGTGAGCGATTCGTGAACCTCCGCCGTGTCGTCCTGCTACTCGCCGTCGCTGCGGCGTTTCTCTATCTGCGCTGGCCGTCCGCAGGCCGCGTCGTGGCGAACACCATCGTGGCCGCCGAGAACGGCTACATTCAATACAAGGCGGTGCGTTACGAGGCGGCGTGGGATCCCGAGGTCACGCATGCCGGCGACGTCCGGCTGATCGAGCGCGCCAAGTACAAGTCCGCGCCGTTCTTCACCCACCACGCCATCGTGACCACCGGCGATTACAGCGATCCCGGCCTGGTGAAGATCGGAGACTCGGGCGGCGGCAATTTCTACTGGACGGCGAAGCAACGGCCCGAGGGAACGCTCGTGGTTCTCCATCTCGTGCCGCGGAGCCGCCCGGTCCTCAAGGAGCTCGAGCGGGTGGGTGTCGGCGACTCGGTGGAGCTCGTCGGTCGCGAGGAGGTTGATGGCGGGGTCGAAGGCTCGGACGGAAGCTACCTGCGGCTCACGCACGACAATCACCGATACCTGCTTCTCGACCGCGCGAGAATTCTGCCGCGATGAAGCCATTCCGTCGCAGGCTAGGAGCGATGGCGCTGGCGTCGAGTCTGGCGCTTCCGGCAGCAGCTCTCGACCTGGAGGCCACCGCGGCGCACGGAAGAAATCTGATCCGGACGAGCCGACTTCTCGAGTCGGGCGAGCTCGAGAGTGGAGCCCTCGAGGTGCGGGGGTCTCTGGCTCTCAGCGACGGAGCGGAAGCCGGGCTGTCGGTCCAGGTTCCACGGGCTGACCTGCCGTCAGCCGGCTCCCGCTGGACGATCACTCTGCTCGCTCCGGCGGTTGACGCCGAGGCCTTGACCTACACCCGGACCGTCGAGTGGCCCGCCGACCGGGCGGGGGCTGGTTGGGTGTATCTCGCGACGATCGCGGTCCCCGACGACTTCCAGGATGCGGCCCTCGCCGTCGAGGATCTCGCCACCGGGAGCTGGGGCGCGGTGCTGGTCGATCTCACCGACGAGCTGCCCTCACCCGCCGCCGATCTCGTGACGTTGGCCGATGAGGACACCGGCGCGGTCCGTGCGGGCGCCTCTGTCAGGCCGCCCACCGCCCGAATACCGCTGCCGACGCCGTACGAGCCGAGAACCCCGCGCGTGCCCGCTGGCGCTCAGGCACCGTCGGAGCCGTCTGCAGCAGGCCGCGGCGAAGTCATCCAATTGGTCCCGCCTTCCGATCGACCCGCTGTGGGCCGGGTACGCTTTCGAACCGTCGTCAGCCTCGAGGGCGTGCGCTCGGCGGTTTTCTATCTCGACGGCGAGCGGATCGAGACCGACGAACGAGCTCCGTTCGGCGCGACGCTCGATCTCGGACGCGAGCCTCGCGCCCGGGTGGTGCGCGTTGAAGCGCTCGGCCATCAAGGCGTCGTCTTGGGAGCTGACCAGATCACCGTCAACCTCGAGGAGCAGCCCTTCGCGGTTCGCATACGAAGTCTCGACCACACCCAATCCGGAGAGGGAACGACCACGGTGATCGCCGAGGTCTCGGTACCGCCGGCCGAGACTCTCGAGAGGATCGAGATCTACCAGAACGATTCACTGGTGGCCACGATCGCCGAAGCGCGGGTCGGCAACCTGGTCGAGGCGGTCATCGAGGGGAGAGTCGGACCCTCGGATTTCGTCCGCGTCGTCGCCCACCTCGCCAGCGGCGCTTCGCTCGAGGACGCCCGCCTTCTTTCTGAGCAGGTCGCGAGCGAGAGGATCGAGGTCAACCTGGTCGAGGTCTACGCCGTGGTCAACGATCGGGAGGGGCGACCGGTGCCCGATCTCACCGAAGCCTACTTCCGGTTGCGGCGAGGTCGCCGTGAGGTGCCGATCGAGCGCTTCGCCCTCGCCGAGGAGGTCCCGCTGGTGCTGGGACTGATCATCGACAGCTCCGGAAGCATGGACTTCCTGATGGAAGACACCAGACGAGCCGCGGCCAGCTTCATCTCACAGACGGTCCTCCGCGACGACCGCGCTTTCCTGGTCGATTTCGACACGCACCCCCGGCTGGCACAGAGCCTTACCGGCGACATTGGAATTCTGCTCCCCGCGCTCGGCCGCATGCAGGTTGGCGGCAACACCGCGATCTACGACGCGATCATCTACTCCCTCAGCCAGTTCGAGAACGAACCGGGTCGGCGAGCCCTGGTGCTCCTGACCGACGGTCGCGACTACGGCAGCAAATTCAGCACCAAGCGCTGCCTCGAGGAGGCTCGCCGCCTGGGAGTGCCGGTCTACGTGATCGCGATCAGCGACGCTTACAACCGCATGCCCGGCGCCTGGATGAGCGACAAGCCGAAGAAAGCGCCTCCAGCAGATGCCTTTCTCGAAAGCTTCAGCAAAGCGACCGGAGGCCGCCTCTTCTCGATCGCCGACATGGGCGAGCTCGGCGCCGTCTATGCCGCCATCAACGCAGAGCTACGCAACCAGTACCTGCTCGCCTTCTCGACCTCCGCAACTCTCACCGCAAAAGAGCTCGAGGACGTCGAGGTCGCGGTCGAAGGCGCCGGGCTTTCGGTCCGAACCGTCGTCCTGGATCGGTAGCGAGCCCGCTCCCGCTGCGCGGCTCGCGGACCCCGCTGGTGTGCCTGAGCACGGCCCGAGTCAGGACCGAGCACGGCCGGCCGAGAGCGAGTGAAATACGCCACAGCCGAGAGCCGCTTTCTGGGTAATTCTGGGATCCGGTACACTCGGCCCCTCACCCCCTCCGGAGGCTCGGCATGAAGAAATCAATTGTCATCGCTATTTGCTCCCTCATGGCCTTCGTGGGCCTTGCGTCGAACGCCTTTGCGGGGACCCTGCTGGTCACCGATTCGGTCTTCCAGGCCAGCAAGGCGGAGCAGGTCCACCCGACCGAGATCACCGGTGGCGTTTTCGTGCCCGTTCGCCTCACCGACGCCAAGATCTGCGTCTTCTACTCGAACACCACCAAGAAGGGCGACCAGGGCCAGATCAAGACCGACGTCACCGTCCTCCACCGCAACGGCGACGTGACCAAGATGAAGCTCAACGGGCGGGTCAAGAAAAACGAGCTCACTCTGTGCAAGAAAGCGCCGAAGCTGAGGCCGGGCGACGGCGTCGCCTTCGAGACGACCTTCGCCGATATGCCGCGATTGCGGCGGCGCACCAAGAGCGAGGACGACATGGCCCAGTTCGCAGGCTTCGTGGCCTCGGACATCACGCTCGAGGATCTTTTCCCGGAACCCGAGCCGCCGCCTCCTCCGCCGCAATGTCCGGATCCCGATCCGAACCCGAACCCGAACCCGAATCCCAACCCGAATCCCGACCCCGATCCGGATCCCGGACCCACCAGTGGGCCTCTCTCCGCGGCCGACCAACTGGCCGCCTCCTCGCTGCTCATTCAATCGACCAAGACACAACTCTGGCGGTTCAAGGGAAACAACCCGACCATCTGGACGGTCATCGGACCCAGAACCCAGCTCGGCAACGGACCGGGCGGCGTCAACCCGAACACGGTGGGTTACGGCAATACGATCGCCGCTGCGGTGAGCAATTACGAAAACAAGATGGGCGGACTGCCCGCCGGCGCCGGATTGAGCGAGCGCGACCAGCAGGCGCTCGTCTGGTACGGCAACATGAACCCCTCCGGCGGTCCGACCTCGATCCGGCGCGACACCGGTGGGACGTACCATGGCGAGTTCTATCGCCCGGGGCGTGGCGCGATTCACCAGGGCGGCTTCGGCTCGATCGCCCAGGTCGTCGACTGGTTCAAAGCCCAGGGTCTCTGAGCCGGATTCGAATCCGCCGCGCAGCCTCGCCGACAGACGGTCCGCCAAGCCGGTGAGCCGCTCGAGGAGCCCGGCAGGCGGGAGCTGGGCGATATAGTTCGCCTATGAGCGAACTGAGCGAGCTGAGCGAATGGGTGTGGCTCATCGTGGCCGTGATCTGGGTCGCGGCGCGGGCACTGCCCCGTCTGTTTCGCAAGCAGAGCCGGTCGCCCTCCCCAAAGCGGAGCGCGAGACCCGCGGTGACCGAACCACCACCCGGACGACCTTTCATCGACAGCCCGGCTGCCCCGCCGGCTCCGGGCGGCGGGCGCATCGACGCGCAGACCCTCCGGCGGATCCAGTCGGCCGAGCCGATCGAGCCCCGCTAAGGTCCCGTCCGGCGGGGGAACCTTGCTAGGATCCGCCGGCGAGGCGCCGTCCTCCGGCCCGCGTACGCTCCTCGGCATTTCTCATTGACTCATCCCCCAGGTTTCATGCCCATGCTTCCTCGATGGCGGCTCGCGCCGCTCACTGTCCTCCTACTCGGCCTGATCGCGTGCTCGCGGTCGCCGTTTCCCGAGCGCCCCAACATTCTCCTGATTACCGTAGACACCCTACGGGCCGATCACCTGTCGAGCTACGGCTATCCACGCGTGACGTCGCCGGTGGTCGACCGGCTCGCTGCGGAAGGACTGCGATTCGAGAACCCCTCGGTCCAGTGGCCGAAGACCGGTCCGTCGTTCGCCTCGATGTTCACCGCGACCTACCCGAAAGACAACGGCATCGTGCGCAAGGTCGGCATCCCGATGCCCGAGAAGTTCCGCATGCTTGCCGAGGAGCTCAAGGATCGCGGCTACGAAACGCACGCCGTGGTGTCTAACGGCGCGGTCGGCAGCGAGTTCGGATTCGGCCAGGGCTTCGATACCTATCTCGAAAGTTGGAAGTCTCCCCCGCCGACACCCGGCGGCGATTCGACCACCGCCGAGACCGTCAACGAGCTGGCCCGCGCCATCATCGATGGACTGGACGGATCGAAGCCCTATTTCCTCTGGATCCACTACCTCGATCCACACGCCCCCTACACCCCACCCGAGCCCTGGAGTGACCGCTTCCAAGACGACGAGTGGTTCACACCAGAGCCCAGAATCGCGATTCGAGCCGACCGCGACCGTCAGCAGATGACCGCCATCGGGGCCTCGCAGGTTCTCGACGGACGCGATGAGCTCGCCTTCTATGTCGCGCGCTATGACGCCGAGATCGCCTACACGGATCACCAGATCGGCTCGCTCCTCGAGGCGATGGACGGCAATGGGCTGCTCGACAACACACTCACCGTCTTCACGTCAGACCACGGGGAATCCCTGGGCGAGCACTATTACTATTTCGACCACGGGCGTTTCGGCTTTCAGACCTGCGTGCGGGTACCGTTTATCGTGCACTTTCCGGGCGTCGTTCCGCCCGGCGTCGACTCGGAGCCGGTCGAGCTCATCGACCTCGCGCCGACGCTCCTCGAAGCGGCGGGAGTCGATCTCGACGATGGCCGGTGGATGCAGGGCCGGTCGCTGTCGCCACGTCTATGGCCGCCCGGGGACGCACCGACCGAAGAACCGAAGTACGCGTTTACCGAGGCAGGCTACGGCGAGAATCGACAGTGGCTCAAGATCGTTCGAGATCGCCGATTCAAGCTCACCAACGCCACCGTTCCGGCCGATCAACGTTGGATCGGCGGTCCGGATGTGCCGTGGATCCTGTACGACCTCGAAAACGACCCGGACGAGCTCGAGAACGTCGCCGAGTCGTTTCCGGCCGAGTTCCGCCGGCTGCGCAATGTGCTGCGCGCGTGGTGGGACGAAGCGCCTTTCGAGGTCCAGGTGGACGAGGGCACCAACGCCGAACCCCGGGAGATGGACGAAGTCACCCGCGAGCAGCTCAAGGCCCTCGGCTATCTCCAGTAGCCCGGCTCGTTCGCCTCAAGGTTTGCTGGCGCCGGCCCCGGCCGATTCGGTCGAGGCGGCAAGCAGATCTCGCCACGCGCGCCAGTAGTCCTCCCCACCGACCCGCCAGGTGTCGTTGTGCGAGCCGCCGGAGACGACATGGAAGTGTTTGACCCTCGCGGACACTGCTGCATCGGACAACCGCTTCCCCATTGCGAGCGGAACCACCTCGTCGCGGTCTCCATGCACGACCAGTAGCGGTGCCTCGAGACTGCGGATCGTGGCGATCGAGGCGAAGTCGTAGGCGGCCAGATACCGAGCCAGGGGGATTCCGGTGGACGCCGCCATATCGGCGAGAGTCGTAAAGCTGGACTCGATGACGATGCCGTCCACCGGCACACGTGCCGCGGCTTCGAGTGCCACGGCTCCGCCGAGCGACCGCCCGAAAACCACCAACGGTCGTTCACGGGCCCGGCGCCTTCCTTCCCGCACACCGGCCTCGCCCGCGGCGAACAGCGATTCCTCCGACGGTCTTCCGCCCGAATCTCCGTACCCCGGATATTCGACCTGCAACACGCTGGCGTCGAACCTATCGACAATCTCGGCGACATTTTCGAGCCGGTCGGCGATCGTGCCGCCATTGCCGTGGAACATGACGATCACCGGGCCGCTCGACTCACCCGCCACCCACCAGGCTTGGATCCGCGTTCCGGCCGCATCGAGCCAGGCTTCTTCGAACGGCAAACCCACGTCGGCCGGCGTTCTCCACTGGCCTCGCTCGGGGTAGAACAGCATGCTGTCGGTAAAGCTTCGAAAAAGCATGACGGTCAGTCCGGCGGCAACCAGCAGAGCCAGCGCGAAAACGGGGATGCGGCGAGCCATGAGTCGAGCCGAGCCTAGCGCAGCGTGGCTGACCGATGGCACCCGCTATTATCGAGGAGTCCATGCGTGTCGTCGTCCAGGACAATCTGTGGTTCTCGGGACCGCCGGGCTACGCCAACTACGTGCTGAACGGCCGGCCCATGATCCCGGTAGAGCCACTTCTAGGCCGCACCGGCAGCTCCGACGCAACCGCCAAGAGCCAGGAGCTTCAATGGTTGCTGCGGTACACGGGGCGCGGCGGCACAGGGCTGGTCGTGAGCCAGGAATGGATCCGCCCCGGCGACGAGATCGACCGCAACCTCGGCCCGTGGCTTGCCCTCTTCGAACGGCACGGCAGACGGGCGAAGTGGTGCGTCTTCTACGACCCGGTGCTGGCCGTGAAACAGCGGGGTCTGGGCCAGGCGATCCCGTTCGACTTTTCCAGCCCCGAGCTCCTCGCGATGTGGCGCTCCGACCTGGATTACCTGGAGCGCTACTTCCGCCGACCGAAGTACTGGCAGCTGGCGGGCCGACCCGTGCTCTACGTCTGGGCGGTGCATGGCGGCATCGTCAACGCCGAGAGCGCCTTCGCCGAGGCCGACGATCGCGGCCTGTATGTTCTCGGAGACGTCCTCGGAGGACGCAAAGAGCCCCCTCACATGCGCGGAGTCACGGGCTTCGTCTCCGCCGTTCCCGGCATCGTCAAGCCCGGCGACCGCCGCGAGATGGCCGAGCTACTGCCCGAGCTCGAACGCGAGTTCGGATACTGGGCGAGTCGTGGTTTCGATTTCTACCCGGCGGCTTCCCTCCAGTACGACGACACCGACTTCCAGCTGGCTCTGGGCTCGGATGGGCAGGCCCCGGTGCGGCTCCTGGCCCAGAGTCGAGACGAGTTGCGAGCCACCCTCAGAGCTCTCCGTCGCAGCGCTCTATCGGATGTCGTGGTCCTCGGTACCGCCAACGGCTGGGCCGAGGGCACGACGTGCCTTCCCACGGCTCGCAACGGACCGGAGTTCGGAGGCGTGCGAATCGGGCACTACCGCTTTGCTCATCTCGAAGAGATCGGCACGGTCCTGTTCCCCGGGGTTCCGGTCTACGAGGGACCACGCCTGAGTATCCGACGTCGAAGCCCGTCCAAGGTGACCCTCCGGCTGGCCGACGTGGACGCCCTCGCCCGCGTTCGGGTGCGGCCCCGAGCGGCGCTTCTGGGGGAAAGAGTCCGCAGCGGTTTCGAGCGGCGCTTGTTCGTTGAACCCGGAGCCCGCGTCAAGGTCCGCAACCTCGACGGCCGCAAGGCGACTCTAGAAGTCGGCTAGCCGTGAGAAGTCCTTCACCCGACGACCGATGCTCTCAAGCGACCCTCGGGTAGGCGTCCCGTTCGGGTGTCGCCGGGAGCCTCCCGCAGGAGACACCGAGGCTCAGGCGTTCAGCGTCTTCTCTCGACTCCGACGCCTCAGCTCCAAGCGCCACCACAACGACCACGCGATCTGGCGCAAGTACGCGCGGAGTCCACCAATCTGGGAGAGCGGGCGTCGATCTCTAAAAACCTCTAGCAAGTTCTCACCTCTCCATTCCTAGTCCAAAAGGGGCGGCCGCCGACTCCGGCGTCTCTATCAAGCAAAACCCTTGCCGGAAACGAAGCGTGCCCTCCCTACAAAGACAATACGGAGGAACTCGGCCGTCGGCCTCCTCATGTTGGATGTCGGTAACGGCCCCGTCCTTCGCGCTCTTGCCGGCTCGCGCGCTAGCTAGAGCTTCAGCTGCAGCGAAAGCTGACCCGTCGAGCGAATTTCCGGTAGACTCCGTTGATCAGCCCAAGACCCACCACAGTCTTTTCCAGTCACAAGCCGAGTTAGGAGAACCGAGACATGTCGAAGAGGATCTATGTAGGCAATCTTCCCTTTAGCGCCAGCGAGGACGAACTGCGAACGATGTTCGCGGAGTTCGGCGAGGTCACCTCGGTCAATCTGATCAGCGACCGTGAAACCGGGCGCCCTCGCGGTTTCGGCTTCGTGGAAATGGAAAGCGGCGCCGAAGAGGCGATCTCGGCGCTCGACCAGACCGACATGGGCGGCCGCAAACTCAACGTCAACGAGGCCCGGCCACGCCGCTAAAGCAATCGGGCGGAAGCCACAACCAGCCGTGTTGAGAAACATCCTGGCCGCCGTCGCCGGTTACATCGTCATGGTGGTCGTAGACCTGGCGGGCATCATCTGAGTTTTCTCGAGGCTGGCTCGCACGCCCGGCAACCCGCCTGGTACAACTGGGTGATTGCGCTGATCGGGGGTGCCGGTGCCTGGCTTGGCGGCCGCGCCCGGCAGCCCGTGCGAGCCAGCGCCGCCGGCTGAATCGCTCTTCTTCCGGCCCGCGACCAAGGACGGTCGCGAATGTGACCGCACCGGTTCGCGGTTCGCTCCAAAAACCCGGGATGCGCCCCTGCGTATCCATCGATATCAGAAACATGATCGAGGAGGACAAAGAATGCGGAGCTTGACCATACGGGCGTTTATCAGCCCACTCGCCGCGACCCTGGCCATATTGTTTCTTTCCCCGGGCTCCCACGCGGAAGACTGGCCGCAGTTTCGCGGCGTGGACCGTGACGGGGTCTCGAGCGAAGACGGATTGATTGCGGAGTGGCCCGACTCCGGTCCGCCCGAACTCTGGAGGATCCCGATCGGCGAGGGCTATTCAGCGGCCTCGGTCGTCGGCGAACGCGTCTATACGATGTACGCCGGACCGGAAGCCGAAGGTAAAGACCCCGCGAGCGACAAGCGGATCGAATTCGCCGCCGCTTTCGACGCGGCCACCGGTGCCGAGATCTGGCGGTCGCCGATCGGCGAAAACCTGGACACCGAATTCGGCAACGGTCCGCGATCAACGCCTACCGTGGTCGGCGACTCGCTATTCGTGCTCGGATCGCGCGGCGATCTGGCGGCGTTGAACGCCAAGACCGGAAGCAAGCACTGGGGTTTGAACCTGCAGGAGACCTTCGGAAGTTCGCTGCCAAGTTGGGGCTTTTCGACATCGGCGCTGGTCGACGGTGGCAAAGTCATTGTCGAAGGAGGCGGCCCGGAAGGCAAGTCCTACGCGGCACTCGATGCCTCGACCGGTGAGGTCCTCTGGACGACCGGCGAGGCTCGTGGCCCGGGCTACAACTCGCCTCTCGCCGTGGACATGAACGGCAGCCGGCGCTACGTCTACGTCGCAGGCGGCAAGCTGAGATGCATAGACGCTGACGGTAGTGAGATCTGGGCGCATGATTGGCCTCGCGGGGAGACTCATGCCATTCCGGTGCTGGTTGGTTCGAATCGCATCTACGCTTCGGGCGCCGAAGGCGTTGGAGCCCAATTGATCGAGGTCAACGAGGGAACTGAAGGAGCGACCGTGTCGCAGATCTGGCAAGTGCCGAATCTCCGCAATCATTTCTCCAGCTCGGTGGTTCATGACGGCTACCTCTACGGGTTCGACAACGCCACCTTCAAGGCGGTGTCGGCCGAGACCGGTGAAACCGCTTGGGTCAAGAGGGGACTGGGCAAGGGATCGCTGATCCTGGCGGACGACAACCTCTACGTGCTCTCCGATCGCGGCAGGCTTCTGAAGGTCGGCGCGACACCGGAGGGCTACGCCGAACGCGGCAGTGTGCAAGCTTTGAGCGGCAAGACATGGACCGCTCCCGCGCTGGCCAACGGTGTCCTTTTTCTGAGATCCCACACGGAAATGGTCGCCTACGACCTGCGTTCGGGAGGTGCTCGATGAGGCAGTCCGCTATGTTACAAACCGGCGCGGCGATTCTGCTCGCCTTGGCGGTTGCGCCGGCAGCCGCCGACCAGCACCAGCCGACCGTCGAGGAAGCCATCGCTCGGCACATCGAAGCCAAGGGAGGTCGTGAGGCGTGGAACGCCATCGGCAACCTCAGGCTGACCGGCGAGTTCACCGCGTTCAGCAAGGTGAATCCCTTCACCATGGTCAAGACCCGCGACCGCCGGTACCACATGGATCACATGTGGGGCGATCAGCTGGTGGTGATCGGAGCCGAAGGCGAGACGGCGTGGTGGGACAACCGTTTCTTCAAAAAGGGCGCCGATAAGATCGCTGGCGCCGACCTCGCGGTAACCGAGCGCGACCGCGACTTCGCCACCCCCTTCTTCGACATCGACGCGCTCGGCCACAAGGCAACGCTTCTCGACTCACTGGAGCTCGACGGACAGGCCGTCCTTGCGATCGAGCTCGAGCGCGCCGACGGCTCCAAAGAGACCTGGTACCTCGATCCCGCCAGCTATCTGGAGGTGGCGCGTGACTCCCCCGGCTCCGATTTTGGCCGCCCTATGACCCAGCGCACCTACTTCGACAACTTCGCCGAAGTCGCGGGCGTCATGATTCCGCACTATGTCGAGACCCAGTGGTACACCCGCCATCGGGTCGTCGATGCCCACACAATCGAGGCCAACGTCGAGGTCGACGAAGCCATGTTCTCGATGCCGCCGCCGTTCGGCATGGAGAAACTACAGAACCTGGCCGGAGAGTGGCAGATCGCGGTCGAAGCTCGCCAGAGCCCCCGGGCAGAGTTCACCGAACGGGAGCAGGAATCCACCATTGAAAACCACTTTCGCGGCGCCATGTTCGAAGAGAGTTGGAGCACTCCGGACGGCACGAGCGCTCTGCGGACACTGTCTTACGACCATTTCCGCGAACACTATGTGGCGACTCTCATCCATTCAGGCAGCGGAGTCATGGATATTCTCACCGGTAGCTGGAACGAAGAGGGGGCGTTGGTTCTCGACGACGTTACGACCGACACGCCGGCGCTGATGTTCGGCATGACGATCTACGAACGCATGAAGCTCTTCGACCTCGGGGTAGACTCATTCAAGATGGAGCGCGAGAACTCGACCGACGGCGGAGAGAACTGGGCCGTGATGCAGAAGCTCTCCTACCAACGCAAGCCCGCCGAGGCGGTAGGCACTTCCCAGTGACCCGCCGAAGCCCCAGGGCCGGTACAACCGTAACGGTCTTCATGGCTCTGGCAGCCGCCATGACCTCGGCCTGCGCCGGCGCCAAGGCCGATCCTGAGGAGCTGCGACCGGCCACCGCCCCACCGGCAGAGGAGTCCGGATTGGCCAGGGCGACCTTCGCCGGCGGGTGCTTCTGGTGCATGGAGCCCCCTTTCGACGAGCTCGACGGGGTGGTTTCGACGACCTCGGGCTATACCGGCGGGCCGGAAAGGAACCCGAGCTACGAGGATGTTTCCTACGGCCGAACCGGACACGCCGAGGCGGTGGAGGTGCTCTACGACCCGAAGACGATCACCTACGCCGAGTTGCTCGAGGTCTTCTGGCGCAACATCGATCCGCTCACCGAGAACGCGCAGTTTTGCGACAAAGGCTCACAGTACCGAACCGCGATCTACTACCGGGGCGAGGACGAAGGTCGGTTGGCCCGAGAATCCAAGAAAATGATCGAAGAATCCGGAATTCTGAAGGGTCCGATCGTGACCGAGATCGTCGCGGCAGAGGATTTCTGGCCGGCCGAGGAGTATCACCAGGATTTCTACAAGAAGAATCCGGTGCACTACAAGCGCTACCGGACCGGCTGCGGCCGCGATCGCACCCTCGAGAGGATCTGGGGAGAGCGATAGCCTCTTCCGAGTCCGGGCTCAGTTGACCGGACCGAGCGGAGCGTCTTCCGTCTGACTGAGCCTCTCCTCATTCCAGGCTTCCTCGAGCTTCCACTTCTCCTCGAGCAGCCGGTCCCGCTGGCGGCGCCGGCGAATGGCCACCAGCGCCAGGAGCACGATCGCCATCCAAAGGGTGGTCGAGCTGGTCAGAAACGGGAGCCAGCGGTACCAGAACGTGAAGCGCCGCCAGAATGAGTCCTCGGATTCCCGCAAGGTTTTGCCGGTAACGTTCGCGAAGGCCGCGTCGAAGGGCTCGCCGCCGCGGACTCGCTCGAGAAGCCTGGCCGGCAGGTCGCGGCCCTCGCGACGAACGAGATCTCGAACAAAGGCGCCGGCCAGGGCATAGGACCGCGACACCTGGCTCGGATCGCCGAAGCGCTCGTCGAGTTCCGCCAAGCTCGAGCGTCCGTGGCGTAGCAGGGCCAGAGCGACCCGGGACCGGTCTTCGATGCCCCAGGCCTCCTCCGCCAGCATCGACAGCCCCTCGTGGAACCAGCGCGGCAGGCTCCGGCCGGCGGAGGCCTTGAAGAGCAGTACGTGGGCGATCTCGTGTCCCAGAAGCTCCTCCAGCGAGCGGTCGGGATACACCGGCACTCGGGAGGGAAAAAGCACCACGACGCCTGAGTCGCCGCGCGCGTAGCCGGCCACCCACCGCGGAGCTTCAAGCTCCACAGCCACGCTTTCAGGCGCCAGCACCACCCGAACCGGAATCGGGAATCCCGCCTGCTCGGGCTCGAGCCCTAGCAGGCGGGCGAAGCCGAGCAGCCGCTCGGATTGCCAATCCGCCAGCCGGGCCGCGTACCGCTCGAGCTCCACCGGAGCATCGATCTCGAGCTCAACCAACGCCACGGGGCGCAGTGATTCACCACCGGTCGCTAACGTCGGCGCGGCCATCGACAGCCCGATCCAGGCGATGATCTGGGTTATTCGTCGAAGCATCTTGGCGGAAGAAAGTCAGGATCGTGCGAGACGGAGCCGGACCGCGGCCTGCGTTCAGCGGCTACGGTACCCTGTACGGCGTGGAACGACCAGCCACCGGGAATCTCTTCGAGCAGCTGCCGGACGCTTCGCAGACCGAGAAGTTCGAGACTCTTTCGGAGGGCGCGGGCTTTCGCGTCGAACGAATCGTATCCAGGGGACAGGCCTCGGCCGAGAACTTCTGGTACGACCAGCCACGGGACGAATGGGTCGCCGTTCTCACGGGCCGAGCCCGGCTCGAGATCGAAGTGCCACCGTCAATACTCGATCTCGTCCCCGGCGACTGGATCCACCTACCGGCGCGATGCCGTCACCGCGTCGTGGCGACCGACGCCGATGACGCCACAATCTGGGTGGCCGTTCACGATCGCTCGCGTCCGTGATCCAGCGGGAGAACTGAGGAGACCCGGGCGCCCGGCTTCAGTCGTCACCCGCCGAATGAGGAGCGAGGGCGGACGAGCTCAGTTCCCGGGCCTGGCTCAACCACTCCTCGCGCAGGATTCTCTCCGGCGTCGTGCCGAGAGCGACAGCCAGACTCTGAATGCCCCGCCAGTCCAGCTCCGAGATCTGCCGAAAGCTGATCACTCCCAGCTCCTTGAGCCTGGTGGCGAACGCGGGGCCGATCCCGCTGATCTGCTGGAGGTCCTCGATCTCGAGTGGGAGAGGCTCGAGCTCGTCGATGGCGTTTTCAACCCGCTCGGGTGCGACCATCATCTCGGCCCGGCGGACGCGATTGCGCCCGGCGTTCTTGGCCGCATACAGAGCCCGGTCGGCGGCCTCGATGAGATCGGTCGTGTCGCTCGCGTGCTCGGGTATCGAGGCCACGCCTCCACTGACCGTCACGCGACCGAGGGGCTGGTTCTCCCCGAAGGGAAAGTCAAAGGCCTCGATATTCATTCTCACCTTCTCCGCCACGAGGTGCGCGTCCTCGGTGGTGCGCCAAGGAAGAATCACCAGAAACTCCTCGCCGCCATACCGACCGAAGGCGTCATCCGCCCGTATCGACTCGGTCACCAGACGCGCCATGAGGCGCAGACAGTCGTCACCGGCCAGATGCCCGTTGGTGTCGTTGTAGTTTTTGAAGTTGTCGATATCGAAGAGAAAGATCGCCAGCGGTCGGCCATGACTGGTGGTTTTTGCGATGAAGCTCTCGAGCGCCGCCGCCAGCCCTCGCTTGTTGAGAACTCCGGTCAGAGCGTCGACATCCGCCTGACTGCGAACCCGGTTGAGAGCGTTTGCGTTGCGATAGGCCAAAGCCGCGGACTGAGCAAACAACGACAGCAGCTGTCGAGCGTGCATTCTCGGCTTGTTGGCCTTCATCAACGTCAGGACTCCCAGAGTTTGGCTGTCGATCGAAACCGGCACCGCGAGATCCGGCACGAACCCCTCCAGCTCTCCTCCCCGCCCGCCCTGCCCGCGCTCGGAATCGAGCGTGCCGCCGGCCAGGGCGACGGTGCTGAGCTCACCGACTCCCAGCCGAAGGATCGTCCCCTTCCTGACTTTGGTCCCGATACACGCAGCGACGATCAGCTGATGCTCGCGCTCGCCGTCGGTGACCGCCGCGCGGCGATGCATCAGAACCAAGGCTTCTTCAGGATCGAACAGCCAGGCCATGAACTTGAGCAGCATCTGCGGAATCTCACGCAGGCCGTCGGCACTGTGAAGCGCCCGCATGAACCCCAGGTACTCGCTGATCAGCTGGCCCAAACTCTGATGCTGACGCTGGAGCTCGGAGGCTTTGTCCTCGACCTCCCGCAGCCGGCTCAATTCGCTGCGCAGAGCGCTGATCCGGCGCCGTGCCAGCGCCAGCCCCAGCACTGCGCCGGCCGCCACCAGGCTGAGGACTGGCAAAAACAAATCGTCAAGTGTCAAAGTGGCTCTTTTCGGACGCGTTTAGAAACACTTGCTAGTATAGATCGTACCTGTGGGGCACACGCTAGGCCACCTTTCGAGCCTCTCCCCCAGTCTCACCCGAACCCAGTACGAGGAGGATGAAGTGAAATCGAAAACGAGCAGAACCCTCTGCGCGGCCGCGACCTACCTGCTTCTTGCAGGCGGCATCCACGCCGATCAGATCTTTCCCTACAAAGTGCACGAAAAGGCGCTCCCCAACGGCCTCCAGGTCGTGGCGATTCCATACGAGAGTCCGGGCACGGTGGCATTCATGCTCGTCGTTCGTACCGGCTCCCGCGACGAGGTCGAGCCGGGGCACAGCGGCTTCGCGCACTTCTTCGAGCACATGATGTTTCGAGGCACCGACAAGTACGACCAGGACGAATACAACGACGTTCTCAAGCGAATGGGCGCCGATTCCAACGCCTCGACCTCGGACGATCGGACGCGCTACTACATCATCGGCCCCTCCGCAGAGCTGGAAACGATTATGGACGTCGAATCCGACCGCTTCAAGAACCTCGAGTACACCGAGGAGGACTTCCGGCGCGAGGCTCTGGCGGTTCTGGGTGAGTACAACAAGAACATCTCCAATCCGTTCCTGCCGATGTACGAGAAGATGCGCGAGCTCGCCTTCACCAGCCACACCTACGCCCACACGACGATGGGCTACCTGGCGGACATCAAGGCCATGCCCGACTACTACGATTACAGCCTGAAGTTCTTCGACCGCTTCTATCGCCCCGAGAATTGCGCTTTAGTGGTCGCCGGAGACGTCGATCCCGGGTCCGCGTTCAAGCTCGCCGAGAAGTACTGGGGCGACTGGAAACCGGGTTACAAGGCGCCCGACGTCACTCCTGAGCCTCCCCAGACCGAGCCCAAGGAAGCGGCCATTGAGTGGCCCGCGCCGATCAGCCCGCACATCATGACGGGCTACCGGGCACCGGCGTTTTCGGATTCGACACCGGCAACGGCGGCGATCGATCTTCTTTCCCAGGTCCTGTTCGGCGAATCCGCGCCGCTCTATCAGAAGCTCGTGGTCGAGGAGCAATGGGTCGACTTCGTCTCCGGAAGCTACTCCGACCATCGCGATCCGTACCTGTTCATGATCTACACGCGAATCAAGTCGCAGGAGCTGGTTCCCAAGGTGCTTTCCGCAATCGACGAGGCCATCAAAAACGCTCAGGCCGAGCTGGTAGCAGCTGACAAGCTGGAGCGCATCAAATCGCACCTGCGCTATCAGTTCGCTCTGGGCCTAGACACACCGGGCTCGATCGGCTTCATGATGACCAACTACCTGACGCTCGGCACGGACACCAACTCCGTCAACAAAGTCTACGAACAGTATGCGTCGGTGACTCCCGAAGATATCCGCGACGCGGCTCGCAGTGTCTTTCAGGACTCCAAGCGCACCCGAGTCATGCTGTCCCATTCGGGCGCGGCGAGCGCCGACGTCGCCGAAGCTCACTAGGAGAAACACGACATGTGCAAGACAACGATTACCGCACTGGCTCTCATCGCCCTGGCTGTTTCGACCCTTTCGGTTCCCGCTTTTGCCCGCGCCCAGAGCTCCGAAAGCGTTTCGCGTCCCGACCACGACGACCCGGGCTCCAGAGTAGCCGGGGAGACCTCGCAGGCAACGGCCGGCGACTCCGCGACCGCTCTCGCCAAGGTGGTGACCCTGCGCAGCGCAAGCTCGCCACTCATCTCGATCAAGCTGCTTTTCAAGGCCGGCTCGATGCACGACCCGAAGGGCAAGGAAGGGCTCGCCGCCCTGACCGGCTTGATGCTCGCCCAGTCCGGAACCGTCAAGCACAGCTACGCCGAGGTCATCGACAAGCTCTACCCCATGGCGGCTTCGATCGATGTGACCACCGATCGCGAGGTGACGGTGATCGGCGGCGATGTCCATCGCGAGACTCTTTTGGAGTACTTGAATCTGCTCCTCGAGGGCATTCTCGAGCCCGGGTTCCGCGAGGAGGATTTCAAGAGGCACAAGGCGCAGCTCGAAGCGTATTTGTCCAACACCCTGCGCGCGTCCAACGACGAGTTGCTGGGACTCGAGGCGCTACAACAGGTGATCTTCGCCGGGCATCCGTATGGCCATGCTCCCGAGGGCACCATCGAGGGTCTTGCCGCGATCACACTCGACGACGTCAGAACTTTCTACAAGAAGCACTACTATCCCTCCAACCTGATGCTCGGCCTGGCCGGTGGATATCCGGAGGGGTTGGTCGCGGAGCTTTCCATGCGGCTCGCCGAACTGCCGCAAGGCGGCGCACGAGACGGCCGCGTCAGTTTCGACCTGCCGGCAGCCGCCAAGGTCGAGGGAAGAGACTTCACACTGATCGAGAAGCCCACCGACTCGGTCGGGATCCACTTCGGCTATGCGCTCGGAATCAACCGCAGCAGCCCGGATTACTACCCCCTGATGGTCGCCAACAGCTTCCTGGGCGAGCACCGCACCTTTCATGGGCGTTTGATGAAGCAGCTGCGGGGCAAGCGCGGTCTCAACTACGGCGACTACTCCTACATCGAGCACTGGCACCTGCCGCCCTTCACGAGCAATCCGACCCCCACCGTCCCTCGTCGCCAACAGTACTTTTCGGTGTGGGTGCGCCCGGTGGTCCCCGAAACGGCTCACTTCGCCCTGCGCAACGCGCTCTATGAGGTGGATCGCCTGATCGAAAAAGGAATGACTCAGGAGGAGTTCGAGCTCGCCCGGGACTTCGTCGTCAACTATTCGAAGTTGTGGGCTCAGAGTCCAGCCAATCGTCTCGGCTTTCTCATGGACAGCAGCTTCTACGAGATGCCTTCCTACATCGACGAGATCGACGCCCGGCTCAAGGCGCTGACCCTCGACCAGGTCAATGCGGCCGTCCGTAGGCATCTCCAGAGCGAGAACCTGCAGGTCGTCGTGGTCACGGCGAATGCCGACACCGTGAAGGCCTACTTGACGGGGGACGAGCCCAGCCCGATGAAGTACAACGCCCCTCCCGAGGAGGAAGTCATCAACGCCGACAAGACGATCGAGAAGATCAAGGTCCACCCGGACTCGATCTCGATCGTCCCCATCGAAAGGATGTTCCAGGGCGCGAGTCAATGAGTGAAGACGGAGTCGCCGTGAGCTGCCCATACTGCGGCGAGCCGGTCGAGGTCTTCGTCGAAGCCGACGTCAGCGGCGAGATGGTTCAGGACTGCGAAGTCTGCTGCAATCCCTGGCGAATGCGAGTCCGGCGGGAAGCAGGCGGCACACGGGTCGAGGTCGACCGGCTCGACGACTAGCGGGACACCAGAACTACCGCAGGAGAACGCCGCCGGCCAGCGGATCGTCGGGGTCGAGGACGAACTCGTGACGTCCGGTGAGGTGGCCTGAGCCGGTCACCTCGGGCACCACCGCGGGAACGGTTCCGACGGTCGTCGTTCCCACCACGCGCACATCGAAACGGGTCCCGACGAGGCTCTCGATCGTGATGCGCTTTTCTGCTGGGAGCGCTCCCCGGGCGTGGAGAATCGCAGCTCGACCGCTCACGCCGGTGCCCGTGGGCGACCGATCCACTTCGCCGTCGGCGAACACGCAGACATTGCGGCTGTGAACGGCTCCACCTGGCTTTCGAGAGTCGACCAGAATCGTGCCGTAGAGGAATTCGAGATCGGAAGCCCCCGACGGGTGACGAACATCGTAGCTCGACATGACCGCGTGCTTGATTCTCATCGCGATATCGATGATTCTGCGGTAGCTGTCGGGCTCGACGGCCAGACCGACGGCGGCGGCCTCCACGTAGGCATAGAAGGCGCCACCGTAGGCGACGTCGCACCGAATCGTTCCCAAGGTCGGCACATCGACCTCGAGATCGAGGGCCGAAACAAAGGACGGGACGTTCACGAACGAGACGGACTCGACACGACCGCCCACGAGGTGGGCTTGCGCCTCGACCCTACCCGCCGGGGTGTCCAGTCGGACCACCGGCCCCTCGAACCAACCCGCCTCCAAGCCCACCTTGGTGAGCGCGATGATCGCATGTCCGCACATCGTGCTGTAGCCCTCGTTGTGGAGAAACAAAACGCCGGCATCGGCGTCCGCAGTGACCGGATCGGTCAGATAGCAGGCGTACATGTCGGCGTGTCCGCGAGGCTCGAAGATCAGGAGCCGCCGGAGATGGTCGAGAGAATCTCGAGCAAACCTTCTTTTCTCCAGCATGGTGGCACCGGGGATCTCGGGAAGGCCGCCGGTGACGATCCGGAGCGGCTCCCCGGCCGCATGGGCATCGAGAGTCGTCAGACGAAGCCAACCTTCCGGCACCGAGGGAGCCTGCCGCCTAGAGCTCAACAACCACTCCCAGCCCGGCCGGCTGCGCTCCTTCGACGACTCGACTCGCCGCCAGGACGTCCTGCGCGGCCTGACCGACTGACTTGAACAGCGTGATCTCGTCCGGGGACCGCCGCCCCTCGGCCGTCCCGGCCACCACTCGCCCGATTTCGATCCAGTCGGCTCGGCTGGTGGCTCCCGCCCGCTCCGCCGCGACCAGCTCGCCGGCCTCGGCCAGCGCGGCTTCCAGTGAGTCGATGAAGACGCGAGAGCGCCCCACCACCACCTCGTCGAGCTCGCGCATCCCGAGGGTGAAGCTGCCCATGGCGTTGAGATGCGCGCCGGGAGAGAGCAGGCCGCCGGGGAAAAGCGGTTCGGTCGAGCTAGTCACGCAGGTGACGATGTCGGCCGACCGCACGGCCTCCCCGACCGTATCGGCCACCTCGAGACTGGCTCGCACCTTGGCTGCCATCGTCTCGGCCAGAGCCTCGGCGCGCGCTCGCGTCCGGTTGAAGAGCCGCACGACCTCGAGCTCGCGCGTGGTGTCGAGTGCCAAGAGCTGGGCGGGTGCCTGGGCTCCACAGCCGAGAAGAGCCGCTTGACGCGCGTCCTTGCGGGCCAGAAGATCGGTCGCGGCGCCCGCGGCCGCGCCGGTTCGCCACGAGGTCAGGAAGGTTCCGTCGAGAATCGCGACGGGCTCGCCGGTGATCTCGTCGAGCGCCACGACCAGCCCGCTGATCACCGGCCGGCCGCGCTCGGCATTCCCGGGGACGACGGAAACGATCTTGGCCGCCAGTCCCGCGCCGGGAACGCAGCCGCCCATCAGGAGGGTCACCGCGTCGAAACCCATCGGAATCACCTGCCGCTGTGGCGCGACGGCCCGGCCCTCGGCCAGCGCCAGATAGGCCAGCTTCATGGCCTCGATCGCGGCGCGCATGGGAAGCGCCACCGCGATGTCGGCTGCCGAGAGGCATCTCAAGCGCACGAGCGAAGGCTACCAGCGCAGAGCGCCCTCGCCGAGTCCGGGCCGGTTCGGTAGATTCGGGGTGATTAGGAGTGACTAGGATGAGCCGGGCTTTCGACCTCTTGCGATCATAGCGCGCGATGTCGAAGGCCGGCTCGCGGGCGGCGTCAGCGGCAGGGTCAACTGGAACTGGCTCCACGTCCACCTGCTCTGGGTCGCCGTCCCGCTGCGGAGATACGGCCTTGGCTCGCGCTTGCTCCGAGCGATCGAAGGCGCGGCGCCGGGGCTGCGCTCGAGCTCATCTGGACACGCTCAGCTATCAGGCGCGTCCGTTCTACGAACGGCATGGTTACCGCGTCTT
Source organism: Thermoanaerobaculia bacterium (assembly GCA_945787635.1). Taxonomy (GTDB): domain Bacteria; phylum Acidobacteriota; class Thermoanaerobaculia; order Multivoradales; family JAHEKO01; genus CALZIK01. The sequence continues at coordinate 42,746 of CALZIK010000033.1, read as the reverse complement.
TGCCGAGCTAGAGGATTATCCACCCGGCCACTCGCGCGTTTTTCTGCGCAAGGCACTCTAGCCGCCGGCTCGGAAGTCGGCCGCCCCTCTATCTTCATGGCGTAGAGTCGGACTGCGAATGGCTTCCTCACCGTCAAACATCATCAAGCGCACCGGCACGATCGTCCCGTTCGACCAGGAGAAGATCGCCGTCGCCGTCTACAAGGCCGGCGCCAGCGTCGGCCACCACGATCGGGATTTGGCCGGCACGGTCACCCGGAAGGTGGTCGAAGCCGCCCGCGCCAACTACACCGACGAACTGCCGCCCACCGTCGAGAATATTCAGGACATCGTCGAGCGCGTTCTGATCAAGAGCGCCCATCCCAAGGCGGCCCAGATAGCCAAGGCCTACAATGCCTACCGGCGTAAGCGGGCCCAGATGCGCGATCTCATGGAGTCCGCTCAAATCGACAATATTCCGTACAAGATGATGTGGCAGGCCCTCGACTGGAACGTCGAACACGGCTGCCACACGGTCGCCGGTCTCAACGAGATCGTAGGCGCCGGCCGGTTGGCCGCGCTGATCGAGGCAGCCGAAAGAACCTACGATGCCATGATCGAGGGCGCGGCCAACGCGATCCTCGAGCGACGATCCGAGTTGCGTTTCGTGATCGTCGCCGGGCCCAGCTCGTCCGGCAAGACCACCACGACCATGAAGCTCAGGGAGCACCTCGAGGCCCATGGCCTCCATGTCATACCGATGTCGCTCGACAACTACTTCTTCGATCTCGAGCTCCATCCAAAAGACGAGTTCGGCGACTACGACTTCGAGACTCCGGAAGCGCTCGACCTGGGTCTGATCAACCGGCATCTCGCCGAGGTAGACGCCGGGCGGCCGGTCGACATGCCCACCTACGACTTCAGAACGGGAAAGCGCACCGGCGACACCACCCGATTCGAGCCCGAGCCCGGGAGCCTGGTCCTCCTCGACAACCTCCACGGTCTATACAGCGGCCTGACCGAAAGCGTTCGAGCGGAGCGCAAGTGCAAGATCTACATCGAGACCGTCAGCCAGTTCAAGGACACCAACGGTGAGTACATCCGCTGGACCGATATCCGTCTGCTCCGTCGCATGCTCCGCGACAGCCAGTTTCGAGCCTACCCGCCGGAAAAGACCATCCTGCACTGGCACTACGTCCGGCGTAGCGAGCTCAAGCACATCATCCCGCACCATGCCACAGCCGATTTCAAGGTCAACAGCGCGCTGCCTTACGAGTTGCCGTTTCTGAAGCACCGCCTGTTCGAGCACCTACCCGACTTCCTGTCCGCCTGGCGGGGCGACGAGCGCCGCCTCGACGGCTATCTGCGGGCCAAGCGAATCCACGACCTCCTGGCGACGATCGAGGGCGTGGCGGACGACTCGATCGTTCCGCCGACCTCGCTGCTCCGGGAGTTCTTAGGCGGCAGCGCCTACGAAGTCCATTAAGTAGAGTGCGCGGCGATCCGTTCATCGAGCTCCTCGAGCTCTCGAAGTCGTACCAGGAGGGGGACCGGACTCACGTCGTCCTCGACCGCGCGACTCTGGCGATCGACCCGGGAGAGTTGGTGGTTCTCCTCGGACGCAGCGGCTCCGGCAAGACGACGCTGCTCAATCTGGTCTCGGGAATCGACCTGCCCGACGAAGGCGGGGTTGTCGTCGACGGCGTCTCCCTCCATGAGCTGAGCGAGCGCGAGCGCACTCTTTTCCGCCGGCATCGCATCGGGTTCGTTTTCCAGTTCTTCAACTTGCTGCCCACCTTGACCGTCGAAGAGAACCTCCTTCTGCCCCTGGAGCTGTCCGGCCGGCTGGGAAAGCAAGAGCGCGAGCGCGCACTGGAGCTGCTCGATCGAGTCGGTCTGGGCGCGCGCCGCGCGAGCTTTCCCGAGCGACTCTCCGGCGGAGAGCGCCAGCGTGTCGCCATTGCCAGGGCGCTCGCGCACGATCCCGACCTGCTTCTCGCCGACGAACCCACCGGCAACCTCGACGCCGACACCGGGCGCGAGGTGCTGGACCTGATTGATTCGATGACCCGGCAGGAGGGCAAAACTCTGGTGATGGCGACTCACAGTCGCGAAGTCGCCCACGTTGCGGACCGAGTATTTCGCCTCGATCACGGTCGACCGGTCGAGCTTTCCGACATCGACCTCGTGCCGCCCGCCAGGCAATGAGACGGCTTCTCATCAAGGCCGCCACCGGCCACTTCAGGAAGCATCCGCTCCAAGCGGCGTTCTCGGTGATCGGAGTCGCGCTCGGCGTCGCCGTTTTCGTCGGCATCGAGGGCGCCAACGGATCCGCTCTTCGAGCCTTTGACGTCTCCACCCGAGCCGTCACCGGCCGGACGACTCACCATATCGTCGGTGAGTCCCTCGGCGTGCCCGGAGATCTCTACCGCGTGCTCCGCATCGAGCTAGGTATTCGTTGGTCGGCGCCGGTCGTCGAGGGCTTCGTCTTCGTGATGCCTGGCCCGCGCAGTCCGTCGCCGGCCGGGGCTCGCCGCAGGTTCCGGCTGCTCGGCGTGGACCTCTTTGCGGAAAGCTCGTTTCGGGACCAGCTCGACCCTCGAACGAGCTCGATCGACCTGGCCGGCCTGATGACCCGGTCGGGCATCTCGCTGTCGGGTCCGTCCGCTCGCGAGCTGTCCGTCGAGCCGGGCGACTTCCTTCGAGTGGTCGTCGCCGGCCACCCGCACCAGCTCGAGGTGGTGGGTCTGTTCGAGCCCCAGAACGACTTCGAGCGACAGGCCTCGGCCGATCTTCTGGTCACCGACATTGGAACCGCGCAAGCGCTTTTCGGGCTCGGTGCCGGCATTTCGCGGATCGATCTGGTGGTGCCGCCGGATCTGCGAGACGAGCCGGAAACGGCGCTGCGCCCGATTCGTGACGCGCTGCCGCCCGGCGTCAGCATCGTAAGGCCTGAACAACGCTCCGCCGCCGCGGAGCAGATGACCCGAGCCTTTCGGCTCAATCTGCGAGCTCTGAGCCTGCTCGCGCTCCTTTGCGGCGCCTTCCTGATCTACAACACGATGACCTTCGCCGTCGTTCAGCGGCGGCCCACGCTGGGAATCCTGAGGGCGCTCGGGGCGACCTCGAGAGAGCTGTTCGCAATCGTGCTGGTCGAAGCGGCGATCGTCGGCGCGCTCGGCTCGGCCCTGGGAGTCCCGATCGGAAGCGCCCTGGCCAGGATCCTGGTGGACCGCGTCGCTCAAACCGTCAACGATCTGTACTTCACGGTGACTGTCAGCGTCGTCAGCGTGCCTTTGTCGGTGCTGGCGGCGGGCGTGATCCTGGGCATCGGCGCGGCACTCGTCGCGGCCTTTGGGCCGGCCGCGGAAGCGCTTCGCACCGAGCCGCGCTCGGCTCTCGACCGCGCCGAGCTCGAAGGTCGGCTGCATAGGGCTGTGCCGCTGGTCACGGCGATCGGCCTCGCTCTCGCCGCCGCGGGAAGCGCCTGCCTGCTCTTGCCACTCACCGATCTGGTGTCGAGCTTCATGGGGCTTTTCCTGGTGCTTCTGGGCCTGGCCTGTCTGACCCCCGCGACGACCCTGCTCCTGATGGGCGTCCTGACGCCGGTCGCGGGCGGTCTCTTCGGCACTCTCGGTAGATTCTCGGCTCGAAGCGTCGTCGCCGCGCTCAGCCGCACCGGCGTCGCCATCGCGGCGCTGATGATGGCGGTCGCGGTGACGGTCGGCGTCGACGTGATGATCCAGAGCTTTCGCGGCACGGTCGATCGCTGGCTCTCAAACTCGCTCCCCGCGGACCTCTACGTCACCTCCCCCCAGGCGCTGGTGGACCGCTTCTCGGCGACCCCGGCCGCACTCGACGACGCCGACGTCGCGGTCCTGCGAGGTCTCAAGGGCGTCGACCGCGTCACCACCGTTCGAAGCGTGCGGGTGAACTCGAGCGTCGGTCCGGTGCAGCTTCTGGCCCACGATCTCGTCGAGATCGGCCACACGGCGTTTCGATTGAAAGACGGTGATCCGGCGCAAGCCTGGCCGGCCTACGAGCGCGGTGACAGCGTGCTGATCTCCGAGCCCTTTGCCTTCCGGCACCGGCTGGATCTCGGCGAATCGCTCAGCCTGGAGACACCCTCCGGCGTCCGGAGTTTCCGGGTGGCGGGGATCTTCTACGACTACGCGACCGAGGAAGGCACCGTCCTGCTGACCCAGAAGATGTATCGAGAGCTTTGGAGCGACCGCGGAATCACCGCCGCGGCGCTCTACCTGCGCGAAACGTCGCAAGACATCGCGGTGGACTCGGCTCCGAGCGACGCCGAGCTCGAGCGGGTAAAATCCGCCGCCGAAGCGGCCCTGGGCGGCGAGCTCGTCATCCGAAGCAACGGACTCTTGCGCGAACAGTCACTTCGAGTGTTCGACCGGACCTTCGTGGTCACCGGCGTGCTTCGCCTCCTGGCGGTCCTGGTGGCGTTCGTCGGGGTGCTGGCGGCGCTCACCGCCCTTCAGCTGGAGCGCGGCCGCGAGCTAGGGGTCTTGAGGGCCCTGGGGCTCACGCCGCGAGAGGTGTGGACCCTGGTCACCACCCAGACGGGCCTGATCGGACTGGTCGCCGGTTTGCTCGCGATCCCGGTCGGCCTGGTGATGTCCGCGATCATGATCCACGTCATCAATCGACGCTCCTTCGGTTGGTCGCTGGAGATGACCATCTCAGCGCAGCCGCTGGTCGCGGCGCTCGCATTATCGATCGGGGCGGCGCTTCTGGCCGGCCTTTTCCCCGCGTACAAGATGTCGCGAACGTCCCCCGCGGAGGCGTTGCGAGGCGAGTGACCGCCCGCCGCCCCGTCTCCCTCCCTCCGCTGCTGCTCGCCGCGGTCGGCTGGGCTGTGTTGGCCGGTTGCTCACCTCCGTCCGGTGACCTTCGCGAGCCCCAGCGGTTGTCGGTAGCCGCCGGTCTCGGCGGTCAAGGCGCGGGAGGGCTCGCGGGATTCGAACGGGCCCTGGAAGCTCGGGCTCTCGAGTTCCCTCAAGATCACGGGCCGCATCCCAGCTTCAAGACCGAATGGTGGTACTGGATAGGCAATCTCACGACCGCCGAGGGGCGTCGCTTCGGATACCAGCTCACCTTCTTCCGTAGCGCGCTGGCGCCCCCAACGGCCGACTCCGCAAACGCCGCGCGCCCGGCCTCGAATTGGGCCACCCGCGACCTCTACATGGCTCACTTCGCAGTCTCGGATATCGACGGCTCCGGGTTCCGGTCATTCGAGCGGTTCAGTCGCGGCGCGGCCGGCCTCGCGGGTGCGAAAGCCGAGCCGTTCCGGGTATGGCTCGAAGACTGGAACGCCGGGGCCGCCCGGCTTGCCGATGCCGGCGGCGAAGAATGGCTCCTCGAAGCTCGAGAGGCGAACACCTCGGTCGCACTCACCCTGGCGCCGGGCAAGCCTCGCGTGCTGCACGGCGACCGAGGGCTGAGCCGAAAAGGCGACCTTCCGGGCGCTGCCTCCTACTACTACTCGCACACCCGGATGCCCACCCGCGGCCGGATCACGGTGGACGGCGAGGCGTTCGAGGTCCGCGGCGAAAGCTGGTTCGACCGCGAATGGAGCACCTCTCTGCTGGCCGCGGACGAGGTGGGCTGGGACTGGCTGGGCGCGCGCCTCGACGACGGTCGCGAGGTCATGCTGTTCCGGTTGCGGCGGCGCGATGGGTCGAGCGCCCGGGTGGATGGAACGCTCGTCGAAGCCGGGGGTGACTTTCGGCCGCTTCGAACGAGCGGTTTCTCCCTCGAAGCCGAAGGCTCTTGGACCAGCCCGGAGACCGGGATCGTCTACCCGTCCGGATTCCTGCTCGAGCTACCCGAAGAAGGCCTTGCGGTCACCGTTCGGCCACTTCTTTCCGATCAGGAGCTTCGCCACTCCTTCATCTACTGGGAGGGCGCGGTCGAATTGACGGGGTCCGCGGCGGGGACCGGCTACCTGGAGATGACCGGCTACGGTGAGACCGCCTCGCCGCGGTGACGGCAGCGACCCGTCAGCGCGTCTCGACGCAAGGGAAGAGAACGTCAGCCGGCACTCGGCGCTCCAGCTCCGCGGTCACGAATGCCGTCATCTCGCGCTCCAGCTCGGCTGGGTAGCTCACCATTCCCTCCACGGTTTCGAGCGCGCCAGCGAAAAGGCGCTCTTCCGGCATCAGTCGCCTCATCCTCCGGTAGAAGTCGGGCGGCAGCCGAAACGGCCCGAGACTGACCGAATGCAGGCTCGCCGGTGAGACCGCACCGAAAATCCGATCGAGGAGCCGCCGGTACTGGTCGGCGAAGTCTTCAGCCCAGAGCAGCGGATCGAGCCGCACGCCCAGGCGCCACCCCCGGGTCGCCAGCTCGGTCATGGCCGCGAGCCGCCGCGCGATCGAGGGAACTCCGCGCTCGAGCCGCGCGTGGGCCTCTTCCGGCGTGAAGCTGAAGGCAACCACGCAATTAGGGATCGGTTCTCGATCGAGGAGCCCCCGAATCTGGGTGCTCTTGGTGCGAAGCTCGAGCCAGGCCCGGGGACGCTCGGCGAAGAAAGGCAGAAACTCGGCGACAAAACCGGTCAGGCTGTCGAGAGCCAGGCTGTCGCAGTCGTAGCCCGAAAAAAACCAGACATCTTCGCCCGGGGCCTCCTCGAGCCGCCGCTCGAAGGCTGCCAAGAAGTCCTCGTAGTTTACGAACACGACGTAGTTCGCCGACCGGTACATGCCCTGAAGAAAGCAGTACCGGCAGTCGTAGACGCAGTTGAGCATGTGTGAGAAGTAGAAGTTGCGCCGGCCTCCGACGCCGTAACCCGGCGGGGCGGGTAGTACGAGGCCGCGGTGCTTCCTTGCCAGGATCAGAGCCGGTCTCAGCTTTTGTAGGCGAAAGTTCTGCGCGCGACGATTGAAGACCTCGGTGTAGCGCGAGCACTCCACCCGCTCGGCTCCTCCGAGCCGGTCGAGAATCTCGAGCGCTCGAGGCCGGCTCGCGACCTCCGTCTCGACATACACCCGCGCGATCGACCGACTGGCCATTCTCAGTAAGCCGCCCCGCGAAGCCGAAGGCGCCGCTCGAGCGCAGCCAGGATCTCCCTGGCGCCCTCGAGCCGAGGCAACTCCAACGGCGACAGCGCTCTTTTCTCGACCACCTCGAGCCGTTCGAGAAGCTCGGCGAGACGCCGGCTCTGGCTCACCGAAAACCTCGCCGTCCGCCGCCACTCCGTCAGGTCGGGTGATCGCCGATCCAACCTCAGAGCCAGCGCTTCCGTCTCGTCGAGGATCGCAGCCACCGATTCGAGGTGGCCTTCGATCAACCGCGACACGAGAGCCTTGTCGATCTTCGCGACCGGCGACTCGCGGTTGTCGGAAACGACCTTGAGCACCTGCACCAACTCGACCGCGCCGAAGCGCGAGGCGGTGGCGAAAAACGCCGAGGCCTCCATGTCGAACAGGGCATTGCCGGGCAGATCGAGCTCCGGCCGATCGACGGTTACGACCTCGGCGGTGGCCACCGGCGGCTCGAAAACCAAACTCGGGTACCAGGCGCGCTCGGTCGGCCGATCGACGATTCGGTGCGCCAGTCGAGCCGAGCCGAGAGCGATGTTCGCATGCCCCGCAATGCCGATGTTGACCCAGGGTTGGTTGCGCGGTTCGCCGGCTCTCGCAAAAGCATACGCCGTTGCGGCGGCGCACGCGATTCGTCCTATACCGCTCACCACCAGGGTGATGCGATCGTTGCGGTAGAGCCGGTAGGGCCCCGGGGCGTCGGTGCCCGACAGTCGGAAGTGGCCGACTAGGGGCCGCGCTTCGGACTGCAGTGCCACGACGAGAAAAGTCACGCCCGCGCCTTTCGCGGACTCTCCGCCGCGAATCTGGCGCGCATCGCCTCGAGAGCCCGAGCCTCCTCGGCTCGGCCACGCTTGCGGGCTCCAGGCCCGTAGACGTCGATCTTCCCCAACAAGGTCGTGACCGCGGCCGTCCTGTCGGCAGCGCTCAGGTTTCCTTCCTCCAGGATCTTCACCAGGGCGTGAATTCGATACCGGTCGAGCCCTTCGATGCTCCTCGAAAGCTGGTCGGCATGGCCGCCGTGCTTGATCAGCAGCGCGTCATCGACGAACAGAACCGGGTTCGACGCCGTGAATCGGAGCCAGAAGTCGTAATCCTCGCAAGCCGGCAGGTCCTCATCGAAGAGACCCACGTCCTCGAAAACCGACCGATGAATGACCGCAGCCGAAGGCGAGATCGCGCACAGCGGCAGACACAGCGTGAATATCCAACCCCCGGCCTTGGCGTGGCGCGCGCGGGGATTCACCCGGACTCCGTTTCGCAGCCAGATTTCGTCGCAATGGCAGAACCGCTCGCCGGGCTCCCGGGCCAGCGCAGCCATCTGGCGCGAGAGCTTCTGCGGCAGCCACTCGTCGTCGGAATCGAGAAACGCCACCCAATCACTCGAGGTTGCGCGGATCCCCCGATTGCGAGCCGCGCTGACACCCGCCCGAACCTGGCGAAGCAGCGCCACTTCCGGGAACCTCCGGGTGACCATCTCTGCGGTGCCGTCCTGCGAACCATCATCCACCACCACGACCTCTGCCGGCCGGAGTGACTGCCTCCGGACCGACTCGAGGGCACGAGAGACAAGCTCCCTACGGTTGTGGCTCGGCACTACGACGGCGACGGATGGAATCATGCGAACAGAGGGTATCGCAGGAAAAAGCGCCGCGATGCTTTACAATCCACCGTGATGCAGGACGAGCGGCGAAGAGCGGTACGTGTCAAGAAGGCGCTCGAGATCGTGTACTCGAGCGCGTCACCTCCGATCGAGGCACGGCTCGACGACCTCAGCGAGACCGGCATGTTCGTCGAAACGTCGCACCCGCTCGAGGTCGGCGCGCCGGTCGAATTCACACTCGCTCTACCAGATGGCACCGAGACTCCGGTCAAGGGCAAGGGCGAGGTCGCCTGGACCGACCACGCCGTGGGTGTCGGTATCCGCTTCACCGAAATCAGCGCCGAAGACCGTGAACGGATCAAGTGGTATGTCGCCGAAGTTTTCTTCGGTTAGGCCCTTGCCGACACCTACTCGGCATCCATGAACGGATAACCGAAGTCCGCCGGTGGGTCGAACGTCTCCTTGATCGACCGTTGGGAAGTCCATCGCAGGAGGTTGACCGCCGATCCCGCCTTGTCGTTGGTTCCGGACGCCCTGCCGCCTCCAAACGGCTGTTGCCCGACCACTGCGCCGGTCGGCTTGTCGTTGATGTAGAAATTGCCCGCGCTGTGGCGGAGCTTGGCGGAAAGCTGCTCGATGACGCCTCGACCCCGAGCGAAAACCGCTCCGGTCAGTCCGTAGGGACTAGTCTGATCGCAGACCTCGAGCGTTTCCTCGAGCTCGTGATCCGCGTACACGTGAATTGAAAGCAATGGGCCGAAGATCTCCTCGCACATGAGGCGCGACTCGGCGTCGCGAGACATGGCCACCGTGGGCTCGACGAAGAAACCCTCGGATTTGTCTCCGCCGCCACCCAACAGGATTTCGAGATCCGGATTCTCGCGGGTGTGCTCGACGTAGCCCATGATGTTGTCGAACGAGCTCTCGTCGATCACCGCGCACATGAAGTTCGAGAAGTCGAGAGGCGAACCCATCTTGATGCGAGAGACTTGCGCTTCGATCCGGTCACGGACCTCGGACCACATCGACGCCGGCACGTAGGCTCTGGACGCCGCCGAGCACTTCTGACCCTGAAACTCGAAGGCGCCTCGAACGAGGGCGGTCACCAGTGCCTGTGGGTCCGCCGAAGGGTGGGCGAAGACGAAGTCCTTGCCGCCGGTCTCGCCAACGATCCGCGGATAGGTCTTGTAGTCGGCGATGCCGTTGCCGATGGTGCCCCACATACCCTGGAAGACCGAGGTCGAGCCGGTGAAATGGAGGCCGGCGAAATCAGGGCTCGCCAGCACCGGGTCACCCACCTCCCGTCCCCTGCCGGGCACGAAGTTGATCACCCCGGGTGGAAGACCGGCTTCCTCCAGCACTTTCATCACGTAGTAGCCCGAAAGCACCGCGGTCGAGGCCGGTTTCCAGAGGACGGTGTTGCCCATCAACGCGGGAGCCGTCGGCAGATTGCCGGCAATCGAGGTGAAATTGAACGGGGTCACCGCGAACACGAACCCCTCGAGGGGCCGGTAGTCGACGCGGTTCCAGGTGCCAGGCGACGACGACGGCTGGTCGGCGTAGATGCCGCGCATGTAGCTCGGGTTGAAACGCCAAAAATCGATCAGCTCACAGGCCGAGTCGATCTCGGCCTGGTAGACCGTTTTGGACTGATTCAGCATCGTGGCCGCGTTGACGGTGTCTCGCCAGGGACCCGCAAGGAGATCTGCGGCTTTCAAAAGCACTCCCGCCCGCGCCTCCCAGTCCATCTCGGACCACTCCTTCCAGGCGCGCTTCGAAGCCTCGATGGCATCCTCGACCTCGCCGGCTCCGCCGCGGTGATAGACGGCGAGCACGTGTTCGCGGTCGTGAGGGCAGATCACCTGCTCCGTGTTCCCGGTCCGAACCTCTTCTCCGCCGATGATGAGCGGGATATCGACCTCCTCGGTCATCATCTCGGCGAGCCGTTTCTTGACGGACTCACGCTCCGGCGACCCCGGCGCGTAGTCGCGGACGGGCTCATTGGCGGGAGTGGGCGGGCTGACGATTCCGTTCGGCATCGAGTTCCTCCGTGCGCGTATGGTACACCGTCGAAACGGCGCCCCGAGCGCCATCAAATCGGCGCGACCGCGGCCCGTTTCGGGTACGCTAGCCGCAATGAGTCGCAGGACGAATCGGGCCCCCGACCGCAGGCGCCCGGAAGGGCTCGTTGGCCGGCGGCTCGCTCGACGCGGGCGAGAGTTCCGGTGATGGCGCCATGACGAGCGGCGGCGACCGAATCGCAGAGGTCCTGGTCGACCATCGGGTGCGGTTCCTGTTCACCCTCTGCGGCGGGCACATCTCCCCTATCCTGGTGAGCGCCAAGCGGCGAGGAATCCGGGTGGTCGATGTGCGGGACGAAGCCAGCGCGGTTTTCGCCGCCGACGCCGTAGCTCGCCTCAGCGGAGTCGCCGGCATCGCCGCGGTCACGGCCGGTCCCGGCCTCACCAACGCGATCACCGCGATCAAGAACGCGCAGCTGGCGCAGTCGCCAGTGGTCGTCCTCGGCGGAGCCACCGGCACCATTCTCAAGAACCGGGGTTCGCTTCAGGATATCGACCAACTCGCACTGGTCGAGCCCCACGTCAAGTGGGCCGGCACGACATCGAGGGTCCGAGAGCTGGCGCCGGCGCTCGAGAAGGCCCTTTACGTCGCTCAAGAAGGCGTTCCGGGACCGGTCTTTCTGGAGTGCCCGGTGGACCTGCTCTATCCCGAGAGCATGGTGCGCAAGCTCTACCTCGACATGGGCGGAGGCAAAGGTAAGACGCTGGGGGCGAAAGCCCTGGGAACCTACCTGGGCTGGCACGTAGACGGGCTTTTTCGCGGGGCCGATCGACGGTCGCCCCGCAGACCGCCGCAAGCGGCACCGACACTTCCTCAGCCCTACGAGCTGCGGCGTGCCGGCCGTCTGCTCGGCAAGGCCGAGCACCCGGTCCTGATGGTGGGCAGTCAGGCTCTGGTCCGCGCCGAGCGGGCGGGCACGGTGGCAGGTGCGGTCGAGTCGCTCGGCTTGCCGACCTTTCTTTCCGGCATGGCCCGAGGCCTGCTGGGCCAGGGACATCCTCTCCAGAGGCGCCACCAGCGCCGGGTCGCTCTCAAGGAGGCTGACCTGGTCATCCTGGCCGGTGTTCCCTGTGACTTCCGGCTCGATTACGGCCGGCAGATCGCCTCGAAGGCGAAGGTCATCTCCGCCAACCTGAGCGAAGAGGACTTGCGCAAGAACCGCGATCCCGATCTCGGGCTGCTCTGCGATGCGGGCAGGTTCCTGGAAGGCCTGGCGCGGCAGGCCGGCCCGAACGAGCGCGGGAAAGGCTGGATGGAACTGCTACGAGACCGCGACCGAGAGAGGGAACGTGACATCGCCGCTCGCGCCAAAGAAAAAACCGAGTACGTCAACCCGCTCGCCTTCTTCCGCGAGCTCGAGTCCCGGCTGGCGCCGGAGAGCGTTCTGGTGGCCGACGGCGGCGATTTTGTCGCCACGGCGTCCTACTCGCTTTCCCCGCGGGGTCCACTGTCATGGTTGGATCCCGGTGTCTTCGGCACCCTGGGGGTCGGCGGCGGTTTCGCCGTCGGCGCCAAGCTCTGCCGGCCCGAAGCGGAGGTCTGGATCCTCTACGGAGACGGCTCCGCGGCCTATTCGATCGCCGAGTTTGACACCTACGTTCGCCACGGCCTGCCGGTCATCGCGGTCGTTGGCAACGACGCCTCCTGGGCCCAAATCGCCCGCGAGCAGATCGAAATGCTCGGAGACGACGTCGGGACCGTTCTGCGCCGAAGCGACTACCACCTCGTAGCTGAAGGCTACGGCGGATTAGGGCTGCTTCTCGACGATCCTGAGAAGATCGCACCGACCCTCGCAGCCGCCAAGGCCGAAGCCGCCCAGGGGCGACCGGTGCTCATCAACCTACTGCTCGGAAAGAGCGACTTCCGCAAGGGGTCGATCTCGATGTGAGATCGGCTCAGCGCCAGGCCGCGATCGCAAACAGCACGAACCCGACGATCATCAGAAGCCCTCCGATCGGGGTCACTGCTCCCAGCCAGCGCGGCGAACCGAGCGCCAGGGCGAACACGGTCAGGCTGAAGATGAGCGAACCGGACAGCAGGCAGGCGCCGGCGGCGGTGAGCGGTTGCCCGAGCACCCGGGAAGCCAGACCGATCAGGGAGACTCCGAACCCTCCGTACATCAGGTAGCGAGCTGCCGTCTCCCAGAGAGCTAGAGCCGGCGCGTCGAGCCGTGACGCCAGGCCGTGGGCCCCGAAGGCGCCGGCGACGACCGACGCCGCGCAGCACGCCAGCCCGACCGCCAGCCAGTTCATGTGGCCAGCTCGCCGAGCTGGCGGATAGCCGTCACCTCGGCCCGCTCCAGCTCGAGCCGCGGAAACCGGTTCCACACACCGAACCGATACGCCCGCTGCAAGTAGTCTTCGCGGCTCATCTCGTCGGTAGGCCGGTGCATGTCGGCGTCGAGCAGGACCACGGCTCGGGCGTCCTCGTCCTCGCAGCGTCCGACGTAGACATCACCCGCCGCCGTCTCGACGACCACGGTGATGCCGTGAAGCTCGCTCTTGCCCTGATGGAAGGTCCCCACCGGGAAACGCTCAGGGGGCGGTGGCGGCGAGCTCGCGCGCGAAGGCCTGGGTGAGATCCTCGGCGACCTGCTCGGCCGACCGATTCTCGATCCGGTGCCTCGGCACGAAGTAGACGAGCTCTCCTTGGTTGAACAGCGCCATCGACGGGCTCGACGGCGGAATGTCGGCGAAATAACCTCTTACCCTAGCGGTGGCTTCGGCGTCCTGGCCGGCGAACACCGTCGCCAGACGGTCGGGCTTGATGTCGGCCGCGAGAGCGGCGCGAACGCCCGGACGCGCCTGTCCGGCCGCGCACCCGCAGACCGAGTTGACGACCAGCAACGCCGAGCCGGATTTGTCCGCCATGAAGGCCTCGACGTCCTCGGCGGTGCGCAATTCCTGAAATCCGATCGAGGAAAGCTCCTCTCGCATCGGCTGAACCATTAACGGGCTGTACACAATTGATCTCCTTTGACTTGAGTGGGCCGCGGCGGGCGCCGGCGGCCGCTTGATTCTACGACACCGGCGCCCACGGTCGGCCCTGCTAGGATCCCGCGGTGCGCAAACCCGGTCCGCGAGCCGCCACAGTGCTGCTCACGCTCATGCTGGTCGGCTGCCAGCCAGGCATCGCCAACGAGCCCGCGACCGCCACGGGATCGAGTGTCGGCGGCGAGAGCCTCGCCGCACTCGCCAAGGCGGCCGAGACGCGGCGACTCTCCGCGGGTTTTCTGATCGTGGATGGCGTCTACAACACCGAGCTCACCGCCCCCTACGACGTCCTCCAGCACACCCTCTACCACGCTCCGAACGAGCTCGGCATCGAGGTGTTCACGGTTTCGCCCGACGGCCAGCCGGTGACCACAGCCGAGGGCTTGACGATTCGAGCCGACCACAGCCTTGCCGAGGCTCCCCGGATCGACATCCTTGTGGTGCCCAGCGCAGAGGGCAGCCGAGACCGGGATCTCGAACGGATAGACATGGTCGCCTGGGTAGCGGACGTCGGCGGCAGAGCCGGCGCGATCCTGTCGCTCTGCTGGGGCGCGTTCGTCCTGGCCGAGGCCGGACTCCTCGACAACGCCGCTTGCACGACGTTCCCGAAGGACTACGAGACGTTCGCCGGGCGTTTTCCGCAGCTCGACCTGCGCATCAACGTTTCCTTCGTACACTCTGGCAAGGCGATTACTTCCCAGGGCGGAGCTCGGAGCTTCGACGCGGCGATGTACCTCGTCGACGCGCTGTATGGCGTGGATGTCGCTCGCGGGATCGGAAGCGGCCTTCTGCTCGCCTGGCCGCCTGAAGACGGCTCGATGCCATATCTCAGCGCGACCTCCCGCTAGCGCGCGCGTACTCTACGACGAGAACGTGATCTCGAGATCGCGCCCCTTGGGCTCGACCGAGAGGATTGTGACCGCCGGGCTCGCCAGATCTGCGACCACGTGCAAGACGCTCCCCTCCTGGCCCTGGTGGAGCCCGGTTCGCAACCGCAGCACTTGTTCGCTCCCGACCGCCACTTCTTTGGGCGAGTAGGGAGAGTCGACGCCGCGGATCTTCAGCACCTCGCGGGGAGCGCCCCCTCGAACGCGAGTCACTTCGAAATAGGCCTGCGACACCTCGGTGTTCAGGCTGATAGTGACCACCGTCGTCGCGCCCTCCCTACGCCAGCCGATCTTCTCCACCCTGCGAGATCCGATCACCTCGGAAGCCGGTTCGGGCGACGGCTGGGTCGCTTCAGCTGCGCGAGTCACCTGGGCCGCCGTCGCTGCCGGAGAGACGCCCTCGTCGGCGTCGGTCCCGGGCACCTCGGCGACCACGGAGCCCTGATCGGGTTCGGCGCCGGCATCTACGGGATCGTCGGCATCGGACGTTTCGGTGTCGCCTACCTCGACACCCTCGACCGCCGTTGAATCACCGCCCGCGGCGGGTACAGCGCCAGCTGGCGGTGCCGTTGGTGCTTCGCCGGGCCGGACCGCTGCCACCTCCGCCGGACTGACGTCCGCGTCTCCCAGACCGAACCAGCCCCGGATCGTGTCCCCGAAGTAATACGCGGTGGCGCCCAGCAGCGTCGCGATCACCACCAGCGCTGCGATTCGGCCGCCGACGTTCCCCTCCGACTTCGCGCTGGCCGCCCCTGCGTAGGTCCTTCCGCTACGCTCCCGATCGTCCGCCGGATCGAAGCGATGCACGCCGGAGAGCTCTTCGGCGACCTGCGCAATCTCGTCCGGAATGGCGACTCGGGCGCCCGGCTCGGACTCCAGAGAGTCTGCCGCGGCTTCAAACTCGTCGTCATCTCCTCCCAGGTCGGGCCCCTCGGCGTCCTCGATCTCGGAAACCGATTCTTCAAGTGATACCACTGGGTCGATGGTGTCGTCCTCTCCGAGCGCGGCCGCGAGGACCGACTCCGCTCCAGGCGGCGAGTCCTCTTCACCATCGGTCCCGTCGTCCAAAAGCGGGAGGTCGAGAGATTCCAGTGGCGGCGTAGGGTCCAGGATGTCCGGATCCGAATCAAACGACGGCATGTCGTCGAGCTCCTCGAGCTCCGCCGAGAGGGTTTCACTTATTGCCGTGTCCTTGGTTGGCAAGGGCGCGTCGGGGATCAGGCCGGCGGGAATCGCGATCGTCTCGAGCCCCACCGGACCCTCGAGAATGGCCGCCGGATCGGCAAGCCCCTTCTCGACAACCAAAGGATCTCCAGACTCACCGATGTCTCCGGAGGGCACAGCACCGGCATCGGCCGGCGAGAGAGACTCCACCTCGACCGGCGAGAGCAGCTCGCCGTCGTCTTCAACCGAGAACAGCGCCTCGGCTTCACTCGCCTTCAGGGTTTCCGCGGTCAACTGCGATTCGCCAACCGCAGCCGCTTCGGCCGCCGCGGCGGCCACCGGCGCGCCAACCGCAAAAAGTTTGCCGCCGTCTCGGACGTAGTTGTCGACCAACCGGGAGATCAGCCTCTGACTGGGCTCGTCAATCTCGCGAAACCGTACCGCCGCGCCACTCGCACCTCCCGCGGCTTCGTCGGTCCCCAGCCGGATGACTTCGCCCTTGCCCTGAATCAGCCGGAAGTCGTCCTTGAGCCGAACTTCGAAGTCGATATGGTCCCCGACCGTGAAGGCGTTGCTCTTCGCGACATCTTCATCGCGGATGAAAATGCCATCTTCCGCGATGATCGGCGAATAGGCGTCAATGAAATCACGAAAGCTGGGAAATTCGAGAACGACCAGCGCCGCCGCCTGGTCTTGTGGAAATGCCTGATCCCGGTCGTCCATCTGACTACCCCTCGTGAGCCAAGAGCCGCGTCAGCCGGCTCGATTCTTCGTCATTATAGCCCGGCCGGACTCAGCTCCCTGCGGGTGCCCGAGGCTGATGCATGTCCGCTTCGAGATCGATGCCCAGGCCGTCCGCCAGACGGTTGAAATAGGCGAACAGCGCGGTCACCTGAACGATGTCGCTGATCGCGGCGTCGTCGAGTCCATACTCCCGCAGAAGCTCGACATCGGACCGGCGGGTCTCAGCCGGCGTCAGGGTCAGCTTGGCGACGAAATCCAGGATGGCCCGGTCGCGAGGAGGGATCTGGGCGCAGCGGTAATCGCTCTTGATCGCCGCGACCAGTTCGTCGGCACCTGCCGAGCCCTGAACCTCAGCCCGGAGGTCCTCGCCGTGGGCCTCGGTTCAGTAATGGCAGCCGTTCAGGCTCGAGACCGTGGTTGCGATCATCTCGCGCTGAGCTCGACTGAGGGCCGAGTCTTCCGAGCGCATGACCTCGAGATACAGGCGCGTCGAGGAACGTAGCGCCGCCGGCCGCTGGCTCTGGATCGAGAGTATGTTGTAGACCTTCCCCGCGCGCTTCACTGCAGCGCGATAGAGCTGAGCCAGCAGACCTCGGGCGTTTTCGGGAGCGACGGTCTTGATCCAGGCCATAACCCGATGATCGGACTACAGCCCGAGATCGATGTCAAGCTACTCGGGCTCTCACTGCCGAGGTGTAGAATGCCTGGCCAGGTTAGGTATTGTGAACATCTCAGAGATCATTCGTCACGCGCGCGGCGACGAACCCGCGGATCTCCTGCTCACCAACGCCCGCGTGGTCAACGTCCTGAGCGGGGAGATCATCGACACGAACGTGGCTACGCTGCGCTCCCGCATTGTCGGCCTCGGCGAGTACCATGCTCGCGAAGTGGTCGACCTGGAAGGCGCGTATCTGGCTCCCGGCCTGATCGACGCCCACGTCCACATCGAAAGCAGCCTGGTGCCGCCGGCCGAGTACGCGAGTGCGGTCGTGCCTTCGGGCACCACCACGGTCGTGACGGATCCTCACGAGATCGCCAACGTCCTCGGACTCGACGGGATCAGGTTCATGTTCGAAAACGCCAAGCGCGGCCCTCTGAGCATGTACGTCATGGCCTCGTCGTGCGTTCCAGCGACCGAAATGGAGACCAATGGCGCCAACCTGCGTAGCTACGACCTGGCGTCGTTCAAAGCCGATCCGTGGGTGATCGGCTTGGCCGAGGTCATGAATTTCCCGGGTGTGATCCACGGCGACCCCGAGGTGATGGACAAGCTCGCCGGTTTCTCGGACATGGTCATCGATGGCCACTGCCCCGGGCTCAGCGGCAAGGATCTGGCGGCCTATGTCGCCGCCGGGTGCCAATCCGATCACGAGTGCACCTCGGTGGAGGAAGCCCGTGAGAAGCTCCGGCTGGGTTTGACGATCTTCATTCGCGAAGCCACCAACGCTCACAATCTCAAGACCCTACTGCCTCTGGTCACCGACGCGAATCACCACCGAATCTGCTTTTGCACCGACGACCGGCAGCCGGCCGACCTCCTGGACCAGGGCCACATCGACTTCATGGTACGCACCGCGATCGAGGAGGGCGTCGCTCCGATCACGGCGATCCGGATGGCGACCATCAATACGGCCCAGTACTTTCGCCTCACCGATCGAGGCGCAATCACTCCGGGCCGCCGCGCCGACTTCATGGTCTTCGACGATCTCCAGGCCCCGCGAGCCAAGGCGGTCTACCGTGGCGGACACCTGGTCGCGAAGCAGGGCCGAATGGTCGCGCCCCCGCCGAAGAATCCCGAGTATCCGCTGCGAAGCACCATGAACGTGAACTGGGACAAGGTCGACTTCGCGGTACGGGCCGAAAGTGAGCGCGCTCGGGTCATCGGCATCGTGCCTGACCAGCTGGTCACCGAAGCGCTTACCGAGGAGCTATCGATTCACGGCGGATTCGCGCTCGCGGACCCCGGGCGCGATCTGCTCAAGATGGCCGTGATCGAGCGTCACCGCTCGAGCGGCGCCGTCGGCAAGGGATTCGTCAAGGGCCTTGGTCTGCGCGAGGGCGCCCTCGCCTCTTCAGTGGCCCACGACCATCACAACATCGTCGTGGTGGGCGCCGACGACGGTTCGATGTGGGCAGCCGCGAGGCGGGTGGCCGACCTGGGTGGCGGCATGGTCGTGGCCAACCGCCAGCACATTCTCGCCGAGGTGCCGCTCCCATTCGCCGGCCTGATGAGCGATCAGCCGATTCGCGTCGTGCGCGACCAACTCGACAACGCCATCCGAGCGGCTCGCGATCTCGGCTCTGAGCTCCACGATCCGTTCATGGCGATGAGCTTCCTCGCGCTCGAGGTGATCCCGCACCTGAAGTTGACCGACCAGGGGCTGGTGGACGTCGACGAGTTCGAGATCGTGCCGCTCTGGGTCTGAGTCGGGCCACGATGCCGGGGCGCGAAACGGCGCGTTAGGTACACTGAGGCGGTCAAGAGTGAGCGCAAGATGAGTGGCATCGGGATTCTCGGCTTCGGGGCTTACCTTCCGAGTCGGGTCATGACCAATGACGAGTGGTCGGAGTACGTGGACACATCCGACGAGTGGATCACCTCGCGAACCGGAATCAAGACTCGCCGCATCGCCGCCGCCGATGAGACCACGACCGACATGGCCGAACAAGCCGCTCTCGCGGCGTTGGCCGACGCCGGACTGACGGCGGCTGACGTCGACGAAATCATCGTCGCGACGGACACTCCCGAAGTCTATGCGCCCGATACGGCCTCGTTCCTGCAGCACCGACTGGGCACCCGTACGGTGCCGGGCTACGACCTCGGCGGCAGCGGATGCGCCGGCTTTGTCATGGCGTTGGATATCGCGAGAAGCCGTGTCCAGTGCAATGGCTCCACAGTCCTGGTGGTCGGCGTCGAGGTCCTCAGCAAGCTGATGGACTGGGGAGACCGCGACACCTGTGTGCTCTTCGGTGACGGAGCGGGAGCCGCGGTGGTCGCCGACCGGCCGACCACCGCCAAGATCATCGCATGCGTGGCTGGCACGGACGGCTCCAGAGCAGACATCCTCCAGCGAGAAGTCGGCGGCACGCGCAAGCCTTTCTCGAAAGAAGTCGCCAAGACGGAAGACTTTCTGAGAATAGATTTCAACGGCCGGGAGGTTTTCAAAGAAGCCGTCCGGCGTATGTCGGCTTCCGCACGAGAAGTGCTCGAGAGGTCCGGCGTCGCCCTCGAGGAAGTGGATTTAGTGATCCCTCATCAGGCCAATCTGAGAATCATCCGATCGGTCGCCAAGACGCTCGGGATCGACCCGGCCAAGGTGTTCGTCAACGTAGATAAATACGGCAACACGGGCTCCGCCTCGATACCGATCGCTCTCGACGACGCGCGTACGTGCGGAAGCCTCCATAGCGGTGATCTGGTTCTCATGACAGCCTTTGGAGCGGGATTTCACTGGGCATCGGGCCTGGTCCAGTTCTGATCTCATGATCGAAACACGCCAAGCGACCTGGAACCCGAGCGACGGATGGCGGGATCTCCTCGCCGACGAGCGCGCCAACCTGGTCTTCCTTTTCGGAGCGCGCGAGCACTTCGAGGCCAGCTCCGCGATCGAAGAGATCAACGACTGCTACCCCGAAGCGCAGGTCGTCGGTTGCTCGACAGCCGGCGAGATTCGCGGCACCGAAACCTCCGATCAAACCATCGTGTCTACGGCGATTCGGTTCGAGCGAGCTCATGTCAATGGCGCACTGGTACAGCTGTCCGACTACTCCGACAGCGAAGCTGCCGGCAGGGCTCTCATTGCAAAACTCGCCACGAAAGACCTGCGCCACGTCGTCGTGCTCTCGGACGGCAACGTCGTCAACGGCAGCGATCTGGTCAGCGGTCTTCGAGACACTGCCCCGGACGGCGTGCAGGTCACCGGCGGCCTCGCAGGAGACGCCGAGAGATTCGAGACCACTTTGGTCATCTACGGCCGCGAGGCCCGACCGGCACTGGTAGCGGCGGTCGGGTTCTATGGGGATAGCCTCCGCGTCGGGTACGGATCGCTCGGTGGCTGGGACTCGTTCGGCCCGGAGCGGCTGATCACCCGGTCCGAAGGCAATGTTCTGTACGAGCTCGACGGGCACTCGGCTCTCGGGCTCTATCGAAAGTACCTGGGACCCTACGCCGACAATCTCCCCACCAGCTCTTTCTTGTTTCCACTCGGCCTGCGCGTAGCTGACGGCGGGGAGGGCGTGGTCCGAACGGTGCTCGCCATCGACGAGGACAAGGACGCCATGATCTTTGCCGGGGACATGCCGGAGGGCAACTACGCACGTCTGATGAAGGCGAACTTCGACCGCCTCATCGGCGGCGCCGAGCTGGCCGCTAAGAACAGCTCCGAGGGCCTCGCCGGCCATCCCCCCGACCTTGCCCTGCTGATCAGCTGCGTCGGCCGCAGAATCGTGCTCAAACAGCGAATCGAAGAAGAGCTGGAAGGCGTGCGTCGAGTTCTGGGAGACAAGACAACCCTGGCCGGCTTCTATTCCTACGGTGAAATCTCGCCGTTCTCGGCAAATACCACCTGCCGCTTGCACAACCAGACAATGACCATCACGACCTTCGCCGAGAACTAGACTCGCGAACGCCATGCACTCGCTCCTCGACCGGCAGATCAAGAAGACTCTTGCGAGCCTGAAGGAGCTTTCGCCGGAGATCGAGGCGCTGCTCGAGCTCATTGACGACACCTACATGCAGACCGATCTCGATCGTACGCTGCTGGAGCGCGCCCTCGAGCTGACATCGGAAGAGCTGCTGGCGGCCAACGACGAGCTGCGAGCGCAACGTGCCGAGCTCGAGCGCGAAGTCAACGACCGCACGGCCGAGCTGGTTGACACCAGTACGGAGCTCCGCGTCGAAGTCGCCGAAAGAGCCGTCATCGAGCAAGCGCTTCGGGAGAGCGATCAACGATATCGCGCTCTGGCGGAGTACTCCGTAACCGGCATTTTCCACTCGGACCCGGAAGGCCGGACGCTTTACGTCAACCAGGCTTGGAGTGACATCACCGGGCTCTCGATGGAAGACGCTCTCGGCGACGGGTGGCAGACCGCCATCCACCCCGCCGACCGCAACTTCAAGGTCTCCGAGTGGAACAAGGCAATGGAAGTCCAACGCCCGATGCGGGGCCGCGAGTATCGAATCCTCCGCCCCGACAGCAGCATCTTGTGGGTCGAGGGGTACGCGGTGCCGCTCTTGAACGACAGCGGCGAGATTCTCGGATACGTCGGCTCCATCTACGACATTTCGGCACAGAAGGAGGCCCTGGAGATCGTCCAGGAATCCGAAGAAAAATACCGGACTCTGTTCGAGCAGTCCCACGATGTCGTCTACATCTCCACGCTCGACGGCCACTTCATCGACATCAACCCCGCAGGCGTCGAGCTCTTCGGCTTCGATTCCAAGGAGGAACTGCTAGCGGCCGACTTGGGTCGCGACCTATATGAGGATCCGGAGGAGCGCAAGCGCCTCGTCGCAGTTCTGCTCGAGAAAGGCTCGGTTCAAGCAGTCGAGCTCAATCTGAAGACGCGTGACGGCAGACCGCTGATTGTTCTCGCGTCGATCAACACCATTGTCGACGACCACGGTGAGGCCACTGCCTTTCGAGGGATTCTTCACGACGTCACCGCAACCAAGCAGCTCGAGCGCGAGCTGCGCCAGAGCCAGAAGATGGAAGCCGTCGGCAGGCTCGCCGGCGGAGTGGCCCACGATTTCAACAACCTTCTCACGGCCGTCATCGGCTACGCCGACCTGATCGCGATGACCCTGCCCGAGGGTTCCTCGCTCGGGCGACACGCCGAGGAGATCAAGGCCGTATCGAAGAGAGGCGCGGCACTGACGCACCAATTGCTCTCCTTCGGCCGGCGTCAAGCGCTCCAGCCCAAGATCGTCTCGGTCAACAAGAGCGTGGAAGAGATGAACACCCTCTTGCGGCGCCTCATCCCCACCAACGTCGAGCTCGAAGTCGAGCTCAGAGCGAGCGACGACTTCATCAAGGCCGACCCCACGCAACTCGAACAGATCATCATCAACTTGGTGATCAACGCTCGCGATGCCATGCCCGATGGCGGCGTTCTGCGCATCTCCACCAGATCGGTCGATGGCAAGAGCACCGCCGACAAGCGGCTCCCCCTTTCCGGCTCCGGGCCCTGGGTCCAGCTAGTGGTGCGGGATACCGGTTCCGGGATCCCCGAGGAGATCCAGGATCACATCTTCGAGCCCTTCTTCAGTACCAAGGCCGACAGCAAGGGCACCGGCCTGGGATTGTCGACGGTCTACGGCGCCGTGCAGCAGAATCAGGGCTCGATTCATCTGTCGAGCCGAATCGGCCGGGGCACGACCTTCGAGATCTATTTTCCGACCGTCGACGAGCGCCCCGAGGCCGCGGGCGACGAGACCGCCCCAATCGCCGATCTCCACGGCTCGGAAACGATTCTGGTGGCGGAGGATGAGCCGGCCGTGAGGTCGCTGCTCACGAACCTCCTGCTCCAGCAGGGGTATGAAGTGCTGGTGGCGGAGAACGGACAAGAAGCACTCGAGCTGGCTCGCTCTCACGCCGGCGGCGTCGATCTGCTGGTCTCCGATATCGTCATGCCCAAGCTCAACGGCATCGAGCTCGCTCGGACGCTGCGGAAAGAAGTTCCAGGCATTCGCGTCGGCCTTCTGACCGGCTACGCACAGAGCGAGACCGTCCTCGACACGGTCTGCGATTTCTACCTGCTCAAGCCGTTTGCACCTCAGATCCTGGCACAGCGCGTACGCCAGGTCCTTGACGAAGAGGTGACCTCTCCCGTCACCCCGACGTCGGCCACCGGCTGAGCAATCGAGCCCGGAGCCGGGCCAAGGGACCAGCCGTATTCCAGCGGGATAGAATCGGGGCAATCCAGTGAACCGTACGGCCGCGTCAAAGGCCGGAATCCAAGGAGGAAGCGCCATGGAGCCCATCCTGTTGTCTTCATTGTGGCTGCCGATCGTGATCTCGGCGGTCGTGGTTTTCTTTGCCAGCGCCATCGCGTGGATGGTCCTGCCCCACCATCGCTCGGACTGGGCAAAACTGCCGGACGAGGAATCGGCTCGGGAGGCTCTAAAAGGTGTCCCCACCGGCGAGTACACCATCCCGCATGCGGCCACCCCGAACGATCGCAAGAGTGAGGATTGGCAGACCAAGGCCAGCGAGGGGCCCCTGGCTTTCGTGACGGTGATCCCCGCATCCAGCATGAACATGGGCAAGAGCCTTGCTCAATGGTTCGTTCACTGCCTACTGGTCTCGATCTTTGTCGCCTACGTCACCGCACATGCGTTGGCCGCCGGCAGCGACTATCTGAAGGTCTTTCAGGTGGCGGGCACCGTCGCCTTCCTGGCCTATTCCGCCGCTCACGTTCCGGGAGCCATCTGGATGGGCCACGGTTGGGGCCGCGCGCTCAAAGACGTCGCTGACGGGCTGGTCTACGGGCTGCTCACGGCTGGCGTCTTCGGCTGGCTTTGGCCGTAGCCAGGCGGCCGAACGCCTCACGCGAAGATCTCTATCACACCGCGCGGCGAGCGGCGCCGGGGGATCTCGCTACGGCCTACTCGGGAATCGGCAGATCGTGCATGAGAGCGCGGACGAACTGCACGGGCGGCGAGCCGAAGGAGAGTACTCGATCGTGGTGGGCCTTGAGGTCGAAGCTCGCTCCGGCGCGCTCCTCCGCATCCCGTCGCAGATCGAGGTGCTCGAGATAGCCCACGAAATAAGTCGATAGCTGACTCGAGGTCAACTGCGCACGCACCCACTTGCCCGCGGCCTCGCGCTCTTCTTGAAACGCTTTGCCGACCATGTAGCTCATCGCCTCCTCTCGAGTCATCCCTTCGGCGTGGATGCCTTGATCGATGATCGAGTTCGTTATCGACCGCAAATAGAGCTTGAGGACGATCAGGTGTAGCTTCGGGTCGCCACCGAGATACCCCTCTTCGACCATCATTTCTTCGATGTATTCCGCCCAGCCTTCGATGAACATCCCCGAGGAGAGAAGCGCCCGCAACGTCGACGGATAGCGGTTGCTGTGCGCCAACTGGAGAAAATGCCCGGGCATGGCCTCGTGCATCGTAAGCACTTGAACACCCATGTCGTTGTACTCCCGAAGAAACGACCTGTCCTGCTCGGGCGTCCAGTCCGCCGGCAGGGGTGATACCGCGTAGAAGGTCTTCTGGCCGACATCGAGCGGCCCGGGAGAATCACAGTAGGCCAGCGACACGCCTCGTCGAAACTCGGGCATGACGATGATCTCAACGGGATCTTCGGGCACGGTCACGATATCCGCCGCAACCACGAAGCGGGTCGCCTGCTCGAGGAACTCCTCTGCGGTCGGGACGATCTCCCCGCGTTCCGGTCGATCGCGATACACCACCTCCAGGGCACTCCGGATCACCTCCAGCTTGTCCGCGTCCACGGGCGGTCCTCCACGGCGCGGACGACCGTTCGGGAGGTCTTCGGCGAGAATCCGCAGCCCGATCTCGTACATCCGATCGTGGATCTCGAGAAGCATCGCCTCGGCACGGCTGCGAATCTCGGCACGGGTGATCGGCGTGTGCAGGGTATGGGCGAGCTTCCGGTCGAACGTCTCGGCACCGATGCGGAAGTCGCCGAGAGCCGAAGGGAGCAATTCGGTCTCGAGCCAGATCTGGTGCTCGCCAACCGCCTTTCGCGCAAGACTCATGGCTTCGAGAAGCCGCCTGCGCTCCGCCGAGGCAGCCGGCAAGGCCGCGAGCTCGGGCTCGACCAAATTGGTCAGAACCGCTAGCACACCCCGGTTCTGTGAGACCGCGGTCTCTGCATGAATCCGCGGCACTCGAGCCGGCTCGAGGGTCTCACGGATCTGCTCGAACAGTCGCGGGAACTGCTCGAGCCGATCGGCCACCCGACTCAACCGCTCGGCGATCGGCGCGTAGTTCCGGGCCATCAGGCTGTAGACGGCTCCTCCGGCGAGGCCGGCGTAGCGAGTCGGATTCCACGCCCACTCTCGGAGCTCCTCCAGCTCGAAAAGGTCACTCTCGAGACTGTTGCGCAAGAGAGCCGCATCGACCTGATTCGCTCGGGACAGCTCGGAGCCTTCGATCGAGGCAAGCTCATCCAGCAGAGAGCGCGCGAAATCGGCCGATCGCCGCCGAGCCTCCGGGCTGATCTCGTCGAGCTCCCCGTCGAAACGGTGGTCCCCGGCAAACGAGGCTCGGACCGGAGCGAGGGCCATCGACTGGTCAACGAACCGGGCCGCCAGAGCTTCAAAGCGCTCATCCAGAGTGGGCTCCCGGACCGAACAAGCCAGGGACACGAACAGCAGCAAAGCCAAGCAGGGTGCCTTCATGGGCCGCTTATATACCACGTTCGCGGCGCTCGCCCCCCTCGAAGCCCGCCTACAAGATCACTTCGAAGTCCGTCACCTCGAGGTGCTTCGCAAAGGCCGCGACCTCCCGCCTGACCGCCGGAAGAAAACTCTTGCGCCAGCCACTCAAGGGCTGCACCCTCACGGTGACTTTCTTCCTGGTGGCTTTGTGAGACCAGACACCGACCACGCGACCTCGAACCAGCACGGTAGCCGAGATGTCAGCGGCCTTGCGCCAAACCAGCCGCCGCTCGCCCTCGTCGGGCGCGATCCAATCCTTGTCGGCATGCCTCATCAGATGGGTGTCCCATTTCGGCAACAGTCGCGGCGGCCAGCCCGAAGCTCCGCTGGGCGCCGGCTTCGTCAGCTCGGGCAGATCCGCCCGGAGCGCGAAGAGCCCTTGGCGCGCGCCGCAACGGACTTCGACGAGCTCGGACTCGAGCCGACCTAGCCACTCTCGGGCAGATTTCACCCCGGCGCCGAAGAAATGCGCCAAATCCGCCGCCGTCGCCGGTCCGTGAGCAGCCAGGTAGCGGCGCACGAGAGCCGTGGCCGCGGCGCGAGTGTCCTTCGCGGCCTTCCTCCAGGCGAGCTTCGGAAACCAGAGCTCGCGATGAGCGTAGCTCTGCTCCGCTCCCCGCTTCTCGGCGAAGCAGATGTCGCCCGCGAGAGCCAGGCGCCAGATCAGACGGGAAGCCGCAAACCGGACCGCAGAGCTCCCAGTCGCCGCCACGCCCGGATGCGCGGCGACCTCATCGACAAAGCGCTGTGGAATCGCGTCAAACAGGTCCCGACGAAACAACGGCTTGTCGGCGGCTTCAAAAAGCCGTCGAATCTCGCGCAAATCGGGCTCTCCCGGCATCGCACCTCGACGTCCGCTTTGAGGCCACTCCTTGCGGGCCGCCACCACCAGCGGCCAGTCGTCCGGGTCGTAGACGTGAAGCGTGTCGCGCTGCCCCCAGGTGCGAACCAAGCGGACTCTGCCGGCCTCTGTCAGTAGCCTCTTCAGACCGGCGGCCGTGGGCCGGGTCCGGGCTCGCAAGCTGAGGGCAAACAGGGCTGGGCCTTCTTGCTGAGCCTGCGCGCCCAGAATCGCGCGGGCGGCCGCCGCCGCATCCGTCGCGCCGGGACCCGCCAAATGCGAGCGCCGGTCCCGGAAAAAGAGAACCTGTTCCACATCGAGAGTCGGACGGCCGGCTTTCGTTCTCATCGAACCCGACTCTACCCTCCTCACCCGCTGCCTACTCTGGCAGGCGTCCTGCTATGCTTTTTTTCGATGCGGCGCCAGTCGAAGCTCCATGCCGCCATTGTGCTGGCTGTCCAGATCGTGGCCGGCTTGACGGCTCTCGGGTTCCCGCCGACGTCGCGGGCCCAGGACACCGATGCCCCGCTGCAGCTTTCCGGAAAGCCCCTGAGCGAGGCGCTGTTGGAGCTACGCGCTCGCGGTCTCAGGATCGTCTTCACCACCAACGTTGTTCGCCCGGAGATGAGAGTCGTAGCCGAGCCAGTAGCTCGTGCAACCGAACTCGCAAGCGCACTCGAGCAGATTCTCCAGCCTCATGGGCTCGATGCCCGAGCGGCTCCCAACGACACCCTGGTCATCGTGCCGCGCGACACACCCCGAGTCGAGTTCGCTCCGCCGCGGGACGGCGGTTCGATCGTCGGATTCATTCGCTCCGGCGGTGATGCCAGTCCAATCGAGGGAGTCATCCTGCGTGTCGTCGGCACGGAGATCGAGGTCAGAAGCGATGCTCTGGGTCATTTCGAGATCGCCGGCCTCGAGAACGGAACGGTGGCGCTCGAGCTCCGCCGCAGGGGATTCGTCGTCGAAGTCGTGGACGGAGTCCCGGTTGCGATCGGACAGGTGACCGAGCTTCCTATCCTTCTGAAGCCGGCGCCGGTCACCGAGGAGGAGCTGATCGTGACGCCCAGCCGGGTCTCGCTGCTCCGCCAGGAACCGGCGGCCCCGGTGTCGCTCAGCCGGGACAACATTCTCGCTCTGCCCCACTTCGGCGACGATTTCTTCCGCGCTCTCAGCCTCTTGCCCGGAGTCACGGCGACCGACGCCTCGGCCGAGTTCCACGTCCGTGGGGGGCGCCGGGACGAGACCCGGATCGTCCTGGACGGCCAGGAGCTCTATGACACGTTTCACCTCAAAGAGTTCGATAACGCTCTGTCGATCATCGCCCCGACCACCCTGCGAAGCGTGGACCTTTCGACCGGCAGCTTCTCTGCCGAGCACGGCGATCGGATGAGCGGCGTGCTCGACATGACCACCCTGACCCCGACCGGATCGCCCCGTGGACGTTTCGGCGTGGGCATCCTAGGAGCGGAGCTGGGCGGCGCGGGCGGATTCAAAGAGCAACGCGGCAGCTGGATCGCCCAGATCCGGCGCGGCGCGAACGACTTCGCCGGAAGGCTCCTCGGCCCCGAACGCCCGGTGTACTGGGATGCCTTCGGAAAACTCGACTTTCAGATCCAGCCTGGCAACAGCATCCGTGCCAATGTCCTGCACTCGGACGACCGCTTCGATTTCGCCGAGATCACGGTCGATGGCGAGAAGCGCCTCGACACCGACTATCGGAGCTCGTACCTCTGGGTCACCGATCAGGCCATCCTGGGAAGTGACCTTTATTTCGAGACTGCCCTCTCGCGGAGCGCGATCGAGCGAGACCGCAACGGGCTCGAGCTGGACGAGGATGTCCAGTGGACCGTCTCCGATCGGCGCGACCTAGAGGTGCTTTCACTTCGCCAAAACTGGAACTACCAGGCGTCGCCTCACAACTACTTGAAGTGGGGGTTCGAGCTGCGGGAGTTCGACACCTTGTTCGACTATCACAGCGCTTTCTGCTTCGAGAGCCCGGTCGCGTTACTGCGAACCAATATGGCGGAGGGCTCGATCGACTTCTCCGGTCGCTTCGAGGAATCCCACAATAGTGTGTACGTGTCGGATCGCTTCGACCTGGGCAAATCCGCGACGCTCGAGTTGGGCCTGCGCTTTGACGCTCACTCCCAAACCGACGAAAGCCATCTGACGCCGCGACTCAATCTCGCATATGCCCTGGGTCGGAGCTCCCTGCTGCGGGCGGCTTGGGGGCGGTTCAACCAGAGCCAGCGACCCTACGAGCTTCAGGTCGAGGATGGCGACACCGTCTTTCAGAAGGTCGAGCGCTCCGAGCACCGTCTGCTCGGCTTCGAGCACAGCTTCGTGGCGGCGCCCAAGGCCAATCTGGCCCTGCGAGTCGAGCTCTACCAGCGTGAGATCAAGAACCCCCAGCCGCGCTGGGAGAACGTCTACGAGCCGTTGAACGAGTTTCAGGAAGTCGAGCCGGACCGAATCCGGATCTCTCCGGAACGCGGCTTCTCGGAAGGTATCGAATTCTTCCTGCGCGGCCGCGCCGGGCGCAAGACCCACTGGTTCGTCAACTACGCCCTAGCCTCGACGGAAGACCAGATCGCCGGTGCTCGGCAGCCACGCCGCTTCGACCAAACCCACAGCCTGAACATCGATTTCGATTTTCGCCTGACCAACCTCTGGACGCTCAATCTGGCCTGGCGCTATCACACCGGCTGGCCGACGACTCCCCTGACGGTCGCCGAGGTCACTCGCATCGACCCCTTTCCTGAACACGGCGACGACGAGGTGGGCGACGAAGTGGATCCCAATGAAGGAACCGAAATCGTCTTCATTCCGGTGCTCGGAGAACCGTTCAGCAACCGGCTCTCGGCCTATCACCGCCTGGACTTGCGAGCGAGCCGGCGCTGGAACCTGCGCTCCGGGAGGGTGACCGTCTTCGCGGACATCCAGAACGTCTACGACCGCAAGAACTCCGCCGGTTTCGACCACGAGATCGACGAAGAGAACGGCACGCTCGTCCCCAACCCGGAACTTTGGAACGGGTTTTTCCCGTCCCTGGGAATCCGCTGGGAGTTCTAGGTAAGTTCCTTGTGACACCGAGAGCGGTGAGGCGCCCGAAGAGCAACGCCGCCCAGCGAGGCTGCGCCGCCCGAAAGCAAAGAAACAATCAGAGGGCGGAGCGGGGCTTGCCCCCGCCTCGAGGCAAGGTCGTCGCCACCGCGGGTTCTCGTCTCAGAAACAACCGCGCAACGACGCGGGTCGAGCCCGGGCGGGGACAAGCCCCGCCCCGCCCTCTCGACCTCAAAAGATCGCTCGGCTAGTCTTCCTCGTCGTCGATGTTGCTGTCTCCGTCACCGTCGCTCAGAGCGGCTCCGGCAACCACGGCGACCACCACCGGAATCCACCACTTCTTCTTCTTCCACCAACTCTTGTCGGCTCCTCCGGAGCCACCGGTGGTCTGCGCGGATACGGCTTCAGTGGAGCGCCACATCTCGGTGATCTCCTCCGAGTTGAGCGACGCTACCTGGATGGGCTCGGTCACGAACGTGTCCGAGGCAGGCTCCAGATCCAGATCCTCAGCGGACAGATCGTCCCCTAGATCGGACAGCGCGGCCTCCAGTTGCAGATCGAACTCCCCTGCGGCCAGGGCTGGCACGACCGACGCCAGAAACAGCGCCGCCACGGCCAGAGTCATGAGCCTCTTGCTTCGAGATGCGTCCATGGATGTCCTCCTGATGTTGGTTGGACGTCGCGGACCCGCCGAACTCCGCACTAGATTGCGGACCCACACTGCAACAAAGGTGCCGAAGTGGTCCGCGGGGAATAGAAAGGCCGGGGCCAGACCTCTGTGCCGCAAGACGGCGGCCTTCGCGAGCACCGGACGGCCTTGTGCCGCCCGAGGCCTGACCCCGGTGAATCCGTATCTGTGGCTCAAAGACTCCATCGCGCTCCCTAGGAAGTGAGACGCGCGAGGCGGCGGAATCCTTCGCTGCCCAACCCGGCCGAGTGCCGAAGGAAGCCAGCCCGGCAAGAGAGCCGAGACGGCGAGCCGCTACGGCTTCGCTATGATCAGTGAGCCGTTCTCGACCAGGTAGCCGAGGCCGCTGCCCGGAAGCACAACGCTCAGCGACTCTTCGGGCGTCATCCCTTCGATCGAGCCGTGAACCAGGATCGAGCCTGCCGACTGCTCGAGGCCCGCGCCCTCGTACCGCAGTTCGCGACCGGTCTCGCGCGAGACCCACTCCAGA
Source organism: Thermoanaerobaculia bacterium (assembly GCA_945787635.1). GTDB lineage: Bacteria > Acidobacteriota > Thermoanaerobaculia > Multivoradales > JAHEKO01 > CALZIK01. Next base: position 11,731 of record CALZIK010000033.1, on the reverse strand, counting down.
TACGAGGAGAGCGTGGCCCCTTCGAGCTCCATTGCCGGAGTCGCGGTCAGGATCCAATCCCAAGCGGCGCTGCTGGGCTCGATGGCGCGCCGATCGAGGTCTCCGCCCTCGAGATTCAGCTCTTCGCCGGCGTAGGCGGAATGGACCTGCTCGCCGCGCTCGAGCGTGACTTCTCCTTCACGTACCCTGACCGTCAGCGCCGCCGGGGCCCTTTCGTCGACCCGGACCTCGAACTGGGTTCCGATGTCCCGCACCATGCCGTAGGGAGTCGAGATCTCCACGCCGGCTGCGCCGCCTGTGCCAGCGGTGTCGATATATACAGCCCCCCGCTCGAGATCCAGCCTGGAAGCGGACAGAAACCGCAGGCGGCTTCCCGAGTCGATTCGGACAGACTGCCCGGCATCGAGACGGACGGCGACACGGGAAGGCGCGCCATCGACGTCCGACGTCTCGACCACGGTTCCCGCAGCGAGGCGGCTTCCCTGCGCCAGCGCGAGTCCCTCGAACAACACTTCACCTCGCACCAGCTCGACGCTGGCGACGATCTCCGAACCGGTGGGGGCACCGCCGGGCTTCAGCCACCAGCCGATGGCCACTGCGAGGATCAGGCTCGCGGCAAGAGCCATGAAGGTGCGGGCGTTCCGGAAGCGCTTTCGCTCGCGTTCCATCCGCACCATCTCGTGCCACTGCGCCTTCGCCGCGCTCCGGATCTCGGCGAGCTCCCCGGCCGCTACCGGCGGTCGGGAGCCGGCACTCCTCAAGAGATCCCGGATCTCAGGCTCTCCGGCATCGCTCACTGAAACCGGGAATGAACTGCTTCGATTTTCGCTCATGATGCTGTTTCCATTCGTGGGCTCGGCGACTGGACACCGTCCAGTGCCGGTCCGATGTTGTCCACCAGGTGGGCATATCCGTTGCGGAAAGCCTCCCGGGCTCGAGTGAGCAGCGATTCCGCCGCCTTGGGACCCAGGTCCAATCGCTGAGCGATTTCCTTGACCGAGACGTTGTCGATGTACTTCCATTCCAAAGCCTTGCCGTAGTGGGGCGGCAAGGCATCGAGGGCGTCATGTACCTGGTCACGGACCTCTCTGCGCAGGGTGGCCCGTTCGGGCCCGTCGAAGCCGCCGTTGCCGAGAGCCATCGAAGCGCCGAAGAGATCCTCGTGCTCCTGGAACTCGACATCGCCTCGGTGTTTCTTGCCGCGCCGGAAATGTCCGGCAATCTCGTTGCGGCACACCGAGCAGAGCCAGGTCATGAGCGCCGCTTCGCCCCGAAACGAAGCCAGCTTCTCGATCGCCTTGCACAGCGTCGATTGCACGACGTCTCGCGCCAGCTCCCGGTCACCCTGCAGCCGCCGGGTCGCGAACCGGTAGAGCGCGGGCACGTAATCGTCCGAGAATCTCTCGAACGCCGCCTCGTCCCCGGCGATCATTTGGCGAACCATCTGGAATTCCTGCGGGCTTGATTTCATTACGTCTCTCGCTCGATTCAAGGCCGGTACTCCAGCCGGCTCAACCCATTAGATACCAGAGCGACGAAGATCCTTCGCCCGGCGTCGTGTTTCGCGATCGATTACCCGAACAGCCCCAAGTGCAACCCGTTCACAGCGCCCGACGGCGTTCCGGCGGGAGCGGTCGCTGTTCACCGCGGCCCATTCTCAGAGACCTGGGTCAAGAACCGGCCCGACGGCGGCCTGTGGATCTTTCACGTCCGCCTGGCTCCCGGAGGCCCGGGCAATCACTAGACACTCGATCGACTCCAACCACTAAGTCGCGAGCGCCCGGCATCCGCCGGGCGCTTTGTTTCTGCCGTCTCTCGGGAACTCGAAGTTTCTTCGAAGGATTTCACTTCCCGAGACATCCAACCGTCCAATGATAATCGTGGAATCCGCCGGGTTTCGGGCGGAATCTGCACGACGGAACGGAGGAAACATGAGAAACGCTAGATTTTGGTTGGTCCTATTCGCCGTCTTCGCCCTCGTCTCATCGGTCGCCGCGCCCCAAGCCTGGGCGAAGAAGCTCGACGAGGCCGAATTCTTCATCGAGATCAACGCTACCGACGGCGACGCCGGCGTCCAGGTCTTCCTGGATGGCGTCGGCTGGAGGAAGATGAAGATCTTCGACCCCGACGGCAACAAGATCGTAGACGTCCGCAACAAGAACGCCGTGCGCATGCAGGGAATCACCGAGTTCTTCTTCGAGAGCGCCGAGCCCTCGTTCGACGTCCAGACCCTCGAAGAGCTCATGGCGCTTTTCCCCGAAGGTCGATACACCTTCGAGGGCGTCACCACGGATGGCGAGCCCCTGACCGGTAAGACCCGGTTGACGCACGATTTCCCCGAGGCCCCCATGCTGATCTTCCCGATCAACGGAGAAGCGGTCGATCCGGACAATGTGGTCTTCATGTGGGCGCCGGTCGCCGACCCGCCGGGCAGCGAGATCGTGAGCTACGAGGTGATCATCGAGTGCGACGAGCCGGAGCTGACCAAGACCAGCGCCATCGTCAACGCCGACACCTTCACCTTCACGGCTCCCCCGGAGTTTCTGAACCAGGAAGACGCCGGTGAATGCAAGTGGGAAGTCCTGGCCAAGGAAGAGAGCGGCAATCAGACGATCTCCGAAGCGGAGTTCGACGTCGACTAGTCGACGCCAATCGGTTCGATCACCTCGAGGGCGCTCGCAACTGGCGGGCGCCCTTCTTGTCACTTGGCGATCGAGTCGACAGGACCCCGGGAGACTCGTGCAGAGGATTCCGGCGCCGTCTCACAGCCTGAGCTGCCCGCCGGCCCAGCGCTCGACGTAGCCGTCGATTCTCAGCTTGCGGCGGGTGTTCTTCGAGCTCATATAGCGAACCTTGCCGAATACCGGCCGCTCGGGACCCCAAGCGCGGTCGAATCGTCCCAGGACCCAGAAGATGCCGCTGTAGGAATTCGGGTTCCGGCCGTCGATGGCGTACTTGTTGTTGAGCTCGATCATGATCTCGAGCGCTTCTCGGGGTGTGCGCGTCCAGTGGAGGATCTTCTTGCCCCACAGCATGCGCAGGTAGTTGTGGATCCGGCCGCGCGCGCGCAGCTCGTTCTGCGCCGCGTTCCAGATCTCGTCGTGGGTCCGGGCATGCTCGAAGTCTCCCAGGCTGTAGAGCTCCGGACGGTCGTCGGAAGTGTGGGCTTCGAGCGTGGCCAGCGCCCAGCCCGGTAGCGACTCGTAGTCGGCATGGTCAGGGCGATGGAAGCAGAAGTTGTAGCCGACCTCCCTCCAGGTGACGAGCTCGTCGAGAAACGACTCGACCGATTCATCCAGGCTCCACCAGCCGCGCCGTTTGCCACCGGTCTCGTCCGAGAGCTTCAACGGCGTCCAGTTCTCGCGGCGGGCGAGCGCGTCGAGAATCTGGTGGGACGAAACGTGACCGAAATGCAGGTATCCGGAGAGCTCGCTCGCGGCAGCGGCGTCCGGTTGGTTGCGCTCCTCGCCGTACCGATCGAGGCGATCGTCGAGAAATCGACGAAGCGCGCGTTGGGCGGCTTCATAGCCACCGCGCTCCGTCAGCGGGGGCACTTCATGGTCGATGGGAAACGCCTCGAGACTCTCCTGCCCTTCGAGCAATTCGGCGGAAGCCGCCGGCCAGTTCGCTCGGATGTCTTTCGAAAGGCCCGTGAAGGTCTCGAGGCGCCCGCCCTGTTGAATGCTCGCCCTGGGGAAATCTCCCAGGTGCTGGGGCAGCTCTCTTTGCAGGAAGCGGCGAAAATCGAAGGCTCTCGAGTACGGTTTGTCGGCGGCCGCCAGGGGCAAGAGGCCGTTCGAGTCGACCGCTTCGACCTTGACGCCGAGCTTGGCGGCCGCCGCATCGACCATTCGCGGCAGAAAGAAACACGGGAACTCGTCGGTCACGACCACCGCCGCCCCCTGGGCGAGCGCTTCGAGCAGCCCCTTGCCCGCCCCGTGGGCGGACTCGACGTAGGGATGGTAGCCGATTCCCGAGCCGGCCAGCGCCCGGGCGTTGTCGCGCATGCCGTCGATCACGAATCGATGGATCCGGTCGCTGGCCCAGCGGTAGTCCGAGCGCAGCGCTTCTAGCACCAGGATCGGCTTGCCGAGCTCGACCGCCCACTCGGCCGCCCGGTCCAGGGCGAAGTTCCAGCGCGCCCTCCGGCTCGCGATCATCCAGTAGAGGACAAAGTCGCCGGCCTCGTTCACCGGCCGATCGTTCTTGTCGAAGATGCGAAGGTCCGGTACCACCTTGCGGCTACATGTCCATGTACGGCATGGCCGGCGTGTGCCCGCACAGCCGCGAGTGGACCGTCAGGACTCCACGATGATGCGCCGTGTGGTCCTGGATGCCGCCGTAGATCGCGAATCGAGGGGCGCCTCCCATGACCATCCCCTCCGGCAGAGCGGCGCTCAGCTCCTCGGCGCTCTTCGACGAAGTGACCTCGATCGCCGACGCGAACGCCCGATCGACCCACTCGCGCGCAGCTACGAGTGACCTCACCTTCATGATCTCCTTGGCGCTCTTCTCGAAGTCCAGGTCAAAGCCCTCGGGCCGGAATCCGCCCTCCATAAACCAGTCCACGGTCTTAGCGACGTGCGCCACCTGCTGGGCGGTGGTCATCGATTCCTTCGTGGGCTTGAAGTCCGAATCCTTCTCCTCCAAGCAGCGCGTCGATCGGTCGAAGTACTCCTTGGTGGCCTTGAGCTGTTCCACGAATGCTTGTGCGTGCATGATTGTCTCCTCCAACCGTTAGTAGATAGAAGAAAGTATAAGCCCTGACGAAGGGCTCGCACCGCCACCCCAGCGCCTCATCACGAAGAGCCATCTCCTAGGGATAGACGTAGCTGGCCTGGAGGCCCAACGGAATCCCGATCAGCCAGTAGACGATCAGGAAGATCGTCCAGGTAGCCAGCAGGGTCACCGAGTACGGCAGCATGAGGGACGTGACCGTGCCGATGCCGGTGTTTTTGACCCAGCGCTGGCAAAAGGCCACCACCAGCGGGAAGTACGGCATGAGCGGTGTGATGATGTTGGTGGTCGAGTCACCCACCCGATAGGCCGCCTGAGTGAGCTCCGGCGAGAGACCGACCTGCATCAGAATAGGCACGAAGATCGGCGCCAGGAGCGCCCACTTGCCCGAGGCCGAGCCGACCAGCAAATTGACGACCGCGCTCAGCGCGATGATGCCGATGATCGTGACCGTTCCGGGAAGCCCGAGAGCCTGCAGGAAGTCGGCGCCCTTGACCGCGAGCAGAGCGCCCAGGTTCGAACGACCGAAAGCGGCCGTGAACTGCGCGCAAAAGAAGATCATCACCAGGTAGTAGCCCATCGTGGCCATCGTGTTGCTCATGCCCTTGATCAGGTCGCGGTGGTTCTTGACCGTACCCGCCACGTACCCGTAGACCGCGCCCGGAATCAGGAACAGCAAGAAGATGAGCGGCACGATCGACTGCATGATCGGCGCGCTGAAGGCAGTGATCGAGCCGTCGGCCGGAGAGCGAAGCGGCGAGTCCGCCGGCCAGACCCAGCCCACCAGAAGCGCCACGCCGAGAACCATCGCGGCAAGCCCCGCCCACAGGCCCCGCTTCTCGTTCTTGTCGAGCTCGTGCATCTGGGTGAGCTCGACCTCGTCGCCGTCGAGCTTAGTGCCCTTGAGTCTCGGCTCGATGATCTTGTCGGTGATGTACCACCCCACCAGGATCACCAGGATGCTCGACGCGCTGGTAAAGGCCCAGTTGCACAGCGGGTTGACCTCCCGCGCCGGGTCCAGAATCTGAGCAGCCGACTGGGTGAAGCCCTGCAGAAGCGGATCGATCCCCGAAGGGATGAAATTCGCGCTGAAGCCGCCCGAGACACCCGCGAAAGCGCAAGCGATCCCGGCCAAAGGGTGTCTTCCCGCGGCGTAGAAGATGACCCCTCCGAGAGGGATCACCAGGACGTAACCGGCGTCCGCGGCCGTGTGGCTCACGATCGCGACCAGAAGCAGCATCGGAGACAGAAGCGACTGAGGCGTAAAACCGATCAGTCCCTTCAAACCGGCGTTGATGAAACCCGAATGCTCGGCGACACCGACTCCCAGAAGCGCCACCAGGACGACTCCCAGCGGCGCGAAGCCGGTGAAGGTCGTCACCATCTGAGACAGGAAAGAAGCCATGGCCGAGCCGGTGAGCTGGTTCTGGACCGCCAGCGTCCGTGCCGCGTCCTTGCCCGGCACGCTGAACTCGTATCCGGCGAGTAGCAGCGACGCCAGCCAAACCAGGCCGAGCGCGATTGCGAACAGCATCGCCGGATCGGGCAGTTTGTTGCCGATCTTCTCGACCCACGCCAGCGCGCGGTGGACCCAGGTCTTCGACTCCGGACCGCCTCCGCCGGCTGGGGCGCCGGAGCGCTTGTCCTTCGCTCGGGTGTTTTGCGAGCCCTTCGAGTCAGTCATGGCTGGCCCTCGCTATTGGTTGGTCAATCGACTCATCCGAGACGTGCGATGCCGAGTCGCGAGCGCTCGAAACCTGCCGCCTGAGGCGTCTGAGCCCGGTCTTCCGCTTTCGTGGTCGGGGAGTCTAGCAGAGCCGGATTGAACCGAATGGCCCCCCGATCAGGCACTCGACCTCGACAACGCGTCGACCAGTGTCTTGAGCGTTTTCACTCGCGCCCAACGCTTGTCGTTCCCCTCGACTATCGTCCATGGCGCCTGTTGAGTGCTGGTCTTGAGCAACATGTCCTGGACGGCGTCCTCGTACTCTGCCCACTTCTCTCGGTTGCGCCAATCTTCGTCGGTCAACTTCCAACTCTTGTGGCGCGTGGACTGACGTGACTCGAACCTTCTCATCTGTTCGTCCGAACTGATATGAAACCAGAACTTGACGATCGCGGCATTCGCGTCGACCAACTGCCGCTCGAAATCGTTGACCTCTCGATAGGCACGCTGCCACTGTGACGGCTCGGCGAAGCCCTCGACCCGTTCAACCAGGACGCGGCCGTACCAACTGCGATCGAAGATCAGGATCTGCTTCTCGCGCGGGGGCAGCAGCCGTTGCCAGAATCGCCAGAGATAGTGATGGGCGAGCTCTTCCTCGGTCGGAGCCGAGATTGCGAAGACCTGGTAGCTGCGCGGATCCAGAGCGTGGGTCGTCCTGCGGATCGCGCCACCCTTGCCGGCGGCATCCCATCCCTCGAAGACCACAACCAGGGATCGCCGAGCGGTGTAGAGCTGGCGGGAGAGCCTCAAGAGCTCGAGCTGCTGCGCGCGCAGCTCCTCCTGGTAATCCTCCTTGCCGAGCGCGACGCCCAGATCGATGGTCTTCAACATCCGGACGTGCCCGCGTCGCCCCTCGTCACACCGCGTGCCTCCAACGTGGCCTCCAGGCTTCTGACCACCGTCTCGATCACGCGAAAACGCGCCCACCGCGAGTCGGTGGCAGCGACGATCGTCCACGGGCTCCAGCTCTCTTCGGTGTGCTGCAGGAGTTCCTCAGCCGCCGCAAGGTGCTCCCCGTAGTGCTCAGGCCGTTGCCAGGCGCCTTCGAGAGCCTTCCAGCTCATGCCCGGATCCCGCTCCCACTTCTCATACCTCTCCAGCTGCTCCTCGTGGCTGATGTGGAGAAAGAACTTGATCAGAACGTAGCCGTCGTCGGCGAGCCATCGTTCGTAGTCGCCAATGTCGCGCAGAGCCCTCCTCCAGCCAATCTCGTCTTCGGGATTCTCCCTGTGCCGAACCAGGGCTCGCCGGTTCCAGCTCCGGTCGAAGATGGCGATCTTGCCCCGCCGCGGCGTCGCCACCCAGAAGGGCCACATCCACGGCAGCTCGAGTTCGTGGGTGCGCGCTTCGCCTGTCACGTGGTTGACGTCGACACCTCGCGGCTCCAACCTGCCGGTCAGCTTGGCCACGCAACGTCCCTTGCCGGAAGCGTCCCAACCCTCGAACACGACCACCACCGGAATTGACGCCTTCCAACAGACCCGCTGCAACTCCCAGAGTCGATCCTGTAGCGGGTTGATCCGCTCTCGATACTCCGATTTGTCGAGCTTGCACGAGAGATCGACGGCTTCCAGCATCGCTTGAGTCAATCATACCTCCACTACTGATAGCTTTTGGTGGTGATTCGAGCGGCAAGCAGCACATTTCATTCACGGATCGAGGAGGGTCCCGCAAATGTTTCTTACCGGCAGTGTCGGCTTCCGAGGCAAGAACCATCCCGACGACGCCAAGCTCGTCCAGACGCTCTTCAACCTCAACCGGGGACGGTTCGGCGCGGTCACGCCGCGGCGCCTGGTCGTCGACGGCCTGGTCGGGCAAAAGACCATCGACGCGATCCAGAGATTCCAGCGCGAGGTCGTGGGAGCGAGCCGAACCCATCCGCTGGTCGCAGACCACGACGCCACCATGCAGGCCTTGGTGGAAGCGCAGGACGCGACGTTTTCCAAAGAGAAGCTCGCCGCCGTGATGCCACACGCGAGTGAAACCCTGGTCAACACCTATTTCAAACCGCTCGACGACGCCATGAGCCGGCGCGCGATCGATACGCCTCTGCGCCGATCGCATTTCCTCGCCCAACTCGCGCACGAGAGCGGATCTCTGCGCTTCTCTGAGGAGCTCGCCAGCGGCGAGGCCTACGAAGGGCGTCAGGACCTCGGCAACACCGAGCCCGGTGACGGCAGGCGTTTCAAGGGGCGCGGATTGATCCAGCTGACCGGGCGGGCCAACTACGCCGCGTACAGCCAGGCCACCGGAATCGACTACCTCGATCAACCCAAGCTCCTGGGCGACGACCCGAAGGCCGCGACGGACGTGGCCGGTTGGTTCTGGAGCAGCCGCGGCCTGAACCAGCAGGCCGACCGCGATGACGTCACCACGATCACCCGGATCATCAACGGCGGATACAACGGACTGGAGGACCGAATTGACGCGCTGCACCGCGCACTGTGCGTATTCGGCGCTGTCTAGCGGCATTGCCCTGGCACTCGTCCTCGGAGGGTGTCGCAACGCGCCGACCGTGGCTCCCTCACCGCCGGCCGCGGATCGAGACACCGTCACCTGGGTGTTCCCGGTCGGCGCGCACCGAAACCTGCCGGAGCTCTCGGTCGAGGTCTTTGGCGAAGATAAGGGTCCGGGCGCTCGGGTGTCGATCCGGAAGATGGCCGTGCGAACGGGCTCGACCGGAGGCACGGTCCAGATCCTCGAAGGGTTCGATGCACAGCCCTCCAGGAGCGCGCTCGACTCCGGCGTCGCCTTCCAGGTCCTCGACATGAACTTTGACGGCTACCGTGACATCAGGCTTCTCGAGGTCGCTCCTGCGGGCCCGAATGTACGCTACCTGAACTGGCTGTACCGACCCGAGAGCGCGACGTTTGTTCCCTCCGCCGCGCTCGACGCGTTGATCGCTCCGCGTTTCGACGCCGAGACGCGAGAGGTCATCTCCACACGGCGAGAAGATCCGAGCCGGCACGTCAGCGAGACCTATCTGCACTCCGGGGACGGGCTCGTGCTCAAGCGGCGCGCCGTCAGGGAGTACAGCGAGCCCGGGCGTTACACGCTGACGGTCAGTGAACCGCACGATCAAGGCATGCGAATCGTCGACCGGCGCGTGGTCGACGAAGAGCAGCCCTGACCGGTTCGATGCGGGGTCCGGCGCCACCCGATCCGGTATTCTCGGCCGGCGATGGCCGATCCCGACAGCCGCGAACCCGGCGGGGCTTCTGAGAGCTCCGGCGAGGGCTCCAGCCAGGTCACCGCGGAAAGCCTTCTCGAGGTCGTCGTGCGGGTGGCTGACGAGCTTCACCCGAGCGCCAGTCGCAAGCGGGTGACACTGGACAGTTCGCTCGACCGCGAGCTCGCGATCGACAGCCTCGGCCGGGTGGAGCTGATCGGCCAGCTCGAAAAGAGCTTCAATGTGGCGCTTTCCGAGCGCCTGCTGGGTTCGGCCGAGACTCCAAGGGACCTTCTCAGAGCGGTCGTGGCGGCTCAGGCCGCCGGGGCGGACTCGGACGCCGAAGCCCTGGCGGTCGAAACCGCCACCGCCGAACTCGGCGACGCCGAGCCCGCACCCGAACGCGCCGCGACCCTGGTCGAAGTTCTCGAATGGCATGCCGAGCGACATCCCGAACGTGTTCACGTAACCTTTCTCGCCGAAGGCGACCGGATCGAGAAACTAACCTATGGAGCGCTCTTCGAGCGAGCCCGGAGCGTCGCCCTCGCGCTACGCGAGCTCAGCCTGGAAAGCCAGCAGGCCGTCGGCCTGATGCTGCCCTCGGGACTCGAGTACTTCACCTCGTTTTACGGCGTGTTGATGGCGGGAGGCGTCCCGGTTCCGCTCTATCCGCCGGCGCGACTGAGCCAGATCGAGGATCACCTGCGGCGCCAGGCGGGCATTCTCAACACGGCGCAGGCCCGCTACCTGATCACGGTGGCTGAGGTCATGCCTCTCGCCCGGCTGGTGCGGGCGCTCGTCCCGACGCTCGAACGCGTGATGACACCCGCCGATCTGGCCGATGACCGCCCGAAGAAACGCCTGCCCAGAGTGCGTGCCAACGACATCGCTTTCCTCCAGTTCACCTCGGGCTCGACCGCCGACCCCAAAGGCGTCATCCTCAGCCACGCAAATCTGCTCGCCAATCTCCGCTCGATCGGCCGGGCCGCCGAGCTGACGCCCAACGACCGAGTTGTCAGCTGGCTGCCGCTCTACCACGACATGGGCCTGATTGGCGCGTGGATGGGAAGCCTCTACTTCGCGGCTCAGCTCACGCTCATGTCTCCGCTGGCGTTTCTGGCCCGGCCCGCCCGCTGGCTGCGCGCGATCCACCGCCACCGGGCCACCCTCTCCGCGGCGCCCAACTTTGCCTACGAGCTCTGTCTCAAGAAGATCGAGGATCAGGAGATCGAAGGTCTGGATCTCTCATCCTGGCGGGCCTCTCTCAACGGCGCGGAGCCGGTAAGCGCCGAGACCGTCCGCGCGTTCACCGAGCGCTTCGAACCGTACGGATACAGCCCCGGCACCATGATGCCGGTCTATGGACTGGCCGAATGCTCCCTAGCGCTCGCGTTCCCACCGGTCGGCCGTGGGCCGGTCGTCGATCACGTCGATCGAGAGACCCTGGCATCCACCGGACGGGCTGAACCGGTCCGGGCCGACGACGACAGAAGCGCCCCGGGCACCGAAGCCCTAAGTTTCGTGGGCGCCGGCTATCCGGTGCCGGACCACGAGATCCGCATCGTCGACGCCACCGGCGTCGAGGTCGGCGAACGAAACGAAGGCCGAATCCAGTTTCGGGGCCCCTCCGCGACGAGCGGCTATTTTCGCAACCCGGAAGCGACTCGGAAGCTCTTCGACGGCGACTGGCTGGACTCGGGCGACCTCGGCTACACCGCCGACGGCGAGTTGTTCATCACCGGGCGGGCGAAAGATCTGATCATTCGGGCGGGCCGCAACATCTACCCGCAGGAGCTCGAGGAGGTCGTAGGGAACCTGCCGGGCGTCCGCAAGGGGTGCGTCGCGGTGTTCGGCTCCAAGGATCCCAAGACGGGCACCGAGCGGCTCGTCGTCCTGGCCGAGACCCGCGAGACCGAGGAAACCGCCCTCCAGGACCTCCGGGACCGGATCCAGCGGGCTTCGGTTGACCTGATCGGCACTCCGGCCGACGAGGTCGCCCTGGTCGAGCCTCGAACAGTGCCCAAGACCTCGAGCGGCAAGCTCCGCCGCGCGGCGGGTCGAGAGCTCTACGAGGGCGGCAAGCTCGAGCGCCGCGGCCC
>CALZIK010000032.1 GCA_945787635.1 Thermoanaerobaculia bacterium | reverse complement strand
GCATGCCGACGAGGCTTGCCGTAGGTCACCATGAAGGTAACCATGCTTTCGACCTTGAGCTGTAACTTACTGCAAAAACTATAGTTCTTAGACTCTCCATTCAGCCTTTCAACTGGCAACCCGGGTTCAAATCCCGTTGGGGAAACCAGTATTGCTCTATAAACTACTAAAAATAAAACACTTATGGCGCAGCTCTATATGCTACGTTGAATTCCGACGCTCTTCATGGCTCCCTACTCCAAGACTATCCATATCGTCCTGACCACAGTCCTGATCCTCTTGATCGGACTCCTGGTCCTGCAGGCCCTGGGCTATGGTGTCGGATTCGCCATCGATCCCGAGACTGGTGTCAACGAGTTCGGATACGAAGAGCCGACTGTGGTGGAGAACCTCACGGTGGCGCTGGTGGGATTGGTCGGAGTCGGGATGGTCGGCATCGCCGCCCTTCTGATCCTGTCCGCCATTTTGGTCTGGCGCGGAAATCCGGCCGGTGCCTACGTCGCGATGATGATCGGTGGCATCTACGTCCTCTCAGGTCTGTGCGCTTTTCGTGCAGAGTGGTGGTGGGACGCGAGTTTCTACACCTTCAGCGGAGCATTACTCATCGTCCTATCCGCGGCGGTGCGCTGGCTTCCCCAGGCCGCCCGCTAACGGTCTTGCATCCGGTCGAATTGATCGGTGCGGGCGTACACAATGGCGTTGCCGTCCTTGCCCACCCTTTCGATCATGCCGATGCGGCGCAGGCAGTAGGTCATCTGCTGCGCCAGCCGGCGGTGCCGTCGTAGCGCCTTGCCGAGATCGGCGGTGGTGAACTCCCTGGGCATCTCGCTCGGCAGAAGAGAGGCCAAGGCGTCTGGTGAGTCGATGATGAGCCGATCGACAACTTCGAGCAGCCGCCGCTCCTCAACAACCCAGCCCTTGCGTCGCCATCCTCTCTTGCGGTCGAGACGACGCACCTCTTCCTCACGGGTGAGCAGTATTTCGACTGTCAAGTGGGTATGAGCGACGAGCTCCGGGAAGCTCACTAGCTCCCCGAAGAGGTCTACCGGGGCGCCGCGTTTGGGTGATCTCCGGCGCGAGGTCACCTCTCCCACCTGGTCGAGTTTCAGGATCCACTTCTCCACCGCGATCGGATGCACGAGGTGGACGGAATGCTCATCGAGCAGCTTGGTGAGCTTGGGTTTGATGGACGAGAAGGAGCGGGTCTGTATCTCGATGAGTGTGCCGTCGCGGACGAGGTCGATCACGAACCCGGCGACAGGTTCTTCTATGAGATCAGCGTCTTCGGCGTACCAGTGTTTGAGGGCCGCATGCAGTGGCTTCTCACGGAGCATCCCAACATGGGGTCGAGCGACCATCGCGGCGCTAGTTGAAGCAGCGGTTCTCACCGGCGGAATCGGACCACGAGCGAAGCGGTCACGCTGTCGCTGGCGGCGCCGCCGATCTCGTAGCGCTCCCATTCCGCACGGATGCCGAGACGTCCGGGAAGCTCCACCTCGAGACCGGCGCCAAGAAGAGGATCCCAGCCGTCGGCCGAGCGACGCGTGGTTCCGACGAGCGTGACGAACTCGCCTTCTTCACTCCAGTGCAGGAGGCCGACCTTCAGAAAGGGAACGACGTGGCCAACCGGCAAGCGACCCAGGGTGGCCACCGAGTAGCCTCCGACAAGCGAGGTGAAGCCGACGTCGGCCACATTGTCGCCGCAGCAGCGTTGGTCGCCGATGTCTTGAGTCGAGACCTCGAGCGCCCAATGACGACCCAACTCGATGCCGCCGAAGACCTTCCAGGTCTCGCCATCGGCCTCCGCGAAGCGCTCCAGGTCTTGACGGAAGACCCCTGCCTCGACCTCCGGTCCGATGCCTACGCCGAGGTAGAAACCAGCGGCGCTCAGGCTAGTGGGCACGAAAGAGATGACGAACGCGGCCGTGAGAAGTCTGATCAGCATTCCCGGGTCTCCTTGCTGGCTCAGCGCCCAGAAGGGAAGGAGCCGCAGCATTCTACGCGCCATGAAATACCTCACGTGGGAGCCTTTACTCAGTCACGAATGATCTTGATGCGCAGGTGACGTTTGGCGAGATCTTTGACGTCGATCTGATAGGTGAACCGGTCCGATCCATGTTCAGCGTCTGGCCGGTCACATACCGTCCGTTCACCCACAGCTTCATTGCAGCGTAGCTGAACCTCAACTTCACGCTCCTGGAGTCGCTCGTCTCGCTGGCGGCGAGATCGCCGTATGGCTGACCGGCGATGCTCAGGTCGGTGAAGTCGTACGTCGAGATGTTCTTGACACGAATCTCCGCCGTGGTCGCGCAGCCGCACAGTGCAACCAGGCACCCGATGGTGATGACGGCCGACAAAGCACGCGAATGTGACATAGCGGGAGCCCCCCTACCGGCCGACCAGCATCGTCACGCGATGCGATTCGGTGGTGGACGGGTGATGCATGAGGATGTCCTGCTTGCCGTCCCTGTTGAGGTCCATCAGCCAGGTGTATTCCTCCTTGGGCATGGCGACCGCCACCTTTTGAGGCAGGCGGGCGAACAGTTCCGGACCCGGCACGCCGAGAAAGACGCGTAGTTCTTCCCGGCCCTTCTGCACCAGCAGGTCCGAGTGTCCGTCGCCGTTTACATCACCGATCAGCACCGACGGGAAGACGGATCTTTCCCCTGACTTGCCTTGGGAAACCAATCTGGTTTTGCGAGTGGCGTTGGGTTTGTCGGAGTAGATGCCGCCTTCCATGCTGTAGATCTCGAGAGTCAGCGGTGCGGAACCCGTAAAGATCGCGCCGATGAACATGCCGAGGGTCTTGAAGACCCCGATTTCGATGGTCGTGAACATCATGTCGACCTGGCCGTCGTGGTCGAGGTCGCGTGGCAACATCCCGACTGGGAGGCCGTTCGACTGGATCTCGGTGCCGACCTCCGGTGCGAACACGGTGCCGCCATCGTGTGTTGGCGAGCCGAAGTGAACCTCGTACGTGGAGTTCGCGCTCCACATACTCTTGACCTTCAGCGAGAAGACCACGAGGTCGGTGACGCCGTCGCCATTCATGTCGGTTAGCGAGTGCAGCACCCTCCCCGTCATGGCCAGTCGGTGGCCGGCGCTGCCTCCGGTCGGCATGTGATCTCTACGCCGGTGGCGAATCCCCTGGGGGGCGGCGAGCGAGGCGGGGTCGTCGGAGTCGAAGGCCACATCGGTCGTGAACGTCGTGGCCGCAGGGGTAAACAGCCCATGCTCGTCCTGGCGATGAACCTCGAAGTGGTCCTCGTTCCAGAACACCAGGTCGCTACGACCATCGCGGTCGTAGTCCATCTCGTGGACGCGGCCGTGATCCCAGGGGCTGTATCGATATCCGGGGGCTTCAATGGTCATACCCGCCCCGGCGGAGGGGGCGAGCTTCACTGGATCGGCGAACGCGCCGCCCGCCATCTGGATGAACACCCAGAAGCCATTGGAGTCAGGCAGCACCAGGTCGTCGCGGTCGTCGGCGTTCACGTCCCGAGTGATGTCTACATGGGGGATCTCGCCTCTGCGAGGCGGCTTGAAGTTGGAGGTCACCGCCACCAGCGCGCGCTCTGTCGCCGATTCCGGATCGAACCAGTTCAGGCGCCCACGCTCGTAGGTGATCAACCGGTCGCCTCCGGCGATGTTGGCCACGTCGACGAACAACACTCCGGGACGCATCGTTGCGTCGAGCGTCGGCGCCCAGCTGCCGCCGCTGAACGCGTAGATACGCAAGCGACGGTCGCCGCTCTTTTCGATGTTCACGACGGCAAGGTCCGCGACGGCGCCACCGAGAAGAAATCCTGCCAAGACGGTCTGGCGTTTCGCGGAGCCGGTGAGGACCTCGTACTGCTCGAAAGTGACTCGCGCGATGGCAGGCGTCATGTAGCTCAATAGGAAGACTCCCAAGACCAGCATGGAGAACAGGCTTCGTCGAGAATGCCTCGTCCGGTCGGTTGCCGAGCTGGGTCTTGCTTCAAGAGTCGTCACTACTCTCCCTTTCGTGAGGTTTTCATAGTCTTTTCTCAGGAAAACGATGAGAACTGGTCATGGCAACTGCTCAGGAGCAAACGACACGCCAGTCTCCACGCCCGCGAATCCGCCCTTATTTCGAACCATTTGAGATCCCTCTATACATTCATCGTACAGCGGGTGTACTAGTTGTGCACACTTGAGCTATGTCACCGGGCGCTACGCGGGGTCGCCAAGGAGAGTGGCGCTCGCGGGGACGCTGGCATCTCGCGCTAGTGCTCGTCAGCGCTGGCGCCGAACGTGAGTGCTTGAGGGCCTCAGCAGCAAGGGGGCCAGCCGGTCGCTACCAGCTCGAAGGAAACGCGGAAGGGCCAAAGAGTTTGCTCGGAAAGAGTCGAAGTCGGCCGAGACTCGGCCGTGGCCCCGGCCCCCACCGGATCGACGAAGGTCGGGCTCCCCGCGTCGAGCGTGGCTCGCCCCATGCTCAAGTGCCCTGACGAGTTTCAGCCCCGCGCCCGCGAATGCCGTGGTAAAATAGGTTCGGCGAGAGCAGCGTTGTTCCACGAATTGGGGCGCGTCTCCTCCGAGAAGACACAGCGAGTCCCCCTCCGAAGTAGCCGTTCGCTTCTTTCCGCAGGTCACTAGCTCCCGCCGCTCGATTCCACTCGTCGGGATCCGCGTCCCAGGAGAGCGAGATGCACAAACCACTTCCGGCCGTAGAGAGCAAGTACTGGAACAGCTTGCTGGCAGCTTACGCTCGCCCCGTGAACCGTAAGGCCTGGTTCCAGCTGCTGACGACGGCCGCCCTGTTCGCCCTGAACTGGTACCTGATGCTCCTCAGCCTGCGTGGGCCCTACTGGATCACTCTCCTCGCGGCGCTGCCCGCCGCAGGGCTGCTGACCCGCCTTTTCATTTTTCAACACGACTGCGGGCACGGCGCTTTTTTCCGCTCGCGGGTTGTCAACAACCTGGTTGGAGGCGCGCTTGGCGTGCTGACCCTGATGCCGTACCGGTACTGGCGGCGCACCCACGCCGTCCACCACGGCGCTGCCGGCGACCTCGACCGCCGCGGATTAGGAGATATCGCCACTCTCACAGTGCGGGAGTATCTGGAAAGTTCCCGCTGGGCCCGGTTCAAGTACCGCGCCTACCGCAACCCGTTCGTGCTGCTGGTGCTCGGGCCCTCCGTCCAGTTCATTCTCAAGCACCGTCTGCCCCTCGATCTGCCGCGTACCTGGAAGAGGGAGTGGGCCAGCGTGATGTGGACGAACCTGGGCCTGGTGGCTGTGATCGGTCTGGCCTGGGCGCTGATCGGACTCGAGAGCTTCCTGCTCGTGCAGGCTCCGATCACCCTTATCAGCGGGACTCTCGGCGTCTGGCTGTTCTATGTCCAACACCAGTTCGAGGACACCTACTGGCGCGAGCACCCGGAATGGGACTTCCATCGCGCGGCCATCGAGGGCAGCTCGTTCTACGATCTGCCAGCGGTGCTCCACTGGTTCACCGGCAACATCGGCTTTCACCACATCCACCATCTGGCGAGCCGGATTCCCAACTACCGGCTCAAGGAGTGCTTCCGCCAGGTGCCCGAGCTACAGCGGGTGACGCGGCTGACCGTGCTCAGCAGCTTGCGCTGCGCCCGCCTGCATCTCTGGGACGAAGACGAGGGACGATTGGTGGGCTTTCGCCACCTCGGGGCGCTGCAATCCGGTGCCTGACAGCGGTGCGACTTCTAAGCCTCTCGAGTGTGCCCATTAGTGTGCCTTCGGCGGTAATCCTCGCACCGGAGTCTCTGTCCCAGAGCCACTATGCCCATGACTCTAAGAGAGTTGTCATGGTGGGCCGGGCGAGGAAATGCATGCACATGCATGTCGAGGCACCCCGATGGTGGCGAATCAGCTGTCGCGATCGGCAGCCACGGCGGCGAGTGTGGCGAGCGCCGACCGGGCCGGGCCGGCCGGAAGCGAGGAGAGGCAAGCGACGGCCTCCTCCGCGTACGCGCGTGCGAGCCCCCGGCATTCCTCGAGAGCGCCCGTGGCGACGAGTTGAAGGTGCAGCCGGCTACTGAGCGCGGCCGGAAGCGACTCGCCGGTCTTGCGACCGAGCCGTCGCTCCACTTGCTTGCAGAGAGACCGGTCGCGCTCCAGGGTCAGGAGCACCGGATAGTTGATCCGGCCCTCCCTCAGGTCGGCGAAGGCAGCCTTGCCGGTCACCGCTGGATCGCCGGTGACGTCCAGCAGGTCGTCGGCCAGCTGAAACGCGACGCCGAGTTCCAGGCCGAAGCGCTCCAGTGCCGTCTGATGATGCGAGGCCAGTCCGCCGGCTGAGGCGCCCGCGAACATCGCCCAGCGGAACAGCGCCGCCGTCTTGCCGGTGATGATGCCGTAGTAGTCGGCGCGGTTCAGGTTGACGCGTCCGCGGTTCTCGAGCTGGACGGCCTCGGCCGCGACCATCTTGTCGATCGTGTCGAGAGCTAAACCCAGAAGAGCACGGTCCGCGCTTCGGTGGATCCGCTGCAGGGCCTCGATCAGCAGCCAGTCACCCGCCAGGACCGAGATCGCGTTGCCGTAAACGGCGCGGGCCGCCGGGGCGCCGCGTCTTAGCTCGGCCTGATCGATGACGTCGTCGTGCAGGAGCGTTGCATTGTGCATCAGCTCCGCCGCCACCGCCAGCTCGCGAGCCCGATCGCCAAAGCCGATCCCGAGCCGGGCCGCCAGCGCAACGCACATGGGACGCAGGAGCTTGCCACCGAGGTCGAGCTGATGGCCGGCACCGGTGTTGGCGACCGAGCCGGCGCGCGGAAGCGTTGCCAGCTGGGCTTCGACGGCCCCCAGGTCTTCCGCAAGCCAGGCTTGGAGCGCGAAGAGTCGCGTGGCAAGGTCTTTCGGTCCCCGTTCGCGGCACACCGCACCGAGCCGTTCGAAGGGACTCTCGGATCTCGGGTGGTTCTCGGCCGCAGCTGGAATCGCCATCTCAGGCTCCGAATCGAAGGATCTTGCGCACCTTCCGCCGCATGCCGACCAGGCGCTTGAGCTCAGCGCTCGACAGGCTCATCACTTCTCGAAACCAGCCGTCAATGGTGGTGAAGAGGCCGAGCATGTTGCGCAGGCGCTCGCTGACCTCGGAGTCGACCGGCTTGCTCGTCTCGCACTCCTCGAGGCAGGCCTCGAGGACACGCAGTGTCGGATCGATCTCGCGGCGCTTGCGCTCCTCGAGGATGAGCCGGATCATCTCCCAGGTGTCCCGGAGGGATTCGAAGTAGTCGCGCCGGTCTCCCAGAACGTGGCTCACCTTGATGATGCCCCAGCGGTCGAGCTCGCGCAGGCTGGTGCTCACGTTGGACCGGGCCACGGACAGGGTTTGGGCAATCTCCTCGGCGTTCAGCGGTCGCGGCGAGATGTAGAGGAGAGAGTGAATCTGGGCAACCGTGCGGTTGATTCCCCAGCGAGTGCCCATCTCGCCCCAATGCACGACGAATCGTTTGGCTGCGGGTCCCAGGGCTTCCATTGTTTCGCTTCCTTCAGTTGTTTCTGTCTTTACAGAACATACCATCCAGAGCGACTCGCGGTCAAGCCGCCTCGCTTGCCCGGCTTCCGCCACGACAACGACAACGCCTCGGCCCCGCAGATCAGTGAATTGTCGTCCGACGCGCCTGCCCTTTCGGGTGGCGCGCCTTTCGCGACGGCGGGCGTAACCTTTTGGATCGCCCCGCAACAGAGGCCCACCTCGAGAAGGAGAAGAACCTCATGTCCGCAGACTCTTCGCAAAGCCTGGAGCAAGCAGCACCGTCCCTCATGGCGGATTTCGTGAGCGCGTTCAACCGCAATGACGCGGACCTGGTCGACCAGTTCTACACCGAGGACGCCCTGGTCCTCCTGGCCGCCCGAGCGCCACTACAGGGCCATGAAGAGATCAAGGCGGCAATGAAGTACTACGCCGGTGCCAAGCTGACGCGCCTCGCTCCGATCGTCGTCAACGAGAGCGAAGGCCTCGGTTATTACGCGGCGCGCTATGAGTTTGAAGCTCCTTCGGGCGAAGGCTCCTCTGCGAAGGAGAGCGGCAAGAGCCTCGTGGTGCTGAGACGCCAGGCCGACGGTTCCTGGAAGATCGCGGTCGATGCCGCGATCATGGATGCCGCCGGCTAATCGTAACGGCCGCCCGCAGCGCATCCACCGCATACGCCAAATCCAGCCCGCTCCCGTCCCTCTCCGGGTAGTAGCTCGACATCCGCTCGAGGTCCACCCCCGCTTGCAGCGGCTTGCGAAGATGGAGCGCGGCACTGTCCGGAAGAAGCTCCTGCCGTAGGGCGGGAGGAGCCGTTCCGCGATTCTCGTCCGCGATCGAAGCCGGGAAGGTTCCGACGCTTTGCGCCCCGTTCAGGCGCTCGACCGAGGAAGCGGCCAGGGCCCCAACCCCGGACGGAGCTTGCAGGAGAAGGGCCGACGGCAAGACCATCGGCGCCCCCGAGGTATGCTGGAGTTCCTTTTCAGCTTCGGTGCTTCGGTCGCTGACGGTGCGGCAATGAGATCAGTGCGTTTGCAGAGGGCTTTCCGGGCCGGGATCCTGGCCACGGTGGCCGTGTGGTGTTCCCCGGCCCTCGGCATGGACGAAGCGGCCTTGTCCGCGCTGCTGGAAGAGGCCCGCTCCGAGATGAAGATGCCAGGATTGCGCGCGGCCGTGCAGTTCGCGGACGGTCGGCTCGTGTGCGCGGCGGTGGGTCTCGGCGATGTCGAGGCCGGCATTCCACTCGACAACGTGATCGGCATCCCTGGCGGCAGCACGGGAAAGACGTTCGTGGCCGCGCTTGCGATGCTGCTGGTCGAGGACGGCACGCTGTCGCTGGACGACCCGGCCTCGAAGTGGCTCGGAGACCGGCCATGGTTCTCGAAGTTGCCCAACGCCGATGAGATTCGGGTGCGGCACCTGCTCTCGCACTCGGCGGGCATTGGCGACTACCCGGGCCGACCGGGATTCCTCTTCGCCATGGTCGGCCGGGTGCTGCGTCACGGCAGCGCCTACTTCGAGCCCGAGGAGCTGATCCGCTTTGCGCTCAACCGCAGGCCGCTGTTTCCGGTCGGTGAGGGCTACCGCTACTCCGACGTCGGCTACCTGGTGCTCGGGAGGCTCATCGAGGCGGCCTCGGGGCGCAGCTACTACGAGTTACTGGACGAACGGATTCTTACACCCCTCGAGCTCGACGAGATCGAGCCGGCCGTGAAGTCGATACTGCCCAACATCACGCCGGGGTATACCGGCGGGGCGCGCAACCTGAAGAAAGACGGCCGCATGAAGCTCGACCCCCGCTCTGAGTGGACCGGTGGCGGGCTCACCACCAACCCGACCATGCTGGTCGAGTTCTATGCGGCACTCGCCAATGGCCGGGTCGTAGGCAAAGAGAGCCTGGGACTGATGCTCGAGTCCGGCTACCGTGACCCTTCCGACCCGGAATGGCGTTACGGCTTGGGCGTTTTCGTCCACATCCCGAGCCGATCATTCGGCCACGGTGGGCTGTGGTCAGGCTACCGGAGCCACGTCGCACACTTCATGAACAGCGGTCTGACCGTCGCCGTGCAGACCAACCGCGACGGCCGAGTTGACCTCGAATCCATCGTCGTCCGCATCGCCCGACTCGCGACCCAGGATAGGCGAGAGTGATCTGGCGCAGCCTCTTCAACGACTCGAATCGCCAGGGAATCGTCAACCGGCTCCTGAGGCTGGAGCGGGATGTCCAGCCACGCTGGGGCCGGATGGGTCCTCCGCAGATGGTGGCGCATCTGACCGATCAGCTGCGCCACTGCCTTCGGGAGGCACCGGTCGAGCCCAGGCCCGGTGTGCTTCGGTGGCCACCGGTTCGATTCGCCTCGATTTACCTGCTGCCGTGGCCGAAGGGTCGCATCCAGGCCCCGCCGGAGGCTCTCAGGACCGAGCCCGAGGTCTGGGGAGACGACGTGCGCCAGCTGATCGCGCTGGTCGAGCGTTTCGCCGACCGTGGCCCTGACGCCGACTGGCCGGAGCACGCCCTGTTTGGGCGCATGACCGGTCGAGACTGGGGAGTCTTCGTGCACAAGCACTTCGACTACCACTTGCGGCAGTTCGGAGCCTGAGACAAGAAGCGTAGGAGGCTTTCGATGGATTTCAGAAGAATCGCGGAGTCGACTCGATCGGCCGACCGATGAGCTTCGTCCCGAGCATCATCGTCCTTTCCGCGATGGCCGCGGTAGCGCTGGTGATCACGGTCGTCCGCGGCGGCATCAACGCCGAGCCGGTCGCGTTACGTAGCGCGGTCCGCATGGCGATTCTTGCCATCGTCTGTCAGGGTCTTCACTTCGCCGAGGAAGCCGGCGGCGAATTGAACCTCCGCCTTCCAGAGTTCTTCGGCCTCGAGCCAATTGCGATGGACTCCTTCGTCGGCGTCAACCTCGTTGCGCTTGCGGTCTGGGTGCTTTGCGTCCCGGCGCTGATGGCCCGCGTCTCCGCCGCCCTCTTTCCCCTCTGGTTCCTGGCCGTCGCCTCCGTGTCGAATGCCTTGCTCCACCCTGCGCTGGCGATCGCCGCGGGCGGCTACTTCCCGGGTGTCCTCACCTCGCCCGTCGTGGGCGTGGCGGGGTTGTTCCTGCTTCGTGGCCTCGCGCGGATCACGGGGCCCGGTGGCCCGGCTCAGCGAAACGCTTGAAGCCCCGGTGTCCTCCGGATCCGTCTCGTCCACAGGCACGGCCCTTGGCCGTCTCCGGCGTTTCTTTGTTGTCGAACTCGTCGTCAACTTCGCGTTGATCGTCGCGCTCGGAGCGTTCAACGTGGAGCACTTGGCAGTGCCGCGGTTTCTCGTTCCAGGCGCCGTTCTCCACCTGGCTGCGATTCTGCTGCTGATCGTAGGGATTCGGCGGCTGGTTGAACTTGCGTCGGTTGACTTGAGCGCGCCTGTCGTTGCGATCCAAAAAGCGCTCGCGCGGGCGGAGAGGCTCGAGGTGCGAACGACTCTCGGGGCCCTCCTGGCCGCCCCTCTCCTGTGGCTCCCGATGCTGATTGTTGGCTTGGAAGGCCTGTTCGGAGTCGACACCTATGCTTACCTCACGACAGGCTGGCTTGTCGCCAACGTCGTGTTTGGCTTGGCCTTGATCCCCTTGGCACTCTGGGCGTCCAGGCGGTACGCGGAACGTCTCAAGGGCTCCCCACGGCTGCAGCGTGTGATGAGGGATCTTGCCGGTCACAATCTCGCCGCCGCGGCCCGGTTCGTCGACGAAGTCTCGAGCTTCGAAGACGAGGGTTAGGCACTCGCTGTGTCGAGGCTCAGCCAGTCCCCGAATGCCTGCCGTCGGTGTTCCAAACGCTCCGGTGCAGGACCTCCCCGAGGCGATGCGGACAGTTGTCAGCACGCGTCAGGGCGAAAGCCTCAGGCGGCTAAGCTCATGCGGCGGGGGCGTAAGATCGGTGCGTGGAGAGTTGTATCGTAAGCGACGTGGGAGCATGATCCTCCATTTCCTCGGCGTCTTCTTCGTGGACGTCGGCCTCGCACTCGCTCTTGTGGGCGCGGTGTCGCTCGTCCGTCCGCTGCGGTTTCTGAAGATGGCGCCGCGTCGAAGAGGGCTGGGAGTCCTTGGAACCGGTTCCCTGCTAGTGGTCCTCGGCGTCAGCCT
>CALZIK010000031.1 GCA_945787635.1 Thermoanaerobaculia bacterium | reverse complement strand
TGGGGTTTGCGCCACCCGAGCCGCTCTGTGGCTTCGCGCGGCGATTGAGTCGCGCGGGTGCGCCTCTCCGGGAGCGCGGAGAGGCTCCCTACGAGGCGCACCCCCGCTCCTTCAGCCGCGGGCCGAAAGAGAAGGGCGGGTGTCACGTCGGGCGCCCCTGCCCGACGTTGTAGCGGTCGACGTCCCTGTCGACCGTCTTCGACGGTCTCGACTACCGCACCGGCTCTGGCGGTCCGTTCGCGTTGAACATGTCCGCCGCCACCATCCAGGAGCCGTCCTCCTGCTTCCTCCACACGGTCGTGTATTTGCCGTTGATCTTGATCGGCTTGCCTTCGGGAGCCATGTGCATCTCGTAAGTGCCGATCGTGAAGCCCATGTCGCCGGCCTCGCTCACCTCCGCGTCCGTCGGCCCCCAACTCACCGAGAACCCGTCCATGGCCTCGAGCCCGGCGATCGCCTCGCGGATGGCCTCTCTGCCCTTCGCCACGGGAGCGCCGGGAGGCATCAGATACGCACCGTCGATGACATTGAGGGCGAACACCTCGGCCGGAGTGTCGCTGGTTGCATAGGCCTCGGCCCAGGCTTGGTCGGCAGCCATTAACGAAGCCCGCTCGGCTTCGAGGTCGATCTCGGGCGCGGGAGCCGGGGGCTCCGGCGCCGGAGCACAGGCGAGGGCGAACAGGAGGCAAGCCGAGGTTACGGACAGGAAGTTCCGCATGGAGATTCTCCTTGGAGTGGTTCCGGTTTCCGAAACATCAATCGTAACAGATGCGCCGACTCGCCTTGCGTTTTCAACGGTCGACGCCCCTATGGACCCGTCCTCAACAATCATCATCGCGACCTGTAGTGGTCGACGTCCCTGTCGATGTCAGCGATCGTCATCGGGAGTTGTAGCGGTCGACGTCCCTGTCGACCGTCTGGCAATTGAATCTGTGAGTCGCCATCACCGATAGTGGTCCTCCGGCGCCTCTTCTCGGTCGGCGGACCTCCCTCGTAAGAGGCACGCGGCGGCCCTTCAGGCATCGGACCGGTTCCTGCTGTGGCGGTCAACGCCCCTTTCGATGTCGGCGATCGTCATCGGGAGTTGTAGCGGTCGACGTCCCTGTCGACCGTCTCGTCGCTGTGGCTCAGTCGTTCGCATCGGACGCAGCGTCGGAGCTCCGTCCCCGACGTCTTATCCCGTCTCGCCCTCCCTGCAGTCAGGCTCGACGTCGTACCCCAGGTAGTAGTACTGGTGCCAGAGGCGCCGCCCGCCGGTGGCGCCCGACCATGCGCTCAGGTGCAGACCTTCCTTGCTTGTGCAGGCTCGAAACGTCTCGGGCATGCCGTCCTTGCCGAGATCCATGGTTACGCGATCACCGGCGTTGATCGGCGCGGTAGGGGCACCGACGACCCCGATGGCCGGGAACGGCGCGTTCGCCAGGTCTGTCGCCGCTCGGAGGCGATGAAGCTCCAGCGTCGCGGGAGAGGTGCTGGAAGTGAAGTGAGAGCTAGAAGCCTGAGCGGCTTCGCATTCCGAGGAGTACCTCGCCACCACTCGAGCCGTGGCCCAAGACTGAGGCTCTTGCGGGAACACGAGGTGCAGCGATTCCCCTGGCGCTACATCGCCCTCGGCCGCCAGGCAGAGCAGCGTTCCGTGCCGTTCAACAACGCCGAAGCTGGGGGTTGCGCGGCTGCCTTTTTCCGCCTCCCCCAGCACCCCCGCCGAAAACGCCCGGTTCACCAACACCGTCTTCCCACCCTTCACGCCTCGCTTCGTCCAGGCCTCGTGCATCACAGCCACCACCTTCCCCTCGAGATCGAGCACCGGCCCGCCTGACCAGCCGGGGATGCCCTCACCGATGAACTCGAGGAAGTCGACGGTGGTGCCGAGGTAGCTGGCCTTGCCGACGGCCGAGATCACGGCCTCGCGCAGGGCGACCTTGTTCTTCGGCGCGTTCCAGCCGAGGTAGACGACGGTGTCGCCCGGGGCGAGGCGGAAGAGGTCGCCGAGTTGGAAGGGATCGCCGTCGAGCTCACTTTCCGGGGCCAGCTCCAGGACCGCGAGGTCGCTTCCGGGGAACCGGGAGCGGACAGAGAGCGGGATCTCCGGCGAGCCCTCCCGGACCGCCTGGTAGGTGTAGCGGCCGCGCGCGGCGACGACATGGTCGGCGGTGACGACCGCCCGGCTCTCGCCCAGCACGAAACCGGTTCCGATGGGGGCCTTCTGGCCGGCTTTGCGGATCACCCCGATGCTCTCGAGAGAGAAGCGGATCTGGACCTCTTCGGCCGAGGAGACGGTAGCGAGAGCGAGAAGGAAAAGAGCCGCCGCGCGTTGCACCCGTCGATTCTAGCGGGGAGGAGCGAGCTGGAAGCTAGGGCATGGGCGCGGTCGTTTCGCCGCGCCGGCTCAACCACGCCCCCAACGCATACGCCACTGCCGCCGCTCCCAGCATCACCTCGCCCATGAACGGTCCGACGTGGACGAGCAGCAGAACGATATCGGCGGCCAGCACGGCGATCACGAGGCCCAGAACGACCGTCCTCACGCGCGAGGCAAGTGTCGCCGCGACTACCGCCAGAACGGCGAGAAACAGCCAGTGAATCGAGGTGAAGAGCCACAGGCCACCGATCGCCCCGGAGAGCACCCCTTCGATGTCGGACTCCGCGACGGCTGCCTCGACCTCGGAGTACCCGGAACCGTGAAGCGCCGCGGTAGCCGCGAGAATCACCGAGCCGAGCCAAATAAGGAGTCGGGAGTACTTCAGGCTTCTTCCTTCTCGCCGGTGGGCGGCAAGAACGACTCGAGCCGATCGATGTAGTCTTCGGGGAATCCAAGCTCGCGGGCCGGCCGTACGATGCGGTCAACGTAGTCGGCGCTCGCGGGCGCTTCCGGAAGCGACTCCGCGATGTAGCAGAGCGCGGCCTCGGTGCCGGACTCGGTCGAGACCGGCACCAGGCAGGGCAGGTAGACGCCGCCGAGGACGTTCCTGGCATGCTCGTAGAGCCTGTCGAGCTCTTCCTGGGTCGCCGAGGCAACGACGCCCCAGACGGTTTGGCCCGCGCACTCGAACACGTTGGCGAGCGGACGGATCGAGATGTCGTAACCGTCCAGGCGGGCGACCTCGAATCGCTCCGGTGCGAGATCCACTTCCCGCAGCACGGTCCGGTTGATGTAGGAGCCGTAGAAGAAGACGAGGACGGTCGGTTCGGTCATGCCGGCGATTCTAGCGGCTTACCGCGTTCGGATCGTCCAGGATCGCCAGGCAAAGAAACCGAAGTACGCGAGGGCAAAGTAGCTGTACTCGTATGGGAATGTTCCGAACATGTCGTGATTGCGCACCCAGAGCGCCCAGAGGTGAGTGGCTACCGAGGCCATCAGGTGGAGGATGATGAGGTAGTGAACCGGCTTCTCCCAGGCGCCTCGCCAGGCGATGCGGCCGGTATTGGCAACGAGAGTCACTGTCGCCAGCGATCCGAGAGCGACGATCGCCCAGTCGACGGCCCACGGCATCTCCTGCCAGGGGAAGTCGAAGATCAGCTTGAGCAGCTGGGCGATCGAGCCCCCCGTATAGAGGACGGCGGCAGCGTGAAGACCGAGCCGGGTCACGCTGGAGTCAGCCGTCATGATCGATCCCGCAGCGCGCCCGCCGACGCTACCCGTACCGCGCTTCGGGGTAGAGAAGGTTGACCGCGAACAGGAACACCGGGTGGTAGATGTAGTCGAAGAGCTTCCAGGCCACGAGAATCCCGATCCAGCCGATCATGGGCTGGCGGCTGAAGCCCCGGTAGGCTTCGAGGGCGGACTCGGGGAGCACGAGAGGCAGGGCGCCGTAGCCGTCGAGCGGGGGCACCGGAACGAGATTCAGAAGCAGAAGCACCAGGTTGAGCGAGAAGAATACGCTCAAAACGAAGGCGACCGCGTTCGCCGCGCCCGCGGTCGCGCCGATCGTCACCTGGGAGAAGAAGACCGACGCCGGCGCGATGAAAAACGACGTCGCGGTCCCGAGGTAGATCAAGAGTCCGGCGAGGAGAACCAGGAGCAGATTCCCGCCCGGGCCGGCGAGTGCCATCCAGGCGGCGCGCTTCGGGTGGCGCCGGGCCCAGTTGGGATCGTACGGCGCGCTCGCGAAGCCGAACGGCCAGCCCATGAGCGCCACGCTCAGGATCGGCAGAATCACCATGCCGAACGGCTCGCGGCGGATGTGCGGAATCGGATCGAGCGAGACCTGGCCGCCGTAGTAGGCGGTGAGGTCCCCGCCGAGCTTCGCCGCCCACGCGTGAGCGGCCTCGTGCAGCGTGACTGCGAAGATGAAGACGACGTAGAAGACCGCGCCTTCGAGAAGTTGGTTGGGCATCCGGCGCTATTCTAGCCGTTGCATCGCGCGCGGGTTCCTATGGGGTCGAACCGCTCCTATCGGTTGGTAGAACCGGTTTCCCGATGTAGCGGCCCGTGAGGCATCGGACCTCATCTTGTTGTAGCGGTCGACGCCCTGTCGACCGTCGAGCGATCGCATCTCTGAATCCCCTCCACCGATAGCGTGCCTCCGGTGGCTCGTCTCGCTCGTTCCCGCTCGCTCGTACGAGACACGCGGCCGGCCCGTGAGGCATCGGACCTCATCTTGTTGTAGCGGTCGACGCCCCTGTCGACCGTCCGGCGATCGCACCTCTCTGGTCCGTCCACCGATAGTGGGCCGCCGAACTGCTTCGGGCTAGCGTCAGACGGTCCTGGCCGCTCAGCACACGGGCTCGAACTCGAGGCCAGACAGCTCCAGTCGGAAGAGTTTTAGCGGCCTGGCCTTCGTGACTCGGGGTCTCCGAATCCACAGACCCGCCAGAT
>CALZIK010000030.1 GCA_945787635.1 Thermoanaerobaculia bacterium | reverse complement strand
GCTGGGGGTTCGAGCTCAATCAGGCGCGCCCAAGGTGATGGGCGCGGGGACGTAGCCCTCGGCATCCGCCGCGAGCTGGCCGAACTCGTTCATGCCCCAGGCCCAGCCCTGGCCGGTGCGATCGATCGCGTAGGCCTGGTACCAGCCTGCGAAGATCTTCTCGATCGGCGGCAGGCCCGCCACCACCGTGGGTTCGGCCGAGAACCGCCCGTTGATCGTACGACCCAACCGGCCCGAGTTGTTGGGGCCCCAGGTCAGCACCTCTCCGCTCGAGGTCAAAGCCATGCTGAATTCCGCTCCGGCCGCGACGGCCACGATGTCCGAAAGCCCCGGGATTGGGACCGGCGTGGGGAAGATGACGTTTTCGCGGGCTTGAGCGAGGCTGCCGTTGTTGTTCCGTCCCCAGCCCCAGACTGTGTGATCGTCTCGGACCGCCAGCGCATGGTCGGTTCCGGCGGCAAAGGCGATCACCCGGTCGATCGAGACCTCGACGGGCGTCAACGAAAAGTAGGCCTGAGCGACTGATTTCATGGAGCCCGTCATCGGCGACGTGGGTACCGTCGGATTACCGAGGGTGCCGTAGTGGTTCATACCCCACGACCAGAGCCGGCCGTCTTTCCACGCCAACGAGTAGCTTCCGCCCGCCGCGATCGCTTCAGCCACCACACCGGTCTCGACCGGAGTAGCACTGTCGTCTAGAGATCCGTGCCCGAGTCCGCCCGCATCGTTGACTCCAAAGGCGACCACACTCCCATCGGCTCGCCGTCCAAGGGCGTAGTTGGTATACGAGGCGATGTCCACCAAGCCATCAATGCCCAGCTCGATCGGCTCGTAGGTGCGCTCATCGAGCCTCGGGCCCAACTGCCCGCCGAACCCGTAGCCCGTTCCCCAGAGCTTCCCGTTCTCCGCGAGAAACAGCGAATACGCCGTGCCGGCGGCCACGTCGGTCACGGTTGGGAGTCCGTCCACTCGAACGCCCCAGAAGCACTCTTCGAGCTGCTCGAAGCCCAGCTGGCCGTCGCCGCCGTTGCCGCACGTCCAGACCGTGCCGTCGTCGGCCAGAAGCACCACGTGACCCTCGCCAGGCGCGATGTGAACGACCGTCGAACCCGCGCCGGTGTCCGCATCTCCGGAAGGCGCGGCGGCACCTTGGCTCACGGACCCGCTTCCAGCACCGTCTCCTCCTCGCATGACGCTCTCTTCGTCCCGACCGGCATTTGACGATCCCAGACATGAGTCGAAACACCCGCCCAGAAGTACCAAACACAACGGCATCAGCAGGCTCGCTTGGAGGCGAAGTCTCTTCATCGCGGACCCTCCTTCGCTATCGATTCGCGGTGGGCAGTATATCCCTGATCTAGAGGTGCGCCCTCGTTTCGAAGCCCCCCAACTAGAGGTGTTCACCCTCTTCCTGAAGGCAAAGCGGTGACAGGCAACTCACCTCTTCTTAGGTTTGTGCCTGCCTCACCTGCCGCCGCTTATGGCGCCGGCCAGGAAGAAGCAGATTGCGTTGGTGGTGTATCTTGGGTCCAGAACAAAGGGCCTCAAGGAGCGATTCATGGGAGTTCCGGTAACGAGCTTCAACGATTTTCAGGCAAAGCTCAAAGAATCTCGAAAGAAGTCCGTAATTTTCGGCTTTCTGCTTTATGACAGCCGACCTAGCCAGAAGGTCGTGGCGGATTTTTCACAAGCGCAACCTGAATGGATCGACGAGCTCGCGCGTTCGTCCAAGATCTACTTCTTTTTTCCGTTCAAGACGACGGGCACTGGCTTCGCCAACCCAAGTGCAGAGGTCGCTCGCCTATTTCGGATTGGTCTTAGCAGGTTGCCGGGCGTCCTGCTCTTTGTTCCGCCTGGAACCGACGGCAAGCTCCGCTCTGAGCACGCGGTTTACCTACCTCTGGCAGCCGAGGATTTCGGTGACGCTGAAATCTACGAGCCGATCTTAATCGACCTCTTCGAGTTGATTCGGACCACCCTACGCAAGACGCAAGTACCTCATGAAGTGTTGGTGCTGATTCAGGCCGAGGTGAAGCGGCTGCGGAGGAGGACAGCACAGCGCGGCTTCGCGGATCATATCCGCAAAGGTGCTCAGGTCATGCTCTTCGAGATACCTAGACAGCTGATCGATTCGATTGCCGAGGGACTCGGTAAGGCTCTGGGTGGCCAGCTAGCCGGGTAGAGGTGCCCGCAGCTAAGGAAGAAAGAAAAGCGGAGAGAAAAGGGGACAGGCACTTGATTGCGCCGCGTCGAAACGAGGACCGAGCTCTCGCAAATAGGTGCCTGTCCCCTTTTTCGGCCCTTTTTCCGATATCGGCTTCAGCCCGGTGGTCAGCTTCAGCAACGTAGTCTTCATCCGGGCAGCCAGCGGCGCCGCTGACTTCGAAATCCGTTAGACGGCAACAGAAGGGGAGATCAGGACGACGTGGTCGATCACGCGCTCGCGATCGCCTTTGCGGTCGGCTTCCCCGTCCTAACGACTCGCGTTTACCGCCGCCGTAGAGCGGCGATGCTGGCAGGCGACGGCGCGGTCCGACGCCGAGAGTACTGGGAGACAATCGCATGGCTATCCTCGATGGGGATCGCCACTGTGCTCGTGTGGCTCGCGCTGGGCCGAGATTTTACAGTCCTTGGGTTGTCGTTCGAGGGCCGCTGGCAGGAGTACGCGAGCCTAGGGGTTGTCGCACTAGTTGGCGGCCTCCTCATGCTCCAGGCTCGAGCGATTTCCAGCGATACCGCGACTCGCCAGGCCGCACGGGAATCACTGGAACCGGTGCGCGAGTTTCTGCCCACAACACGAGATGAACTGCGGCTCTTCCGCGGTGTGTCGCTTTCCGCTGGAGTCGGCGAGGAGATCCCCCCCAGACAAGGTGCCCCCAGAAAAGGTGCCACCCACTTGTGCCAGACGTTCTCCTGAATGGCGTCTCTATAGTTATGGCAAGGCGGCTTCGCTTCATTCCCAACGGCGGTGTCTTGGTGAAAGTGACCTGCCGGGCTGCGGAATTTGTCATATTGAGATCGATCGATGAGCCATAGCGTGGGGCTGATATGAAGAGTGAAATGGTTGGGACGCAGGCTGCGGATCTCGACTTGCCAGACGCCGCCGAGCACGCCATCGACATCGGGTTCGATGATTTTCGGACCTTTTTGAAGGACTTTTCGGCGAACATCGCGCTCAGGGGGATGTTCGTCGAGACCGCCGAGCCCCAGCCCCCGGGTGCCGAGGTCGCGTTCAACCTCAGCCTGAGGGACGGTCATCCCCTGGTAGAGGGGCGTGGCGTCGTGGCTTGGTCTCGCGCCGCCGAAAGCAAGGCAAAGACCGCCGGCATGGGTATCCGTTTCTTCGGTCTCAATCCCGGAAGCGAACGCCTCGTGCGCCGAATCGTCGAAGAGCGCAGCAAGGCCGGCCTACGGCTTTTTGATCTCGACCAGGAGTCCTCAGCCGGCAGGGAAAGAGCCTCCGAGGAGGATGCCGCCGGACTGGAGGCGCAGGCGGATGGTCGCGGCGAAAGCGACGCCGATGAGGTCGAGGATCTTCGCGCCGAGTTCGAGGGACTGAAGAGTGAGCACGCCGAGAAGCGGAGGCGTTGGCAGGAGAAGATCGAGGCGGCGCGGGAAGCGGAGGCCGATCTCAACTCCCGGCTCAGCGAGAGCCTCTCCCGCGTGGTGACGATCAGCGAGTCTCGCGACGCGTTGGTGGGCCAGCTTCACTTCACTGAAGAGTCTCACCGACGGGATCGGCATCGGCTGGAAGAGCTCGAAGAGGAGCGGGCTAAGCTGGAGCAGGCGGTCGAAGAACAGAAGTCTGAGGTCGCCCGCTGGACCGAGGAAGCCGTGGCGGCGAACACCGGACGCGAGGCCATGGAGTCCCAGAAGAGGTCCCTCGAGGAGGAGATCGAGGCCGAACGCGGGAAAGCCGAGAAGCTCGCTTCGGAAGTCGAAGACGCCCAGGCGACCTTGTCCGTGGAGAAGACCGCCAAAGAGTCGCTGGAGAAAAAGCTGCACGCGGCCAAAGCGGCGCTCGAGAAGCTCGAGGCGGAGGCGGACGCGGCCGAGATCGCGCTGCGAGAGAGTCTCGAGCAGGCTCGCGCGGACCTCGAAAAGGAGCGTGGGAAGGTCGAAGAGTCTTCCGCCAAGGCTGGCGAGCTCGAGAGTAAGGTCGCAGACCTGCGCTCGGAGCTCGGCGAGATCCAACGGCAATCCGAGGGTTTCCAGGCCGAGACGGCGTCGATCCGCACGGAGTTGGAGTGGCTGAAGAGTCGTCACGACGAGATGAAGGTGCAAGCCGCCGCGAGGCGGAAGGCGGCCGCCCACGCCGAGAAGCTCGTCGAGAGCGCGCGCGCTGCGCAAGCTTCCCTGCAGAACGAACTGGTCGAAACGCAGACCGCTCTCGGCGAGGTGGCGGATCTCGAGAGGCGCCTCGCAGACGAGCTCGAAGAGGTGCGGCCCGAGATCTTCACTCCTCCGGCTCCGGAGGCGGACTCGGACGATTCGCCCGAGGCGGAGGACACGCCGGCCCCATCGAAGCTCAAGGACCGCCTGGCCGGTCTGGTGCAAGGGCTGCGCGGAGGTCGGGGCGCCGGGGGGGCCCCGGACGAAGACCTCCCGGAGCCGGCCTTTGAGGACGCGGTCCCCGAATCCGAGGCCGACGACGGCATTCAAGAGGTCGTCGGTTCGATCCCGATCGGCTCCACCAGGCTTCCCTAGCGCTCTGATTCGGTCAAGCGCTTACCAAGCGCGGGAACTCGTCGAGAGCCCGATCGGCCGGACCCGCTCCCAGTTCGAGGTCACCGCTGCTGTGCCGGGCATGGCTCCCGGGCGGCCGGTGCGCGCGGCATCTCGAAGAGCCGATGGTGGCGTATTCGGGGAGGGCTGCCGGGTGATCGGTACCTCGTGTAAGAATCAGGTTTGTGGAGGATCGATCGCAAGAAACGCGAATAATGCTAGCCCTACCGGTACAAAACCCAGCCAGGCGCGCCGTCGCCCTGGTGTTCAGCCTCGCTGTCATCCTCTGGACCGCATCCGCCCCGGGCCAAGGTAGCGTGATGCAGACCGCGACGGCCGAGGAGACCCTGACAACCATGCGAGCGAAAGGCACTTTCGAAGTCAAACTCAGTCCGCTGGAGCCCTACAATCAGGCCGCGGACGCGAAGATCGGCCGCATGTCGATCGACAAGACGTTCTCGGGCGACGTCGTCGGCAACAGCCAAGGCGAAATGCTCTCCGGCGGCTCGCCGGCCGAAGGCTCGGCCGGTTACGTCGCGATCGAGAGGGTGACCGGCGCCGTTCAAGGCCGGAGCGGCAGCTTCCTGCTCCAACACTCCGGCACGATGACGCCGACGTCGCAGAAGTCAACTATCACCGTCGTCCCCGGCTCGGGCACCGGGGAGCTCGAGGGCATCGCAGGTACCCTGTCGATCGAGATCGAGGACGGTAAGCACTCCTACGACTTCGAGTACACGCTTCCGAGCGACCCATAACGTCGAATATCGCCGACGCGGCCTACGCGTAGCCGAAGACGACTGGAAACAGCGCGACCACGATCCAGGCCCAGACCGCGTACACCGGGAGATACCCGGTCTGCCAACGCTCGAGAGAGGCAAACGAGCCTCGCCCGGTGAGGAACCGGGCGTAGAGCGCCGCCGACCAGCCGAGGTTCACCAGCAGAACGATGTTCTCCCCCAGAGCCGCTACCTTGTTGGGACTGAAACCGAACTCGGAGATCCGGGCTGCGATCGCCCATAGCGCGAGCACATCGACGAGAAGAGCGCACATCACGAGTACCAGCTGGAGCGCATCGAAGACGCCGGCCGGCGCCTGCGGATCACGCGCCGAGATCGAATACAGGAGCAGGCCGAGCACCAGCACGAGCAGCAGGTCGAAGCCGATGAGAACTTCCCGCTCGACATTGATGCCGCTTCCGGTCCAGATCATCGTCATCAGGAAGACGAGGAGCACGGCCGTGAACAGCGGCGTAAACAGACGGGTCAGAACCGGAGCCATGTTCTCGATGACGCTCTGCTTGGCTTCCACCAACCAGGCGCTGATGAGGACCGCTCCCACCACTCCGCACGGCAGCACCCACGACTCAACGAACGACTCCGCGTCGAGGTTGATGGCCTGGAAGATGAACATGGTGAAGCCCATCAGGACGCCGCCGCCGAGAGCGATCAAGGCGTAGTAGATGAACCACTCTCCGGAGAAGCGGATGAAATTCATGCGCCGGTCGTGGTCGCGCCGGCGGCCGCCGACGTAGGCATACCCGACCGCCAGCCACAGCGCGATCGGCAGGTGGAGAGCGGCAAGGACCTCGGTATGGCCGCCGGTCTCGAAAGGCAGGATGTTGACGATCACAGCGGCCGCGACAAACGGCACGGCCAGCCAGTAGCGCTTGACCGGTCCGAGGGTGCGCTTCCAGGCGAAGTAGCCGGCGAGGAGCGGAAGCACGAAGAGACTGAAGTTGCGCGCGTAGAACGCACCATCGGCGGCAGCGCCCTGGAGGCTGATGCCGAAGAGCTCGGGAAGCTTGATCGCCAGGGCCGCGGCAATCGCCAGGCCGACTGCGACGATCGCCTCGGTTCCGGCCTTCGATGCGCTTTTCTCTGAAACCGGAGAGACGACGAGCTGCTTCCAGAGCCTCTCGGAGTACTCGCGTGCGAACTCGCGGGACAGCGAGTCGAGATCGCCCAACCGCTTGACCGCCACCAGAAAGGCCTCGTCGTCGGCGAGACCCGCATCGCCGAGAGCGCTGATCTGGTCCCGAAGGTGATCTTCCAGCTCGTCGACATCGCCCGCGTGAATCGCCTGCCGACGGCGCAGGTAGGCGCGCCACTCCCCGATCCGTTGCTCGAGCATCTCGTTTGCCGTCTTCGCCATCGCCTCACACTCCTTGCCTTGCCCAATCCAAACTCGTGAACCACACACCGCGCAACGTCGAGTCGACGAGCCGCCATTGCCTCTGCTGGCTTTCGAGCTCCGCCGAGCCGAGGCCCGTCAGGCGGTAGTACTTGCGTCGCCTTCCCGCCTTCGACGAATCCCACCTCGCCTCGACGTAGCCGTTGCGCTCGAGCCGATGCAGCACCGGGTAGAGCATGCCGTCGGTCCACTCGAGCTCGCCGCCCGACAGCTCAGCTACCCGCTTGCGGATCGCGTACCCGTAGGACTCTCCCTCGCTCAAGATCGCCAGCACGAGCGGGGCAGCGGAAGCGGCGACGAGGTCCTTGCTGATGTTCATATCCGGCTTCTCTTCTCGCGCGTCGGGCTGAAGGCGCTGTACATAGAAGTACTATACATTGAACTTCTATGTATTACAACCGGGCTCTTCAAAGAACCCTCGGCACTCACACCGATCACCGGCAAGCGCGGCCGGAAGGAACTTTCTGTCACCGGTTTCCTGCGCCGCAGGCGTCGGCTGATCGCTCACAAGCACCAGGTGCTCCGGTGTCCTTGAAGTTGAGTGGGTCGCTGGCTCGGCCGTGCAGCCGTTGTTCAGGCAGCCGACGTTCTTGGATGTTTCCTCAGAGTCCCTAGTTGGACAAACGTAACTCTGAGTCAGTTCCGAGGTGGCCGAAGATCTTCACCAGGGCCTGGAAACCGGCTCGGGCACCGCCGATAAGTCGGTCCCGGCTCTTTTCGAACGTCGTCAGCACCAGTTCCGGTCCCGGAGTCACGCCAAGCACATAGGGCGGCCCGTCGCCGGAGATGGAGCCGAGGCGGATGGACTCCATCGCGTCGTCATACGCCGACGGGCCTCGTCCGAATTCCTTGGCGAGATCGGGATCGAACTTCCGGAGGTAGCGCCTGACCAACCATCGCCGCACTGGACCCGGTGCGGTTCGCTTCAGTCCGCCAGGCCAGGTCTGCAACACGAGAACATGCGTGCAGAGATCGGCTACCGCGAGTTCGAGCGGAATTTTGGCATAAACACTGCCGTCGACGTACCTCTCCTTCCCGATCTCCACCGGTGGCCCCGCAATCACCGGTACCCGAGAGCTCGCCCTCAGAGACTCCCACAGCTCGTCTCGAGACGCGAAGCCCTCGAGTACTTCCGCCCGCCGCCGTTCCATCGAGGTCACTACCACTTTGAGCGGAACCGCCGAGTCGAGGACCGCTTGCCAGTCGAGGACCTTCTCGTGCGCCATCACCTGGTCGAGCAGGAATTCGAGCGACATGACCCGACCCGGACTGAGGATTCGCCGCCGGGCGAGGAACCTGGAGTTGTTGACGTTCTCGTAGTAGATCGTGGTTCCGTAGGCAGCTTGATCGGACAAGAAGTACGCACCGTTAATCGCTCCCGCCGAGGTGCCGTAAACGGCGTCAAATAGATCGCGCAAACCCAGATTCTCGAGGGCGGTAACCATCCCGGCGGAGACGACGCCGCGCATGCCACCGCCCTCGATAGCCAGGCAGAGCTTGAAGCCATCGGTCCTCTGGCCCGGCAGCGAGCCGCGCACCAGCCGCGATTCCGCCAAGGAGACCACTGGGTGAGCTTGTGCGGGTGCGTCTCGCTCGGGCTGTGCGCGAGTGGCGGTGCACAAAGCGAGGCAGAGGACGGCTATCGCCCACAGCCGAGTGTTGATTCCCCCGGCCCGCTCTTCGCGAGCCAGCCTGGTGCGCTCGGTCTCTCGCCAGCGCTCTTCGGCCTCGATCTTGCCGGTCGGTTCAGAGGAGGTCACGCCGGCCCGGGAGACCTCACGGAGTACCGGTTCCAGAGCCGCCAGGTTGCCGTGGATGTCGTACAGAGCGACGATTCGCATGGCCGGAAGTCTACAGCTCGAGACAACGGTGACTCGTGGCGTCGTCGTCGAGTGGTAGTGCAGCCGAGCGCCGGCCCCAACGTTCGGCGTGGTTGAATGCCCGCTACGGGAGCGAGAGGGTCGGGTTGGCGACCTAGGGAATCGTCCGCATTTCTGCGTGGAGCTTCTCGCCACCCGTGGGTGTCACTGCTCGGAGAACAGAGTCTGGCGCCACGTCAATTTCTTTGCCGCGCTTCAACTGCTGCCCGACGACGCTCGCCTGAAAGCCACGATAAAAAGACTTCACACTCGAACCGGAGACCAATTTCTTGCCACGATGGAAGATCATCCGCAGTCCCTTTTCAAGCAAGAGCTTCCGATCACCGGCAACCGCATCAAACGACACAACCGGCCCCCAGCACACGCCATCTTCGAGAATCGTGCAGTCGACACTCGGTTCTCCACCAGGAAGATGTTGCAACAGGATCTGGTTTTCGAGCGTAATGGAATCATCAAATGAAAACGACGGCTTCTTGAATTTCCCCCGTTTGCGTAGCTCCTTCACTGCCGCACTTCTGATCTCAGCTGTCGGCATGGGGAAGTCAGGGGGCCGAACAATCTCGAACTTCATGTACGGCAAACCTTGCAAGATTCCCCGGTTCTTCTTCTTGCCAGTGGTGCGGCCGGAATCGACAAGGTCCGTAAACGCGGAGTCTTCGGGGAACAACCCGAAGTACAAGCCGTTGCCGCCCGGAAGCGCAGCGCGGCGCTGGGCATTCTTTCCGTTGATCGCGTGGGTTTCTCTCGTCCTGTACCCCGGAGCCTCGATGGTCAGGAAGTCATACGGAACATCGTCGGAGCAGTCGCTCGCACCGAGAAGCACCTCAGAGCCGGTACCGGAAGTCACCCGGACGTCGGAAACCGGAGCCAACGTCTCGGCGTCGAAGAAACACCGACGAACGGTCTGTGGAATCGCCGTCGGTGGCGTGTATTCCTCGTTGCGGGTCAGACCGGGATGCGGCGGTGGGCCCACTTCACTCCCACCGATGACGTAGATTCTTCCTTCGACAACGCTGCTGGCGAGGCCCCATCTCACACTCGACAGGCCGGCGCGGGTGACCCAGGCGTTCTCTATCGGGTCGTACTCCCGGACGGTCGCCAGGGGAGTGTTCGCGGGCAACCGCTTGCCACCGATTGCATAGATCCTCCCGTTCACGGCCCCCGCTGTCAGCGTGTACCTTCCGGTCGGCATACTGGCCCTGTCGGTCCAGCTGTCGGTGGCTGGGTCGTATGCTTCGACGTCTCTCGAACCTTCACTTCCCCCGAGGACGTAGATCTGCCCATTCACGGCGCTGGCGGCAGGGAAAGCACCTCGCGCCATGGGCATCTCGGATTTCGTGGCCCAGCTGTCCGTCATCGGATCATAGACGGCCAGAGTAGGAACCAGGTTGTTGGACGTCGTTCCGCCACCGACGATGAAAATCTTGCCGTCCACAACGGCGGCGGCATGCGCCACCCGCGCAGCGGGCATGCCGGCCCTCGAGCTCCAGCTGTCGGTCTCCGGATCGTATTCCTCGACGGTCGCAAGACCGGGCGCACCTGGCCCGGTGTGGCCGCCAATGGCGAAGCATTTTCCATTCACCGCACTCGCCGTCAGCCAGCGCCTGCCGGTTGGCATGTCGGCCCGCCCTCTCCAGCTGTCGGTCTCCGGATCGTACTCCTCGACCGTTCGTAGGCCTCGAGAGCTTGCCTGTGCATACCCACCGATGGCATAGATCTTCCCGTTGACCGCGCAGGTCGCGAGGCCGAGCCGAGCGGTCGGCATAGGCGCTTTTCCGGTCCAGCTGTTTTGCTGAGCCATGCCCACAGAGACGGGGCCCAGCAGGCTGATGCTGACGAGAGTCCAACGGATCGAAAGCATGGGCGTCCGCATACGAGTCGCTCCTATCGTCTTAGCGTCTACCCATCCCGCCGGCTCCGATCTCGTCGAGGACCTCGTAGAGGGCGATCGTCTTCTCGACCATCGACGGTTAGAGACGGCACGAAGAGTGACTGAGGGTTGCGAGTTGCGCTTAATACAAATAGTAATCTTTCATCGGCCGCTCGTCAAGGGCTCGTGTCTTGCGTCGCGTTTTCGCCCGCGCCCGTTTGGCTCGGCCGCTGGTACCGCAATCGATCCGCAGAACGCCGCGGCGGCCCCATGCAAGCCGGAACTCTTTGAGAAACGACAAGCGGCGACCGTCTTGTCCGAGTGAGAGGAGCAGCTTGCTCTCGTGCTACCGTTTTGTTGGAGGACCCATGAAGATCCAGATTCGCGCCTGCTCGACGTGAGAGAACAGCCAGGCCAAGGCGGCGAGTCTCGCCGCCCTCATTCACGAGCGCCTCGGCGTCGAACCCGAGGTCGAGGCCGGTACGGTCGGTCAGTTCGACGTGATCGCCGACGGAGAGACCGTCGCGGTCCGCAAGGCCAACTTCTTGACCCGCCGGCTCGGCGCCGGCTACCCGGACTTCGAAAGTGTGCTCGCCACGCTCGAAGCGCGCCGGCAGTAGGAAGCGAGCGGTTCGACTGAGTCACGGCACGCGCGTGATCGCGAAGTTCAGAGCCCTGCCCGGTAGGGAAGCGGAGCTACTCGAGGTTCTAGAAGAGCTTGTCGAGCCGACCCGTCGCGAGGAAGGCTGCCGGCTCTACGAGCTCTGGCGCAATCGCGCCGATGCCGCCGAGTTCACCTTCGTCGAGGAGTGGGCGTCGGACGAGGCGCTTGCCGCCCATGCCGCGAGCGACCACATCGCCGTCGCGCGAGCCCGGTATCCCGAGCTGATCGACGGCGAGGTCGATCTCAGCCTTCACGACCTCGCGCGCTAGCGCGCGTCACTGCCACGGAGGCCCGGTTCGCTAGACTGCTCAGTCGATGGCGGCTACGCGATTCAGCTCGGGCCTCCACGTCGCGGTCTTCACTCTCGCGACGCTCGTGGCGGTTCTCGTGCCGGCGAGCGCCGCAGCCGACACCGTCGTGGTCGCGGTGGCCGCGAACTTTGCCGCGCCTATGAAGGAGTTGGCGTCTCGGTTCGAGTCGGAGACCGGCCATGAGGTCACCGTGGTCGCCGGGTCGACCGGCAAGCACTTCTCCCAGATCGTCCACGGCGCGCCTTTCGAGATCTACTTCGCGGCCGACGCCGAACGGCCGCGCCGGCTCGAGGACGACGGACTTGCGGTCGCCGGCACCCGCTTTACCTACGCGGTCGGCAGGCTGGTGCTGTGGAGCACGGCTCCCGACTTCGTCGATGCCGACGGCCGGGTGCTCGAGTCCGACCGCTTCCGGCATATCGCGATCGCCAATCCACGCCTGGCGCCGTACGGGCGGGCCGCCCTCGAGACGCTCGAGAATCGGGGGCTCGCCGGCAAGCTGGCGAACCGTCTGGTCCAGGGCGAGAACGTCGCCCAGGCATTTCAGATGGTCGCGAGCGGCAATGCCGAGCTCGGCTTCGTGGCTTGGTCCCAGATCCGGGATGTCGCGGTGAGTCCCGAGGGCTCGCTTGGTCGCGGCTCGCACTGGCTGGTCCCAGAAGCGCTCCACGCGCCGATCGAGCAGCAGGCCGTGCTGGTCAAAGACGGTACCCTCGCGCGCGCCTTTCTCGGTTTCGTAGCGAGCGATCCCGCGCGCGCCCTGATCCGTGAGTACGGCTATGAGACTCCCTGAATGAGCGCTACCCGACGGGGGATCGCAGGTCGTGGCTGCTGAAGATCTGACCGCGTTGCGGCTGACGCTCGAGCTGGCCGCGGTCTCGACCTTGATCCTCCTGGTCCTGGGAACGCCGCTCGCCTGGTGGCTCGCGCACAGCCGGTTCCGGCTCAAGGCGGCGGTCGAGGCGCTGGTCGCTCTGCCGCTGGTTCTGCCGCCGACCGTGCTCGGGTTCTATCTCCTGGTAGCGCTGGGCACTCAGGGTCCGGTCGGGCGCCTGATCGACGCGCTCGGCGGCCGGGCTCTGGCGTTCACCTTTGCGGGGCTCGTGGTCGGTTCGGTGCTCTACTCGCTGCCGTTCGTCGTCCAGCCGCTCGAGAACGCCTTCGCGAGTATCGGTCACCGGCCGCTCGAGGTGGCGGCGACGCTGGGCGCCTCGCCCTGGGACCGGTTCTGGTCGGTCGCCGTGCCGCTCGCCCGTCGCGGTTTCGTCACCGCGGCGGTCCTGGGCTTCGCGCACACTCTCGGCGAGTTCGGCGTCGTTCTCATGATCGGCGGCAGCATTCCCGGTGAAACCCGGGTGCTTTCGATCGCTATCTACGAGCATGTCGAGGCGCTCGAATACGGCCGTGCCCACCTGCTGGCGGGTGGGCTGCTCGTTCTCTCGTTCGCCTTGCTCCTGGTCGTCTACTCGGTCAACCGAAAGTATGTGGTGGGCAAGTCGTGACGCTCGAGGCCCGCTTCCGGATGACCCGCGGCGAGTTCCGGCTCGACGCCCGGCTCGAGGCGCCCGCGCGCGGAGTGACCGCGGTGTTCGGCGCTTCCGGGGCGGGCAAGACCTTGCTCCTGCGCGCGATCGCGGGACTCGAGGAGGCGCCCGGAGGGTACTTTCGGATCGGCGACGAGGTCTGGCAGAGCGACGACGTCTTCGTGCCGACCCATCGCCGCCCATTGGGATACGTCTTTCAGGAAGCCAGCCTCTTTGAGCATCTTTCGGTGCGCGGCAATCTCGACTTCGCCGAGCGCCGCCGCCGCCGGGCTTCGAAACGCGTCGAGCGCGCCCAGGCGGTGAAGCTCTTGGGCCTGGACAACCTCCTCGACCGGGCGCCCGAGAACCTCTCCGGAGGCGAACGACAGCGGGTCGCGATCGCTCGGGCGATTCTCGCTTCGCCGCGGCTTCTGCTCATGGACGAGCCGCTTTCGGCTCTGGATCTCACCGGGCGAGCCGAGATCCTGCCGTTTCTGGAGGACCTGCACCACGAGCTCGAGATTCCGATCGTCTACGTCAGCCATGCAGCCGACGAGGTCGCTCGGCTGGCGGATCATCTAGTGCTCCTCGAGAGCGGCCGGGTGACGGCCTCCGGGCCGGTGGCCGAGATTCTGACTCGCGTCGATCTTTCGCCGGCTCGGACCGACGAGGCCGCGGCGGTGGTCGAGGCAGTGGTGGCCGGCGACGATCGCGAGCACGAGCTGAGCTATCTCGACTTTCCGGGGGGAAGATTCACGGTGGCGCGCGCCGCTCGCCCGATCGGGAGCTCGGTTCGGCTTCGGGTGCTCGCCCGCGACGTCAGCCTCACGCTCGAGCGACAGGAGGGGACTAGCATTCTCAACATCTTTGAGGCCCGGGTCGAGGAGCTGGCTGATCTCGACCGGTCGCAGGTCGCGGTCAAGCTCGATCTCGCCGGTGTAAGGCTGCTGTCGCGGGTCACCCGCAAGTCGGCCGAGGCGCTCGAACTCGCCCCAGGCAAACGGGTCTTCGTTCAGATCAAAGCGGTCGCCCTGCTGCGTTAGTCGCCCGGTGTAGGGTTAGCTGATGCGACGAGAGAGCGTACTCCTGGCCACTGCCAATCTCGCGCTGGTTGGGCTGATCGCGGCCGCTGCGTCCACGGCATCCCCGGCATCTCCGGCATCGGACACCCCGGCCGAGCCTGTGCGGGTTGGCTTTCTGATCGTTGACGGCGTCTACAACAGCGAGCTCGTGGCGCCCTACGACATCTTTCACCACACTGTGTTTCACACCCAGCCGGGGATGGAGCTGTTCACGGTTTCGCCCGACGGCAAGCCGGTGACGACCTTCGAAGGGCTCGATGTCGGCGCACACTTCGGTTTTTCGAACTATCCCGAGATCGATGTCCTTGTGGTGCCGAGCGCCGAGCACTCGATGGATACGGATCTGGAAGACAAGGCGATGATGGCGTGGGTGCGCCAGGTCGGCGCCGCGGCCGACTACATCGTTTCGCTCTGCGACGGGGCGTTCGTTCTGGCAGCGGCCGGCCTTCTCGACGGCGTCGCCAGCACGACCTTTCCGGGCGACGTCGACCGCTACGTCGAGATGTTTCCGCGGCTCGAGGTCGTGCGCGGCCTCAGCTTCGTGCATGACGGCAAGGCCCTCACCTCACAGGGCGGAGCTCGGAGTTACGACGTCGCGATGTACCTCGTGGCCCACATCTATGGCGATGAGGTCGCCAAGGGCGTCGGCCGCGGCATGGTCATCGAGTGGCCCGATCCTTCGGTCAAGTACTTGGTCGGCCCGAAGGCTCGCTAGCCCCCGACAACCTCGAGGTCGTCGCTCACTTGATCGCTCACCGGTCGCGTGGAAGAGCAACCGGCGGCAAGAAGCCAAGTTGCAAACGCGGCTGCCCACCGGAAATGGACG
The DNA here is from genome assembly GCA_945787635.1 of Thermoanaerobaculia bacterium. GTDB lineage: Bacteria > Acidobacteriota > Thermoanaerobaculia > Multivoradales > JAHEKO01 > CALZIK01. The sequence goes on along the minus strand of CALZIK010000030.1, from coordinate 47,535 downwards.
TGTCTTTGTCTCGACGTGTTTGCTTCTTTATTGGCCGTCGCCGTCTACAGCGTCCTCGAGGTCTTCGCCGGCATCTTCAATGGCGTCTCCGAGATCGTCTGCGGCGTCTTCCAGGTGTTCACCGAGGTCCTCGGTGTCGCCTTTGAGTTCGTCAACGGCATCGTCCAGGGATTCGCCCATCTCTTCCATGGGTCCTTCCTCGCGTTCGCAAGCGGCGAGCGGCAGCAAGAGCACGCCGGCGGCGAGCAGGACCAGGAGGGCTCGGTTGAGTTTGTTCATCATGTGCTGACTCCTTTCGGGAGCGGAGGTGTGTGTGAGAGTTCTAACGTACCCGTCGATGCCGAAATCGAGCGTGCGGATCGGAACGGAATTGTGATGCCGCGTTCATCGGAGCCTTTCTTGATTCGAATCATCGCGTCGCTTCCGGCGGAAAGGTAGTCGGTCTGCTCATCGTGTGTCCAGGTCTCAAACCATTCGAAGTCTAATCACTTGACATGTGACATGTCAAGTCGTTACAGTTTGGGTAATGTCAAATGCCACGTCAATGAAAGCTGCCCGTTACCTTTCCAAGGCCGACCCAGGGCTTCAGCAGACCTACCGGTTGCTGAACGGGATACGACGGATCATCCAGGCGTCCGACCGCTATTCGCGCTTTCTCGCCCACTCATCCGACATCACGCTACCTCAGCTGGTTGCGCTGCAAGCGGTGGTGGCCGAAGAGGGACTCTCGACTCGCGAGATCGCGCAACGCGTGCACGTCAGCTCGAGCACTCTGGTGGGAGTGATCGACCGCCTCGAATTAAAGGGGCTGATCAAGAGACAGCGAGACGCGAACGACCGCCGGTTGATCCACATCGTGCCCACCGACAAGGGCTGCCGCTTCGTGGCGACCGCACCGACGCCCCTCGGACGCGGCTTTGAAGCGGCCTTCGAGGATCTTCCGGACAGCCGGCGGCAGACCATGGTGAAAGCGATCGAGAGCTTGGCCGACATGATTGCCTGCGAGCCCGGCTCCTGACGATGCCGGTCGAGCTGCCCTCGATAGACATCGCTGGGGTGCTGCAACATACGTGGCTGCTCCTGCTTGCCTTCGCGTTGGCGCTGCCGGTCGCCTGGGACCGGGAACAGGAGGAGCGGTCTCTGGGGCTGCGCACCTTCCCTCTGGTGGCCATGGCGAGCGCCGGCTACGTCCTGATTGCGCAGTCCGTTCTGGCCGGAGAGCCGGGAGACATGTCGCGCATCATCCAGGGCCTGCTGACCGGAGTCGGCTTTCTGGGCGGCGGCGCGATCGTCAAGCGCGGCATGACGGTCCATGGCACGGCAACGGCCGCAAGCATCTGGAGCACCGCGGCGGTTGGCGTAGCGGTAGCGGTCGGCCGCTTCGAGATCGCGGTTGCGCTTACGGCAGCGAATTTCTGCACCCTGAGGTGGCTGGGCTCGCTCAAGCCGATAGTTCAAGATAGGGCCGGCAACAAGAAGACAGACTAACCGTCGGTATCCGCCGATCGGACTGCCGCGACCAGCGAGGTGAACAGCCTCCGCTGAACGCGGCTTCGTGGGGAAAGCTCCGGGTGCCATTGCACGCCGGTGAGCCACGAGCTTTCGTCCGGGGCGGAAGGCTCGATCGCCTCGGCGATCCCATCGGCGGAGCGCCCGACGATTCGAAGCCCCTCACCCGGCCGGCCGACGGCCTGGCCGTGGTAGCTCACCACGCGCTCGAGCCGGACGGTTCCAAAGAGACTCGCGAGCCGGCTGTCGGGCTCGAGCTTGACAGGGTGCCACCGCCATCGCCCGTGCTCGCGGCGGAGACTCGTGTCCGTGCGGATGGTCACGAGCGAGCCGCCGCGAGCGACGTTCAAGAGTTGGGCACCGCGGCAGATGCCGAGGATCGGCAGATCCCGGGCTTCGGCTGCTTTGAGTAGCGCGAGTTCGAAGCGGTCGCGCTGTGGGCGCACCGCGAGGGAACTCTCCAGCTTGCCACCGTACAGCCTGGGATCGACGTCACCGCCACCGCTGAGTACGAGACCGCCGATACCCTCGAGAAGTGTCCTCGCCGCTTGATCGGTGTCTTCGTTTCCGGAGACCGCAGCATAGTCGAACACCCTTACCTGCGCGCCGGCTCGCCGCAGCGAGCGAACATAGGTCCAGCGGCTCAGGCCCAGACGGTGCCAGAGAGTCCTATCGATGGATACGAGGATTGTCGGAGTGGCTTGTTCGCGGTCGGAGTCCTTCTTCATGCAAGCTCCAAGGAGTAGCGCTAAGAGAAGACCGGCAGCAACTGCCATCGGTCGTCTTCCGTGCCGCACGCTCCGGGTCATCGGGGCTCTGAGCGCCCCTCGTTCACCGGCTCGGCGCCGACGACCATTCCCGAGGTGACTTTGCCTTGACTGAGAAAGATCGCGAGCGGGTAGAGGAGGCCGAGAGCCGCCTTCGGGTCGTCATCGCAAAAGAGCTGCGAGATGCTGACCTCGCGCTCTTCGAGGAGGCTGGTCAAGGCCTGCTGACGTTGCTCCGCATCTAGCCCTTCTTTGAGCCCGCTCCACAGCGTCTCGAGACCTTCGCCTGGTGAGCCCTCGGCGAGAAGCTCTTTGGCCTCGTCCCAAGCTGCCTCGATGATTTGCCACTGCGCCGCGTTCTCCACGGCTTCTCGTAGGGTCGCGAGCAGGCCGAACACGGGGGTTTCCGACAGCACCTCGAAGTCGATATCAACCGACGGCTCAATTCTCTCGCCGAGCGCGAGCCGATAGAGCATCCACGGATAGTCCACGCCTGAAGCGATAGTCTGAAAGAGCCCTCCGAAAAGGCGAGGGTTAATCTCGATCAGAACCGGAGCATCTGCCGCGCTGCCGGTCCAGAGGAAGTCCACCTGGGCGATCCCGTGCCACTCGAGACCCTCGAGAAGCTCCACGGCAGCGGCCTCGGGGCCGGCGGCCTCGACGGTCTGCCGGACTGCGCCAGGCGCGCCATCGACGATCGAGCGCAGGTTGCGGTAGGTCATCACCGCGCGGGTTTGCCCGCGATCGAGAAGGGCGCTAACGCAGTAGTCGTCGCCCGGCGCGGCCTCCTGGATGATCGGAGGGAGTTCGTCCGTTCCGAGCCCGTCGGACAGAGCTTGGAAGGCGCTTCGCAACTCGCCCACGCTTTCGACTCTTTCAAGCCCCACTCCGGCGACACCTTTGCGGACCTTGACGAATGCTGGATAGCCGATGTCGTCGATCATCTTCTCGAGGTCGCTTGAACTCGACGGAGACCAGGTCCGAGGTGTTGTGATGCCGAGGTCCTGAGCAATCTCTGTCAATCGCCCCTTATCTCGAACCTCTTCGATCAGTTCGGACGGAGGAAGCGCGAGTCTGATGTGAGGCTCGAATCTGTAGCGATAACGCGCGATCAGGTAGGTCTCGCGATGCACTGGCAGGAGGACATAGGGCACGCCTTCGGATGGACGGAAGCGCCGAACTGCGTCATCCAGAGCGTCGAGAAAACCTTCCGGATCGGTGGCCGAGTTCGGGTACTGGAACGAGTCGATGCTGAATCTCGACATCGCGCCGGGGGTGAGAGCGATCTCGTCACCGGTCACGACCTCGAGACCCCTGCGTCCGAGGCTGCGGATCGCCGCGAGCGCCTGCCAGCTCCGAGAAAAGGTCACCAGAACGCGGCCCACCGCGTCAGTTGTTTTCGTCATCCTCGAATTCCTCCAGGATTTTCCGAGCGCGGCGGCCGAGCAGCATGGAGACCACGACTGTGGCGGCGATTCCGACGCCGAGGAGCGCATAGTAACCTGCTCCCTTCTCGATCCCGGCGCCCGTTTCGAAGGCGGCCAGGTCTCCCAGCCCGGCGCCGGCGAGAGCGTAGAGCATCGTGACCGGCAGTATTGCCGGCGCCGAGAGCCAGTATTGCTTCCGGTTGATCTGGCTTACGCCGAGCGCGTAGTTGATGAGCCAGGCCGGAAGCGCCGGCGAAAGCCGGATGAGGCTGACGCCGCGCGCTCCCTCACTACGCAGCGCTCGGTTCATGACCTCGAATCCGGTGTTCGAGGCCAGAGCGCGTTTGACTTTCTCTCTCGCGAAAGTCCGCGCCAGGCCAAAGGCTAGAGCTCCACCGGCCAGGTTGCCGAGGGTTCCGTACAAGGTGCCCAAGACCGGCCCGAAGAGAATACCCCCGCTGACCAGAAAAGGAGCCGCCGGAATGAACGCCGGAACCGCCAGAGCGAACGCCGCGGTGAACGCGACCGGCGCGATCCAACCGAGTCCGTTGACCCACTCCGCAACGATGAGCACGAGCTGGGCGGCCGGCTCGCGCAGGTAGATCACCGCCGCGATCAGCGCGATGACTACTCCAAGGCTGAGGATCTTGCGCGTTGTCGATGAGCCCAGCATGGTTTGAGACGTTTTATTCTCGGAGATTACCAAGATGCGTTAGGCTTGGAGAGTACGCCCAACCCAATAGCGAACGGCTCACGAGCCGTCGAAAGGACAGGAGCGATAAATGAATCTCGTCTACTTTCTCGTGATCGGTGCCCTTGCTGGCTGGATTGGAAGCACACTGATGAAGGGCGGCGGCTTCGGGCTGCTCGGCAACCTGGTCGTCGGCATCATCGGCGCCTTCGTGGGCGGTTTCGTCTTTGACCTTCTGGGACTCTCCGCAGGCGGCACGTTGGGCACCTTGGTCATGGCGGTGGTCGGCGCGATGGTGTTTCTGTTTCTCGTGCGGCTGATCAAGCGGGCCTGAGCCGCTTCCGATCTAGCTCGAGCGGCGGTTCGCGAGGTGCTGACCGAGCTGATCGAGGCAGGCCGGTACGCTCTCGCGGCCGATTCCGATCCGGAATCGGTCGCTCGGCACCTCGGCCAGCTCGGAAGCGTAAATCGAGGCGGGCAGCAGGAAGACCCCGGCCTCTTCGACCGCCCGGCGGCAGAAGGACTCGACGCCGTCGGCACCCGAGTAGCGCGGAAACGCGACACAGCCGCCGTCGGGCGGACGGTAGTCGAAGAGTCCGGAGTTTTCACTCATGAAGGCTTCGACAACGAGGGCGTTGTCCCGGACGATCCGCCGGTTGCGCTCCAGGATGGCTGCGGCGTGCCGCAGTGCGTGAGCCGCCAGAAACTCGGCCGGAGCGGCGTTGCAGATGCTGGTGTAGTGCTTGGCCTTCTCGAGCTTCTTCAGAAGGTCCCGGTCGCGGCTCGCCACCCATCCGACGCGCAGGCCGGGAAGTCCGTAGGCCTTCGACATCACGTTCACCGACAGGGCGCGGTCGGACCGGTCGGCGGCCTGGGGAAGCGTGCGCTCCCGATCCGGTTCGAGACCGCGGTAGACCTCGTCACTGAAGACGCGGATTCCCCGGTCGTCGCACAGATCGAGAAACTCGAGCCAGGTCGAGTGCTCCGGCAGAAAGCCAGTGGGATTATTCGGGAAGTTGACCGCGATCAAGCGCGTAGTCGGTCGCAGGAGTGCGCGCAGACGGTCGAGGTCGAAGACCCATTCGAGGTCGGAGCCCGAGCCTGACCAGAGCGGCAAACCGTCTACGGTGACGCCTGTGGCGATCGGTACCGACTCGACGGACTGGTAGTTGGGCACCGTGACGATGGCGTGGTCCCCGGACTCGAGAAGAACCTGCATTCCCCAGAAGAGCGCTTCGCCGGCGCCGGCGAAAGCCAGCACGTCTTCGGCAGCGATCCCTTCGTAGGTGGAGGCGATCGCCTGGCGCAGCGCGTCGGTTCCCCACGTCTCGACGTAGCTGAGGGGGAGCTCGAGGAGCTCGCGTGTGCCGGTCTCGTCCCCGTTGCCGCCGAGCCCGAGGAGTTCTTCGACCGTCATGGTTTCGGCGTCTGATGCCGTCAGGTGATGGGACGCGGCGAACTCCCATTTGCTGAAGTAGACCTCGAGCGCGAAGTCCGGAAGGTCGATTCGACTCACGGAGAGGGTTCCATGGCTAGCCCCCGCCCCGTCGGGCACGGGGCCCGACGCTACGCTCCGCGGCGATGCGGGTGGCGGCCTCGGCGAGGGCGGCGACGTCGTCCTCGGTGGTCTCGTAGCTGGTGATGCAGGCGCGCAGCACCGGGCTGCGGTCGCCGAGCCGGACCGGCGAGGTCCAGAAGTTCTCCGCCTGGAGCCGCTCGGCGATGCGCGCGGCGCCGGCGCGGACGCGATCGATCTCGTCGCGGCTGAAGCAGACCACCGGCAGCGGCGTCCGGTTGACGATCTCCCAGCCTCTTTCCCGCAAGCGCTCTCGAAGAACCTCTCCGATCCGCGCTTGGTGCTCGATCGCCTCGCGATAGCCGTCGGAGCCGAGGGCCGCCAGGCTCATGAAGACCTTGAGGCCGATGTTTCGCCGCGACCATTGGATGGTGGAGGAGTACGGGTCGATCGTGTCTTCGACGCCAGTGGGCATGTACGGAGTCGCGGCTCCGAATGTCTTGCGCACCGCGTTCGGGTGGGCGCAGAAGAACATGCCGGCGCCCATCGGAACCGAGAGCCACTTGTGGGCGTCCCAGGTGACCGAATCCGCCCGTTCGATGCCGGCGAGGGCGGGCGCGAGCCGGGGCGACAGGCAGGCGGCTCCGCCCCACGCGGCATCGACATGGAACCAGAGGTTCTCGCGACGACTCACCTCGGCGAGCTCGGCAAGTGGATCGATGATTCCACCGCCGGTGGTGCCGGCGGTGCCCACCACCATGAGCGGATGGCGTCCGCCGCGCCGATCGTCCTCGATGGCTTCGCTGAGCGCCGAGGCGCTCATCCGGAGCTCGGCGTCGGTGCTCACGGTCCGGATCGCGTCGCGTCCGATGCCGCACAGTTGCGCGGCCTTCTCGATCGAGTGATGGCTCTCCGACGAGACGTAGACGCTCGGTCGAACGTCGGTGCCGGCCAGGCCCCGGCGGCCGTACTCGGGCCACGCGTGGGTCAGTGCGACCAGGAGAGCGGACTGGTTGGCTTCGGCGCCGGCGGTGGTGAAAGTCGAGGCCGTCGCTCGCGGATCGAGGCCGAGGCGCCCGGCCAGGAAGTCCAGAGTGTGCTTCTCGATCTCGTTGGACGCCGGGGCGTGCGACCACGCGGCAAGCTGCGGGTTGAATCCCGCGACCAGGAGATCGGCGGCGACCGCGGCCGAGCGCACCGGAGGATTGAACAGGCCGAAGTAGCGCGGGTGGGTGACGTGAACGTTCCAATCGCGCAGCATCGAGGCGACGTCGTCGATCAACTCCTCGGCCGGCCATCTTCGAGAAAAGTCGCCGTAGCGTTCGGCGAGCGCTCGTCGCACCTCGGCGGCTTCGACTCCGGGCGTGATCCCGGTCGCCCGGATGTTCTCCTCGTGGTCCAGCACGCGCTCGGTGGCTGCGGCGAGAAAGCGTCGAAGCCCCATGGGTCTACGGCTGCGAGCCTCGCTCGCCCACCGCCACCTCGAACACCCGGGGTCCCGGAGCGAGCCGGAGTGCGGCCCATACCCCCCACACGGCGAGGGGCCACATCGAAGGCTCGCCGGACGCAAACCGGCTCGCGAACGCGAGCGGCGTCGCGATCAGCCCCACCCAGCCTGCGCAAAAGAGCCAGAATCCCGGGGAGACCCCGGCGGTCTCATCGCCTCGAAACAACCGCTCGTGGTCGTGCCGCCGCTGGCCGATCCAGCCCAGAAGGCCGATCTTGTAGACGATGGCCAGTGCGAGCGCCAGCCCGAGCGTCCCGAGGAGAACCGGCCGGTTCGCGAGCCACCCCAGTCCTGGCTCGAGCGGCCCGGCGAGAAGCTCGGGAAGCGCTGCCGTGACCGAGGCCAGCCAACCGGCCGCCGACTCCCCGAATCCGGTGAGCGCGTCGCGCTGCCAAGTCAGGATCGACAGAACGACCAGGGGAACGCCGATGCGAAGCCCGGCGAGCTGCCCGGCGCGCCGCCGGCCGATCCGGGCGAACCGTTCGAATCGCTCCGTGTCCGCATCGCTGATCAGGGAAGTGCCGGCGAGCGGCGCCAGGGCGACCAGCAGGCGGGCGATGAAGTCGCCGGCGCCGTCCGACCAGTAGGACGTGTGATCGCCGAGGATCGAGTGCCGGTTGTACACCCTGACGCTGCGTCTCGAGAACGAATCGTCACCCACTCGCTGCACGGGAATGTCGCCGGCTGCCGCGTCCCTCCAGAAGCGCACGTCGACCGGCCCGTTGGGCACCGGGTCTCGGGAGGCGTAAAGATCGAGCCAGTGGACCGGCAAAGGCGGCTCCGGTTTCGGCCGCTCGATCAGCACCGAGCCGGCGGTGACCAGAACGGTCATCAGTACCGGTGGGATCATGAGGAGGAACGCAAGAAGGATCGAGGGGTTGACCGCGAGCCGGATGATCAGGAGCCCCAATGCCACCGCGAGGCCCGTGGCCAGCCAGCCGACGAGTGTGAGCCGGGCCAGGGGCCACTCGGCCTGCACGAGGTCGGTCAACTTGCGCAGGCCCGAGCCGTAGGTGACGAGTTGGACGAGATTGCCCGGCAGCTTCCGTTCCAGTCTGAGCCTCTGAAGGAGCCGATAGGACACCGCGGCGCCCTGGGAATGCGCCACGATCGCGACCTTCCGGCACCGGGCGGCGAGCCACGCGAGATCCTCCTCGACGCGCGTGACCACCGCGGCTTCGGTCACTGCGCTGGTGGAAAAAAGGAAGCTGTCACCGAGGGTCGCCGCGAGTAGGCGCTGCACCGTGCCGGCCAGCGATCTCGTCGCCGCGAGCGGGATCAGCCGGAGCACGAATACCACGACCAGCGACATGAGCGTCACGAAGATCACCACTGGTGAGACGAAGAGCCAGGCAGCTCCACCGAGGGTCTTCATGACCAACTCGACGTTGCTTGCGTGGTCGACTGCGTCGGTTGCCACCAGGCCCTGACGATCTCCCCGAAACCTCAGTTCGAGGGTCTCGCGCAGCGATCGGCTCGGATTGAGAGAGTGGAGCAGAACCGCTCGGGGCAACGTGGCCAGCGCCCAGGTCAGAAGCTCGGTGAAGGTCGGAGCGCGAAACGACTCCGCCCAATGTGACTCGGCCAAGAGCCAGGAGGTGGCCCGGGACTCGTTGTCCCCGTCCCGTTCGGTAGCGGTACCGGAGCCGAGCATTAGCCGCGCGTGGGCCGGAGCCTCGGCGCCGCGTCCAGTCAGCCGAGCTTCGAGGAATCGGGGCTCGGAGGCGGGTGCGCCGGGCGGTCGTCCGCCGGCCCAGCGCTCGAGCCAGTCGTGGAGCGCCTCACCGCACTGGAGGACGACGTCGCCATCCCGCTGGGTGCCGATGCCGTGCACGAACAAGATGCCGAGCTCGTGACATTCCATTGCCCTCTTCAATGTCTCGTCCGGCGCCTTCTCCTGCTCGGGGTCGAGCCGGATCGGCTCACTCGACTTGGCTTCGTCCATTGCTTGCCGGGAGGCTAGCAGACGCCTTTGGCGCTTCAGGGTCGGGCGGCGTCTTGGCCGCCGTCGCCGGCAGGGGCGACAGGTCGGGCTCGAGCCACTTCTTGCGGGCGGCTGCGGACATCAGCCGCGCCTCGCTGTAGTAGGCCAACGGCAGGCGCTTGTCGCCCCAGGTCGCGATCAGCTCCGCCGCCAGCCCGTCGATGTGGCGCGCGTGATCCTGGAGCTTCAAGAAATGACCGATGATCGCGACATAGAACCGGGTCGTGGTCTCGTGATAGCCGGAGGTAGCGGTGTTGGCGATGCCGCAGACCGCGTTGTAGGCGCGGATTCCGTTGCGAAGCCGCTCGAGCGCTTCCTGCGGGCCGAATCGAAGCACGTGCCAGAGGCCGACTCGCAGGTGAGCCTCGTGGGTCCATTCCTCGCACGGCAGGGTGCGGTCGAGGAATCGTTTGGCGATTCGCTCGATCAGGGGCTCGGACATCGAGGCCGATCGAGGAACCGCCGTCAGTTCTCTGCCCAGTGGACCAGCTGGCCGGCGACGATCGTGCCGACGATGCGGCCGTTGAGAATTGCGCCCGGATCGGACTCCCCGAGAACCAGCGGGTCGATGTCCATCACGGTCAGATCCGCCCAGCGCCCGGGCGCGAGGATGCCGGTTTCGTTCTCCCAGTGCGCGGCGCGGGCCGACCAGCCGGTGTAGCCGCGGACGGCTTCCTCGGGCGTCATCGCCTGCGCCGGATACCAACCGTCGAGCGGCTCGCTCCGCTTGTCTCGCCGGGTGATCGCTGCGTGCAGACCATAGAAGATGCTGTGGTCGGAGCCGCTCAAATCGGAATTGAAGGTGAGTGCGGCTCCGGACTGTCGAAGCGTTCGCCACGCGTAGGCGCCGCGGATCCGCTCGGGGCCGAGCCGGTCTTCGGCCCAGGTCTTGTCCTCCACGCAATGCGGCGGCTCCATCGAGGCGGTGACCCCGAGCTGCGCAAACCTCGGGATGTCGTCGGGATGGAGGACCTGGGCGTGCTCGATGCGGTGGCGGTGGCGCTTCGCCGCCGCATCTTCGGTGAGAACCCGCTCGAGGAAATCCAAAGTCTCGCGGTTGCCGGCGTCGCCGATGGCGTGGATCCCGACCTGAAAGCCGCCTGTGATCATCCGCGCGACTAGCTCCTCGTCGAAGCCGTACTCGTCGCCGCTCGTGCCGCGATGGCCCGGCCGGTCCGAATAATCTTCGAGTAGGCGCGCGCCGCGCGAGCCGAGCGCGCCGTCGTAGTAGGCCTTGACCGAGCGCACCGCGAGCATGCCGTCGGTGCCCGCGATCGGGCCCTTCGCCAGCCATTCTTCGCACAGGTCCGCGTCCCGTGCGGAGAGCATGGCGTAAACGCGAATCGGAAGTTCTGCGGATCCGGCCAGGGATTCGAGCGCCTCGAGCTGCCGGCGCCCGACGCCGGCCTCGTGGATCGCGACGAAGCCGTCGCGCGCCATCACCTCGAGTCCGGCCAGGGTGAACTGGCGGATCTGTTCGGCGGACGGCTCCGGAATCGCCGAGGTCAGAAGAGAACCGGCGCGGTTCAGCACAATCCCGCTCGGGTTGCCGGTCTCGTCGCGAAGGACCTCGCCGCCGTCGGGGTCCGGAGTGGCGCTATCGATGCCCGCGCGCTCGAAGGCCAGCCGGTTGCCCCAGACCGCGAACCCGTGGAGCGACTCGAGCACCACCGGATGGGCCGGTACGCGCTCGGTCAGGAGCTCGAGGGTCGGATACCGATTCGCCCACGCGCCCTCATCCCAGCCACGACCGAGAATCCACTCGCCCTCCGGTGTCGAGCTGGCTCGTGCTGCCACCTCTTCCACGGCTTCCTGCTCGGTCTCGACGCCGATCAGGTTGACCCGGGCTTCGAGCTCACCCAGGCCGGCGACGTGGGTGTGGGAATCGACCAGGCCGGGCAGGGCAGTGGCGCCGTCGATATCGAGAACTCGGGTCGTCTCACCCACGTACATCTGCGTGTCCTGGGCGCTGCCCACAAAGACGATCCGGCCGGCTCGAATCGCGACCGCTTCGGCATCGGGCCGCCAGGCGCCCTCCCTGTGGGGAGCATCCGCGGCCGGAGCGCCGTCCGGCGACGGCTCACCCCAAGCGAATGTGTAGACGCGGCCATTGGTGACGACGAGATCGGCGACCTCGGGTGGCGTCCGGCCGCACGCCAGCGCCGCGCCCAGCGCGATGAGCGCGAGCAGTGCTCGCCCCGATGTTGGGCGGTGGGTGGGTCTGCGGTCGATGATCATTTCCGAAAGTGGAACCTGACGGACCGATCATACGTCGACCCGAGTTCGCGCTAGAGTTGCCGGATCGTGGAACGGGACGTGATACTCAAGCGCATTGCCGAGGGCCGCACCGATCTCGTGTTCGAGTTCCTGCAGCTGACGGATTGGCGCGAACTTCTGGGCCGGGATTCGGTCGGTGTTCTCCAGTGGTTCGTCTACTACAACGACACCACCGCGCTCAAGGCGGTGCTAGCTGCCGGAGGTGACCTGGCGAGCCTCGACCTCGATGCCGAGCTCGGCAACGCGGCCTTCTTCGGTCACTGGAAGGTTTGTGATTTTCTGATCGCTCAGGGAGCCGACGTGAACGCAGCCGTGGCCGAGACCGGCGAGACGCCGTTACATGGTGCGCTCGCCAAGGCCGGGCGTCCATACTTCGCCCATGTGGTCCGTCTATTGCTCGATCACGGTGCAGACGCCAACGCGCGGACGCTTCCCGGTGTCGAGACGGGTGCCTTTATGCGCGATGTCCGCACCCGTGGGGAGACGCCGCTTCATCGCGCGGCGGCCTATGCCGGTCACAGCGTCATCGAGTTGTTGCTCGAGCGCGGAGCCGACCGCGAGGCCCGGGACGCGCACGGCGATTCGCCGCTGACCTGGGCTAGTCGGCACCAGCGACCGGGTGTGATTCTCAAGCTCCTGGAATTTGGCCCGCACAAGATCAGCGCTCGCTCCGAGCGACTGATCGTGAGTGATCACGGCAGCGGCTGGGGCAATGGGATGGAGTGGAACTTCGTCGGGGAGTACCTACCGGAGAGTCTCGCCGAGCGCGAGGACAAGTAGGTCCGAGCGCGAGTCCCGGCGAGCTAGTCGCGGTCCCAGGGCGGCGGGTCGGAGACCAGGATCGAGAATCTGCCGAAGTCGTACTCGCGGTTGCCGTCGGTGCGGACGAACGGCGGGTCATCGTGCTGGATGGCGGAGAATGCGTCGCGTAGCCGGACCAGCTCGCTGGCTGGCATCGTCGGCTCGTTGTGGGCGGGCAGCACGGTGTCGATCGAAGCGGCGAGCTCGGCGAGCCGGCCGGCCGTGGCTTCGTAGTCTTCGAACGTCGAGCCCGGCAGGTGAGCGTAGAGCGTTGCCGGGTAGAAGGTGTCTCCGGTGAAGAGCATTCGACGCGCACGGTCGAGCAGGCAGAGCGAGTCGGGGGCGTGGCCGGGCGTCAGCAGCACTTCGAGCTCGATGTCGCCGAGGTCGAGGATCTGGCCGTCCTCGAGCGTTTGCCAGATCGTGAAGGGGCGTGAGACGTAACCCTCCGCTGCAAACCCGTCCGGCGTCGCCTTCCAGATCCAACCCGGGCCGACGAACTCGGCGACTTCGTCGTGGGCGCGTCCCAGGGAGTTCTCGCGGGTGTATTCGAGGGCCGTTCCGTAGACGGTGTCGAAGGCGTGATTGCCGCCGACGTGATCGTAGTGGGTGTGGGAGTTGACGACCAGGATCTCCTTGTCGGTCAGCTCGCTCGCGAGTCGGCGCATGTCGCCGATGCCGAGACCGGTATCAAAGAGCAGGGCCCGCTCGGAGCCTTCGATCAGATACGAGATGACCTCCTCGAACTGGCCGGGCTCGTAGATCGCCGCAACCCCCGGTCTGATCCGGTAGACCTCGAACCAGTCCTGGCTCTGCTCGATGCGCGGGAACTCGGACCAGGCCGCGCGCGGGAGCGCGTTCCACCACCGGTCCTTGCCTTCGCCGCGATCGACAATCTGCTGGTTGGCCGTGCCGGAGGCCTCCGCGGGCACGGCGGCGAGGCCTGGTGGCGTGCTCATCGACGCCAGCAATTCCCGGACGTCGCAGAGCGTCGCGGCGGCGTGCGCCTCGGTCAGGCTCGCGAGGATTTCGCGTGCGACCATGGGCTCGCCGTCTCGAAGCAGGGCCCGGGCCCGCGCTTCGACGCCGTGCTGGCGCTCAACGACGTCTCGATGCCGCTTCGCCCAGAACGCTCGAATCGCCGGATAGTACCTCTCGTAGTCGAGGTCGGCCGTCCGCTGCAGGCGGCGAAACAGCCACCATGCGGAATCGTCAGTGTCTTCGAGTGCGTGGCTCGCGTACGCCTCGGGCAGAGATCGACCGGCGGCGTAGAGGGGAAGGTAGGCGGCGTAGCTGGGCGTCGCCAGGCCGAGCCACATCAGGGCGCCGATCGAGACCGGCAGGTCGCTTCTTAGGTGCGCGACGAACGTCGACTGGGCCAGATTGGTGCTGATCGTTCGGCTCAGATCGGGACGCTCTTCCAGGTTCTCGCGCCAGACCGGCTCGCGTTGGGGCGGTGTGTAGTGCTCGGTGCCTTCGTAGCGGTCGGCGAGGACGGCGAAGAGGTCGTCGGGCGTGATCCGGCCCTCCTTGGGTCGCAAGAGCTCGTGCACCCGCTCTTCCCGCCGCGTGTCGTAGGGCTGGTCCATCTTGCCGGGCTTTCCGTAGCCGGCAGCGAAATCAAGCCGGTCGGCGGCCGCGTCGAGCCACCCCTCCGCGACTGCGTCCGCTCCGAGACTCCTGCTCGCCAGGTCGTAGTCGGAGCCGATTCGGAACCGGTTGCCGGTGACGTGGATCTCGTCGTCGCGAAGGCGCCGCGCGACCCAGTTGCGGGTAGTGGTCTCGACCACCCACGCTTCCCGAGGGTCGGCCAGGTGGTAGACGAGGCCGCCCCAGTCCGCCTGGCCGTAGGTCTCGATCCAGTCTCCCAGCAGCTCGACGCCGTGGCGCGCGCTTTTCGCCCGTTCGAGCAGAAGTTGCCGGATCGCGTAGCGTCGGAGGCCGACGCCCTCTCGATTCTCCTCCCGCGAATGGGCCCAGTTGCAGCTCAGGGAGACGCCGTGGTCGTTGAGACCGACCAGGACGGAGTCGTGCGACCGGATCTCGTCAGACGTGCCGAGGCCGGTCGCGCCCAGGGCGTTGCCGGCGGCCCAGTATCCGAAGGTATGCCCGACCTGGGCGAGGTCCACGTACGGCACGCTGAGAGACTGCCCTTCGAAGTGCTCGCGGGCATCGACCCAGGAGAGCCTTCCGACGGCCTCGTTGCCCATGTCTTCGTTGTGGGCGTGAAGGACGGAGCCGTCGGCCGTCAGGGCCTTGCCGACGAGAATCGTCGTGCAGGCGTCGAGTGAGCGGCTCCCTCCGAAAGCGCCGACCAGCGCGCCCAAGACGAACAGGAGATTTCCGGCGATCGGCTTCGTGCGCGTCATCTTGACTGTCTGCCACCGTCGAGAAGATTCGATCACGCTATCAAAGGGTCGCGGCCTCCCTCAAAAGGCAGCCACCAGCTACCTGAAAGGGTTGACCGCCTCTGTGTTGCGTGCGAGTATCGAATCAGCTTAGTGCATAGACAAGGTGAGTCCGCACCCAGACGGGGGCGGGCTCCGGGTCGAATTCAGGCAAGGAGGCCAAATGACATCTACCAAACTCAGGAACCTGCTGTTGATTCTCGGCCTGGCGGTCGTGCTCGTGGCTGGACTGGCGCCGACGGCGTTCGCACAGGACGATGCTGCGGGTGACGAGTCCGACGACGACTCCGCGGCGGCCGAGGACACCGAGGAGTTCTCGGACGTCATCGTCGTGACCGGCACGCGCGCGCAGCCGCGCTCGGTGGTCGAGTCGATGGTGCCGATCGATGTTCTCACGACCGAGGACTTCACCAATCAGGGCGAGACCGATGTCAGCACCCTGCTGCGGACGATCGCACCTTCCTACAACGTCAACTCGCAGCCGATCAGCGACGCGGCGACGGTCGTGCGGCCCGCGAATCTTCGCAACCTCGCGCCGGATCACACCCTGGTGCTGGTCAACGGCAAGCGTCGTCACCGCGCCGCGGTGATCTACTGGCTCGGCAACGGCGTCGCGGACGGCGCTCAGGGCCCGGACATCTCGGCGATTCCCGCGATCGCCCTGCGGCAGGTCGAGGTGCTTCGTGATGGCGCGTCCGCTCAGTACGGCTCCGACGCCATTGCCGGCGTGATGAACTTCATGCTCAAGGACGCGGCTTCGGGCGGCTCGATCGAAGTCAAGACCGGCGCCTACTCGGCCGGTGACGGCGACGCGCTCTCGGTCGCCGGCAACGTCGGCTTTCCCCTCGGAGACGGCGGTTTCTTCAATGTCAGCGCCGAGGTCAGCAACAGCGATCCGACCGATCGCAGCGTGCAGCGCGACGACGCCGCCGGTCTGATCGCCGCTGGCAACACCGCGGTGCGCACTCCCGCGCAGATCTGGGGCTCCCCCGAGATCGAGGACGACATCAAGCTGTGGGCCAACTTCGGTAAGCTGATGGACAGCGGCCAGCAGTTCTACGGCCACGCCAACTACGTCACGAAGACGGTCACCGGCGGGTTCTTCTTCCGTAATCCCAACACTCGCGGCGCTGTGTTCAGCGCCGACGGTGGCGAGACCCTTCTGATCGGTGACCTGAGCCAGGCCCGCGGCGGGCCCTCGGCCGGCTGTCCGACGGTCTCGGTCACCAACAACGTCCCGGATCCAGCCGCGCTCGCCGAGGTGTTCGCGAATCCGGACTGCTTCTCGTTCCAGGAGCTGTTCCCGGGCGGGTTCACGCCGAATTTCGGCGGAGACGTAACCGACAACTCGATCGTTCTCGGCCTCCGGGGTCAGACCAACGGTGGTCTCGCCTGGGACGCGAGTGTCAGCCAGGGCTCGAACGAAGTCGATTTCTTCATCTTCAACACGGTCAATGCTTCGCTCGGCCCGGACACACCGACGAGTTTCGATCCGGGGCTCTACAAGCAGGACGAGCTCGACTTCAACTTCGATGTCTCGAAGCAGATCAACGACACCACCAACGTCGCGGGCGGCGTCGAATGGCGCGACGAGGAGTTCGAGATCGGCATCGGCCAGATCGAGTCATTCCAGATCGGCCCGCTCGCCGAGCAGGGCTTCAGCTCGGCTTCCAACGGTTTTCCCGGTTTCAGCGACATCGCGGCCGGGAGCTGGAGCCGCAGCAACTACGCCGTCTACGGCGACGTCGAGCGGACCAGCGTGGATCGCAAATGGGCGGTCGGCGTGGCCGTTCGGTTCGAGGATTTCGAGGACTTCGGCACCACCACCAACGGCAAGCTTTCCGGCCGGTATCAGGTCAATGACCGATTCCAGCTTCGGGGGAGCGCGAGCACGGGTTTCCGCGCTCCAACGCCGGGCCAATCGAACGCCTTCAACGTCTCGACGGAGTTCGACTTCGACATCATGGATCTTGTCAACAACGGCACGATTCCTTCATCGTCTCGAGTGGCCGAGCTTCGAGGCGGCCAGCCGCTGAAGGCGGAGGAGTCGGTCAACCTCGCTGCCGGCTTCGTCTACGACAACGGACCGGTTACCTTCACGCTCGACTTCTTCAATATCGAGCTGACGGATCGGTTGGCGGTGACCCAGAACTTCTCGCTCAACCAGGACGAGGTCGACCAGCTGGTTTCGGAGGGCATCACCAGCGCGGCCAACATTCAGAATTTCCGTTTCTTCACCAACGACTTCGATACCGAGACCCAGGGCGTCGATATCGTCGCGACCTACACTCCAGAGGGGATGGGCGGTAACACCACCTTCAGTCTGCTCTACAACAACACTCAGACCGACGTCACCAAGTTCAATCCGGCGACCCTGGACAACACGCGTATTCGTGAGCTTCAGGAGTCTCTGCCGGAGACCCGGTACAACATCAGCGCCAACCACAAGATGGATAACGGCCTGCGATTCTTGGGTCGCGTGAGCTACTACGACGACTGGTTCGATTCCGAGGACGGCGATTCGTACGGCGGTGAGTTCATCACCGACATCGAAGCGGCCTACGCCATCAACGACGGCGTCACCTTCGTTCTCGGCGGCCAGAACGTTCTCGACACATACCCTAGCGAGAACGTCGGCGCGCGCTCCGGAGTCGGTAACCGCTACAGTCAGTACACGCCCTTCGGTTTCAACGGCGCGTACTACTATGCCCGCGTGAAGTACGACTTCAAGACCGGCTGGGGCAGCTAGCGACGGAGTCGGCTTCGACAACGGTCAGTAACCACGGGCGGCTTCCTTTTGGAAGCCGCCCGTTTTTTTTGTCGCAGACGCTCGCGCGGCGCCCATCGCGCTCGGCCAGTGGGTATGCTCGGTGAGCCAAAACGGACGGCGCACGGAGGAAGACACGCATGAGCCTGGACGACTTCGAACGCTATCCCCTGACCTTTGGTCCCTCGCCGCTGCATCCGCTTTCGCGGTTGAGCCGGCATTTGGGAGCCGTCGAGATCTGGGCCAAGCGGGAAGACTGCAACTCGGGCATCGCTTTCGGCGGCAACAAGGTGCGCAAGCTCGAGTACCTGGTGCCCGAAGCCATCGCGCAAGGCGCCGACACCCTGGTGTCGATCGGCGGCGTCCAGTCGAACCACACCCGGCAGGTGGCCGGGGTCGCCGCGCATCTGGGCATGAAGGCGGTCACCGTGCAAGAGGCTTGGGTGGAATGGCCGGATGCGGCCTACGACCAGGTCGGCAACATCCAGTTGACCCGCATCCTGGGTGGCGACGTTCGCATGGACCCGTCCGGTTTCGACATCGGCATTCGCGACAGCTGGGAGCGGGCGCTGGCATCGGTCCGCGAGGCAGGCGGGGTTCCCTACGCGATTCCGGCTGGCGCCTCCGACCATCCGCTCGGAGGGCTCGGATTTGCCAACTGGGCGCGGGAGGTCGCCGCGCAGGAGGCCGAACTCGGACTCTTCTTCGACACCGTCATTGTCTGCACCGTGACCGGCTCGACCCATGCGGGCATGATCGCGGGCTTCGCTTTGGAAGACCGGCCCGAGCGCAGGGTCCTGGGCATCGACGCCTCCGCCACGGTCGAGAAGACCACGGAGCAGGTCACGCGTATCGCTCGTTCTACCGCGAAGAAGATCGGCCTCGACCGCGAGCTGCGAGCTGACGAGATTACGATCGTGGACGGCTACAACGCCGGCGTGTACGGCGTTCCCGACGAGCGAACCCTCGATGCCATCCGAACCTGCGCCCGACAGGAGGGTATGCTGACCGATCCGGTCTACGAGGGTAAATCGATGGCCGGCCTGATCGGGCTGATCGGAAGCGGCGAGATTCCGGCCGGTTCGCGGGTCCTCTACGCTCACCTGGGTGGCCAGCCCGCGTTGCCGGCCTATTCGAGCGTCCTCTAGTGTCGGGTCGAAGGGATGCTGATCAAACGAGAGGTCCTCGAGGGAATCCGAGCGGGCGCGGTGGATCTCGTGTTTCGGCGCTGGAAGCGCCCGACGGTCAAAGCCGGGGGTTCGCTGCGAACCCACCTCGGAGTTCTTGCGATCGATTCGGTCGAGGTCGTTGCGGAATCCGCGCTCACCGCGGCCGATGCCCGCCGTGCCGGGTTTGGCACACGGAAGGAACTGCTGGAGGAGCTTCGCCCGCGAGAGGGCAGCCGGCTGTACCGGGTCGAGCTTCGTCTGGCCGGAGCCGACCCCCGAATCGAGCTGCGCGAGGTCGCGGTGCTTTCAGCGGAAGACGTCGCCGAGATTTCCCGCCGGCTCGGCCGCTTCGATACCTTGAGCCGGAGGGGAGAGTGGACGGTCATGACGCTCCAGCTGGTTGCCGATCACCCAGCCACGCGGGCGGCCGAACTGGCCGCTCGCGTCGGCGTCGACAAGGCCTGGCTCAAGACCAACGTGCGCAAGCTGAAAGAGCTGGGGCTGACGGAGAGCCTGGGCACGGGCTACCGTCTGTCGCCGCGGGGACGGGCGTACCTGCGCGCTCGAAAGCCGACCTGAGGCGCCCGCCCGGCTCAAGCGACTTCGCGGGAGCTAGCGGGAGCCTAGCTTTCCGCCGGAGGCCTTGCCCGATTCTGCTGGGGGAGCCGGCTCGCGGGGCTGAACGACCATGATGTGCGACGAGGCCGTGCCCGGGCGCATGATCCAGGGAGCGCCCGGCGCCTGTGGGGTGGTCGGCAGGCCGGACGATTCTTCGGTCGCGTAGGGCGTGTAGATCGACCAGACCCAGTTGCCTCCCTCGACGGCTCCGGTCGCGGGGTCGAGAATGTCGAGGGGACCGCCGAGGTTGTACAACGCCGCGGGCGTCTTCGGCAGCTCGAGCTTGCCGGCGTCCGCCTCTTCATGTCGGGCCGACAGGGCTTCGGTCGAGCCGAGCCCTTCGGCTCGCAGCTCCCGGCCTCTGGCCATGAACGGCTCGAGGGAGCTGTGATAGCAAGCGACCTGAAAACGCTCGTCTGAAGGCTTGTCGGCGAGGCAGACGATCTCGTTGGTGCCGCTTCGCAGTTCGACGAGATTGCCTTCATCGTCGTAGCCCAGAACTGTCGCCTGCTCTCGGCGGTCCTCGGGTGCGGCGCTGACCGCTGCCGCGATCTGTTGATCGGCGTTCGAGATCGGCGGCGCATCCTGGCTGGCGAGCGGAAACGTGGTGACCCCGGCTGCGAGCCCGAGGCTGAGAATACTTTTCACATTGCGGTTCATGTCATTCCTTTGGTTGATCGGATTTCTGGGCCTGCTCGCGGAGCCGATTGAGCTGCTCGAGCGCGCTTTTCAGGTCCTTGAAATCGACGTTGATGCCGGGTGGAGTACGGGAATCGTCCTGATCGCCGGGTCCGCGCTGGCTGACGACCCGGGCCGGGAGGCGGACCGGCCGGTCGGACGGTGGTTGAATCTCGACTGTGACCTCATCGTTGACATTGAGTGGATGTTCGGTGGTGATGAACATGCCCCCATGCTGGAGCTCGCGTCGAAAGGCGGACAGAAACTCACTGCCGCTCTGGAAACGTATCGAAAAGACCGTCGGGTCGAGAGGACTAACGGTTTCCTGAAAGCCGTGTGGATCGGGAACCGGGGTCTCGCCTGGTGCCCGAGCGATTTCTTCAGCCTCCTCTCCGGGCATCGCGGGCTGGTCGAACCCGCTTCGCATCGGCGCGTGGACACGGAACTCGATGTCTTCGCGCAGCTTCTCGCGGTCTCTGCCAATCAGCTCGCCGATGAGCTCATCCACCCCCAGCAGCCGAATGCCCATACCAGCCTGGCGCAGTTTGAGCAGGAGTGGCGAGACCCGGGCGGCGTGCATGACTTCGCCGTGGACGAAGACGCTGTGGGAACCCTCCAGAATCTCGACCCTGACGCGCTCTCTGGGCGAGATCGGCGTGTTGGTGGCGACGAACATGCCGCTCATCGACACGTTGGTGGTGTATCCGGAGTGCGAAGCGACGTCGCCCTCGCGCCAGAAGCGGACCTGAAGCCTCTTCTTGTAGCGTTTGCGCCGGGAGTCGCCCATGGCGATGAAGTGTACATCGCGCCATGGATCGGCGCCGGACCTACAGCGGCGGTTGGATCCGCCGTTTCGGGTGTTACAGGCCGCTAGTGCCTACGGCGGTCGTGGCGCCTGTCGAGATGCCAGAAACACCGCCAACCCAAGGCGGACCGCAAAATGGCCGCCTGGCCGCAGGAACGGTGCTCACCCACCATTTTCGTGCAACGGTGGTACCAGTGAGTCTCCACGGTGACCTGGCCGCGCCGCTCGAGGCCGCTGCGGCGCTCGCTGGCTGTGCGCCTTTCGCGACCTCGCCGGCGATCGACGGGCACCGAGAGAGGAAAGCGCCGGCGGTCGGTGAGGCGCCTCTCGGAACACCAGCGTCGGTCGGACGCGTTGCGCTTGGGATGGGCCCTCCCGGCCGACTCGGTCTTGAACTTCGCGAAATCCAAAGCGATTCCTCAAGGCTGAAGCATAGTTATAGCCGACCGGGTATCTATGAGTCAAGAATGAGTCACAAACGACGGTCAGGGGCGGAGCGGCCACACCAGAGGCAGCAGGAGCAGGACGGTGGCCAGGCAGACCAAGGTCAGGGGGAGCCCGACCTTGATGTAGTCCACGAACCGGTAGCCACCGGGGCCCATGATCAAGGTGTTGGCCGGGTGGGCGACGGGGCTCATGAAGCTGGCCGAGGCCGAGAGAGCGACGGCCATCAGGAGAGCCTCGGGTGAGAGTCCAAGATCGACCGCGGTGTTCAGCGCGATCGGCGCCATCAGAATGGCCACCGCCGCCGTGGGCATGACCTGCGCGGCCAGAGCGGTAGTCAAAAACAGCACGGTGACGATCGCCCTTGGCCCGAAGTCTCCGACCATGCCAACGGCCGCAGTGGTCAGGAACGCCGCGGCGCCGCTCTGCTCGAGAGCGATCCCCATCGGCAACATGCCCGCGATCAAGAAGACCGCTCGCCACTCGATCGCCCGATAGGCTTCGTCCATCGTCAGGCAACCCGACAGGACCATCAACAGCGCCCCGCATACGGCGGCGATGTAGATCGGCAGCAGACCGGCGACGACCGAGCCCACCACGGCGGCCATCAAAAGCGCCGACACCGGTGCAAGCTTCGAGCGAATCGGCTCGGCCGCCGCCTCGGTCAAAACCAGGAAATCCGGCTCTTTCGCGAGCACCTTGAGCTTTTCGCGGGCGCCGTGGAGAAGCAGGGCGTCGCCGAAGAACAGGGGCTCGTCGCGCAGGCCGGACCGCAGGATCTCTCCGGCGCGCGAGATCGCGACGACGTTCAATCCATACTTCTCGCGGAAGTGAAGATCCGCCAGGGTCGCGATCAATCGGATCTCTCCGCCGGCGGCGAGCCGCAGGACCTGGCGTCCCAGCAGGCTGGCGATTCCGGTGTGGGCGAGCCCGCCACTCAAGATGAAGACCGCCCACACCGTGATCACGGCGGGATTGCTGAATCCGGAAAGCGCCTCTTTGGGCTCGACCAGGCCGGTCAGGGCGAGAAGCACGAGGACGATCAGCGCGACGACGTCCACGCGGACCCACTCGGTCACGAACAGGACTACCGCCGTCGCCAGGACCGCCAGGACCAGACCGATCTCGAAACTCACCGGATCGCGGCTTGACGAGAAGGCTGGTGGTGGAAGCCGATCACGCGCTTGCGCACACGCCCATTGTAGGCGCAGCGGCGGCCGCGCGCCGCGACCGATCTGGGTAGCTGAGCGGATATCGTTCCGCGACGAGACCTAGCCGCCGATCCGGGGAGGCGACGTCATAGGAGTCCGCAGGCCGGTGATCACGCCGTGGGCCTTCTTGACGGCGGCCATCTGGTTGCCTTTTGGCAGCTCACGGAAGAAGGCCCAGACCACGGCTGCCGCGGTGAAACTCAAGAAGGTGATCCACTGCCACGGCTTGGCGTAACGCCTCACGAAGAGCGCAGCACTCCGGCCGGTGTTGAAGGTGCGGCGCGGCACGTAGGCCCCGGCCGTATGCGACACCATGTGCCAAAGCTTCGCCCGGTGCGCATAGAGGCAGCGGTAGCCGCGCGCTTTCATGCGCATGCACCAGTCGGCGTCCTCGGCGGCGAGGTGAAACAGCGGGTCCCAAGCGCCAATCTCCTCGACCACCCGTCGGGGGGTCAAAAGAGCGCAGCCGTTGATGTAGTCCACCTCCTGGTCCTGCTGGTACTGGCCGCGTTCGTCTTCGAGCATGCCGCGCTCTCGAGTCACCGACTCTTTGAACCGAATGATGCCTCCGGCCGACCAGATCTTGTCTCTGGCCCAGTAATAGTAGGCCTTGGGTCCGACACAGCCGATCCGGTCGGTCGACTCGGCGACCCGCATCATCTCGTCGAGCATCCCCGGATCGACTTCGATGTCGTTGTTGAGCACCAAGAGGTAGTCATATTCTTCGCGGCAAGCGAACTCCAGCCCGGCGTTCATGCCGTCGGCCGCGCCGGAGTTCTCCTCGACCCTGATCTGGATCACTCCAGGGTGCTGCTCGGCGACTGCTTCGCTCGAGCCGTCGGTCGATCCGTTGTCGACGTGAATCAGGTCGAAATTCGGGTAGGTCATCTTCTCCAGGCTGGCGAGGGCCTGAAGGGTGACGTCGCGCCCGTTGAAATTCAGAACGATCGCGGCTACTCGAGGACGGCTCATGAGAAGGGGGCGCGGTTCAAACTCGCACGGGCCCGGCGAGGCTAGGTGAGGGTAGTGGGAAGAGTCGCCGGAATCAAGAGCGGCGGGCACGATCGCCAGACCGGGTCGGTCTTTCGCGTCTTAGGGGTCGAGGAGGAAATGAAACCGTGATGACACTACGAGCCTTGACACTGTTGGTGACTACCGCCTTGTTCGTCGGTGGTGACGTTGGCGACCGCATCGGTGGCCGCTTCGCCGGACATAGCGCCGGGGGAGCGGCGCAGGAAACCGCCCAGGCGCTTCTCGCCGAAGCCCGGGAGCTTTGCGAGGGCACCGAAAGCAATCCGGTCCCGCATCCGGGAACCGCCGCGCTGGTGGCGCGGATGGCCGCGGGGCAGGAGGCGCTCACGATCTCGACCGAGGTGGCCCAGCGAATCGGCGACCGGGGAATCCGGACAAGGGTATTGGAGGCTGCAGGGGCGATTCGGAAGAGCTGTCGGTTCGATGGCGGGAGCTCGGACGTTCGTACGGATGAGGCTCGTGCGCGGGCTGGAGAAGGCCGATCAGGGGCGCTCGGAGGAGTTCGTGGTGGGGATCGGTCGATTCTGATCGCGCCGTTTATCGGGCGGTTGGGTGAGGCCGCAACGGTGGCCGTCGCGAGTCGGCCGGTTCCGGTTCCGGCGGGCGACGATCCGCGCATGGCGGAGCCCGTGGTCTCCCCGAACCGGCCGAAAGCCAGCGAGCGGGTCGCAAGTTCCGAGGCGGCGGAGCCCGTCGCCCTGTCGGAGGCCGAGTCCGCGAGGCCGCAGTCGGCTCGGGCGAACGAGCCGACCGAGCCGGTACTCGTTCTCGAGATCGGCGCCAGCGAGCGGCATCTGCGCCGCGTGGCCGAGTGGGCTCCGGTCTTCCGCCGCAACGCCGGCCTTCTAAGAACCGCGCGCGGAGCTCTCCAACGGGAGATCGAAGCCTACTCGGTAGCGGAGTCGCGCCGGGTTTGTCGCGCGTTCGGGCGCACCCTCGACGGCCTCGACCCGCAGCTCGGCCAGGCGGCACCGTCTCGTGAGCTCTCGCTACGAGTGGAGCGGATGATGGCCAGCTATCGGAGAGGCGCCTCAGAGTGCGTGTCGGGACGAGCCGCCGCGGCCTACTCGTATCTGAGCGAGGGCGACCGGGAATGGTCGGCTCTGGCTCGATCCGCGGCCAGGGTGCTCGAGCCGCGATCGGCAAGAGTGTTACGTTAGGTATCAAGCGGCTGGTTGGCCGGTGTGCGGAGAGAATCTCGGGCTTTGGCCCTAAGTAACTGAAATAGAGTCTTTTAAGGTGTTCGTTGGCGTACTCGAGACGCTTGGCACTGCACTTGCGCTAAGAGGCCGAAGCATGAATACACCCAACCCGACTCGCCGTTCGAGCCGCCGGGGTTTTACCCTGATCGAGTTGATCGTCGTGATGATGGTGCTGGCCATGCTGGTCACCATCGGCTTTCCGGCGCTCCAGAACCAGATTCGACGAAGCAAGATGATGGGAATCGCCACCGAAACGACCAACGGACTCCGTCTCGCCCGGTACCAGGCGATCAAGAACAGCCGGTCGACGGTGTACTCGCTCAACCCGGCGAACCGGGAGATTCTCTCGTGGGTCGATGACAACGACGACGGCATCCTGGATGCCGGCGAAGAAGTGCTGATTCGCACCACCCTCAGAGCCGGCCTCTACGTCATGAATCCGCCGGGCTCCATGGGGGGGCCGATCGAGGGCTTCAACGGGACCACGATGGTTCGGTTCAACGCCGACGGATCGGTAGACGCCATCGGTGCCTATCGGTTTGCCGACGACGCCGTCGCGGTCGACGCGCGGAACTTCCTCGAGGTCGGGGTTCGGCCCCGGTCCGTCGCGCGGGTCGAGATCCGCAAATGGGACGGAGCGGCCTGGTGGGGACAAGACGAAGGAACGAATCCGTGGGTTTGGTACTAGAACGGAGCTTGACGGAAATGAGACACAGTAGATCTGCGCTGCGCAACGGAAACGGGTTTTCGCTGATCGAGGTGCTGGTCGCCAGCTTCTTCCTGCTCGTGATCATGATGGGTGTGCTGCCGCTGTTTCATCGCGCGACGGTGACCAACCAGATGTCCTACGACAACACCCGGGCCGCGGCGTTCGCGCGCACCGAGATGGAGGGTTATCTCCAGGTTCCCTTCGACGATCCCTTCTCGGCCCCGAGCCCGGTCATGTCGATTCCCGGCGGCGACACCTCGCTGGTGACCGAGGAGTACTACGACCCGGACACCGAGACCTGGATCGCGGGTGCTCCGCCGAGCGGAGCTCAATACGAATGGTCCCGAAAGGTCACGGTGCGCCAGTTTAATATCCGTGCCATTGACAACGGCGTTCTGGATGACGTCGAAGTGCTTCCAGGCAACGCCAACTCCCTCAACGTGCATCTGAAGCAGGTGTTGGTCGAGGTCCAGCGCGGCAGCCAGCAGAGCCTGTTTGGTCCACCGCGTCAACTCACGCTCAACCTTATCCGCTCGAACTGACCGACGAGGCCCTGAAGACCATGCAATTGATGTTCAGATCGAATTCATCGCGGCGAGCCAGCCAGGCCTCTCGAGGCTTTACGCTGATCGAGATGCTCCTGTCCATGACCATCACGGTGATGGTGATGACCGGTGTTTTGACGTTGTTTCAACTCAGCGGCAGGTTGGCGCGGAATCAGAACCAGCTCGCCGACCTCCAGCAGAACCTGCGCGTCTCCCTCTACGACACGCAGCGCTATGCGCGGATGGCGGGTCGTGGTGGGCTGCCCACCATGCTGCCGCCCGTAGGTGCCTACACCGGGCACATGATCCCCAATGGCGCGGCCATCGCGGTAGGTAACAACGTAGGAGCCGGTACCCGGATCGGCAACATCGACAGCCCACCCGTCCTGGCCAACACCGACACCCTGACGATCCGGGGTGTCCTTTTCGGGTCCGTATACCAGAGCGAGGTTTCGGTCGGTGACTTCGGGACTAACACGATCAAAGTCGGCCGGTTGAGCGCCGCCGGCGTCAACCAGGATCTGACGGTCTTGGCCGAGGCCATCACCAATGCCAATGCCGGGCAGCCCGAGGCGCTGATCGTGGTCAGCCCGCTCGGAACAGGCCTCTACGGGATTGTCGAGCTCGTCAACGGCACGATTGACGACGAGCTCATCGATGGCGTCAACGAAGTCAAGCAGGTGACCATGAATTTCGTCACCGCCGGCGGTACCCACCAGACCGCCTACTACTTGCAAATGATGCCGGGCGGCGTATTCCCGACCCAGATGACCTCCGCGGCCTACGTTGGGGTCCTGGAGGAGTACCGCTACTACGTGCGGGAGATTCACGCCGATCCCGCGGATCCGGCGAGCCGGCTGGTGCCGCGACTCTCCCGCGCCCGCTTCTATCCGGGATCGAACGTCAAGCACCCCAGCAACCCCACGGCTGCCGAAGACATCGCCGACAACGTTTGGGACTTGCAGATCGCGCTGGGAGTGGACGCGGACGGCGACGGCCTGGTTGAAGAGGCGCCGGCACCTGCCGCACGAGACGTGGACGAATGGCTGTTCAATAGCAAAGACGACGAGCTCGACGATCCGGCGGCCCCCGGAACCTGGGTGTGGAACGCCAACCAGCTCGAGCTGATGCGAATTACGGCGCTCGTACGAACCGATCAGCGTGACATCAAGTACGTGTCGGCGCCGATCGACTACATTGAAGATCGCGAGTACCTGGAGCCCACTCTTTCGACCGATCCGGAACGCCAGTACCGGCGACGCCAGGTCCGGTCGGAGATCGACTTCAGGAATCTATAGGAGCTGATTCTGATGACTCTCTCTAGCAGAGCCTCTCAAATGACCTCTCGACGCACGCGTCCGCTGCGCGAAGACGGCAGCGCCTACATCATCTCTCTGATGGCGATGGTGGTGCTCATGATCATGGGCCTCTCGCTCTCGGTCGTGACCCAGACGGAGATGCAGATCTCCGGCAACGAGCGAGCCATCGAACAGACCTTCTACTCGGCGGACTCGGGTGTCGCGATCGGCACTGCCCGGGCGCTGAGCCGCGTCGGGCAGGACGGCTTCACCTTTCGAATGAACCAGGAGGACCGCAAGGCGAACTACAAGCTCGCCAATCGCGTCACGGTATGCCCCTTCCAGGCGATTCAGTGGGGGCCGTGCGCGCTGTGTGAAATCAACCAGGGGCCGCAGAAGAAGCAACTGGTCAACCATGCGGTGTCGGCGCAGTCCGAGCGGATCGGCTGGACCGGCTCCGGCGCGCCTCCCGCGGACGCCGACGTCAAGGCGAGACGAACCATCAGCTTGATGGTCGAGGTCCAGCCCTGGGACGCGGTCTTCCGCGAGGAGATCTTCGAGCCGCCGACCGACGACTGCGTCGTCACCTACTGATCTTTCTGCCGGACTTCCCGAGGACAAAACCATGAATCGCAACCGACTCTTCAGTTTTCGAAACCTCTTCGCTCTTTCGTTGGGGCTGCTGGCCCTGGGGCTACAGCATTCGGCTGAGGCGGACGATCGCCAGCTGTTTCAGGAGGCTTCAGACGAGCCGTACGTCTTTATCCTGTTCGACTCCACCGGCTCGATGCAGTGGCTACCGGGAGCGGACGACAACTTCTGCGCGAGCCAGTCCAACCTGGGCCTCGGAAATCCAGCCTGCGCGGGCCCCCTGATCGACGACGATCCGACCTCGCGGCTCTACCAGGCGAAGGAAGGCCTCGACATCGTGCTGCAGAGCATCACGGGCGTCCGCTTCGGTTTCGCGACCTTCCCGAATCATCGCCGGCTGCGGGTCACCGATATCAACGGGTCGGGTAGCAACCGGTACATCAACAGCGACCGCGAAAGCTCCGCGAACCCGTGCAGCGGTATCGAGCCCAACAACGATTCGAGCTCGGATACCTACAACGGCTACCGGATCAAGTTCCCGACCTCGACGACACCGGTCACCGGTCTTTCGATCGGTGATCTCATTCCCTTCGATTGGAACGACGACAACGTCCAGAGAATCCGTGAACGATTGGCGCCCAATCTGGCATCTCCTCCGACTGCGGAGACCGTTCCCGACTACGGCATTGCCCGCTACTTCCGGGACCGCCGCTCGAGCGATGGCATCTACCGGCTTCGCGACGAGGCCCGGCGGCCGTTCCTGGCTCGAAACGGAACGCCCCTGGGGGCTTCGCTCGCCAACTTCAAGTCCTGGTTCGACGATTGGAAGTCAGACGCACTGAAGCCGGATACCGGTGACGAGGCTTTCATCGCGGGCTGCCGCAAGGTCAGCGTGATTCTGGTCACCGACGGCGTCGAGACCTGTGGCGGCAACCCCGTCGCCGCCGCCGGCAACCTGCATGGCGCCGGGATCGACACCTACGTCATCGGCTTTTCGCAAAACAGCGCGACCTTGAACGCGATCGCGGCCGCCGGTGGCACCGATCAGGCGTTTTTCGCCGGCGACCAGGCCGCGCTGATCGCGGCTCTGCAGGAGATTCTCGGCGAGCTTCGCCGCCAGGCGCGAACCTTCGCGACCGCGGCGGTGCCCTCGGTCGTCGGCTCGTCCTCGGAAAACGTCTACCTGACCTCGTTCAGCCCGACCGAAGACGGCGTCTCGCTCTGGCCGGGCCGCGTGGATTCCTACAAGAAGCCGGTGCCGTTGGTCAACGTGGCCGGCCAGCAGGTCCCGGATCGCTCCAAGGTATGCGCCGATCCCGACAACGACGACAACTGCCTGGCGTGGTCGGCGGCCGACAAGCTGCTCGATCAGGCGCCCGACGCGGCGGAGGTCGTCAGCGACCGCCGGCTCGGCTTCGCGACGGACCGGCGAAGGGTCTACTACGGGCGAAACCGGCCCTTCCGGGTACCCGAACCGAGGCGCTTGCTCGACTTTCAGAGCGTCGTCAATCAGCAGAATGCTCTGTACGGCCCTGAGGGCTTCGGCTTTCCGATTCCCGTGGTGGTCCCGCCCGCGACCGCGCCGGACAGGACCGCGTTCGTCGATAACGGCGAGTCCGTGATCAAGTACTTCTTGCGAGAGAAAACCACCACCGTTCTCGATCCGCTGACTCGGATGCCGGTGGATGTCGACTACGTGATGGCGGATATCTTCCATTCGGATCCGGCCGTCGTGGCCGAGCCCACGCGCTTTGACTACTTCGCCAAGGACGTCCAGGGAGAGATCGAGCCCTGCGGCCCGACCAACGACGAGAAGGACAGGTACCCGTGCTTTGTCCGGGACTCGATCGGACGGCGCCGCGTGCTGCTGGTCGGCTCCAATGAGGGCGCCCTGCACGCGTTCGACGCCGGGTCGGCGGTGCGCAACAGCGACGGCTTTCTGGAGTACACCGCGGGCACCGGCCAGGAGCTCTTCGCCTACGTCCCGCGCTCGGTCATGCCGTCGATTCGGGGCATGTGGAACGACAGCGGCCATGTATTCACGATGGATGGCCCGGTCACCGTCGATGACGTCCTGCGCGATCCTTTCTTCAACGACAACATCTCGGACTTCGTCAATCCCGCGGACCGGGAATGGCGTACCGTGGTGATCGGCGGCCTGCGCGAGGGCGGACGAGCCTACTACGCGCTCGACATCACCCAGCCCGACCGTTTGGACACGGCCACAGGTCTTCCGATTCCCGATCCGCGGGGTCCTGGATGCACTAATGCGCCGTCCACCAGTAACTGCAAGCGGCGATACCCCGAGAGCCTGTGGGAATTCACCGACACCTGGGACGAAGACAACAACGGTGCTCCCGATCTGGCGGAGACCTGGTCCAAAGTCAACAGCGGCCGTATCCGGCTCGACGACGGCTTGGACGCCGAGGGCAATCCGCAGACCAAGGACCTCTACGTCGCCATTTTCGGCGGCG
Source organism: Thermoanaerobaculia bacterium (assembly GCA_945787635.1). Lineage (GTDB taxonomy): Bacteria > Acidobacteriota > Thermoanaerobaculia > Multivoradales > JAHEKO01 > CALZIK01. Next base: position 17,105 of record CALZIK010000030.1, on the reverse strand, counting down.
GCATGGATGCCGACTTCAAGCGCAACCCGATCAGCAACCAAGTGTCGGGTAACTATCTCTATATGGTCGACATCGAAACCGGGAAGCTGGTCTACAAGCGGCGCGTCGACACGACCAACTTCTTTACCGGCGCGACGGTTCCGGCTTCGACACCCAGCGAGCCGGCGGCCGTGGACCTGGATCAGGACAGCTACCTCGACACGATCTACATCGGCAACACCGCCGGTTACATGTACAAGGTAGACGTCAGCGAGCCCGTGGTGCTCGAGGAAGATGTCACGGTCAACAACTGGGCGTGTGGGAGCCCACCTTGCGCCGAGACGGTGGACCGGATCATGGACTCCAGATGGGAGCCGTTCCCGATCTTCTCGACGCTGGGTCGACCGATCTATCATGCGCCGTCGATCATCTTCGTGCCCGAGCTGGCCCGCTTCGCGGTGGCTTTCGGCACCGGCGATCGCGAAGACCTCTGGTCCGACGACCTTCTTGACGGCCGCTTCTACGTTCTCCTGGACGACGATCTGAAGCCGGATCCCTTGGACCCGACGGATCTGCCGTTCAACGAGAGCGAGCTTCAAGGCTTCGTGGCCAACGATCCATCGACCGGCAGCTCGGAGGCCGACCTGCTGGCGGATCCCAACGGCAGCTTCCGCGCCGGCTACTATTTGAGGCTCGAGAACACCGAGCGGGTGATCACCAAGTCGTTCGGCCTGTCGGGCGTGATCTTCTTCTCCTCCTACCTGCCGACGGTCAACGAACCCAGTCAATCAGGGACCTGCGCGAGCACCGGCAACAGCCGTCTGTATTCGGTCTTTACCCGCAACGGCGCCGGCATTCGGACCGGCAGCGAGCGCTTCAAGCAAGTCAGCGACTTCGTCACCCAGCCCTATGTGGAGTCGAGTGGCGCGGCGGGCAAGAACGTGATCGATGTCACGCAGCCACCGCCTGGCGATGGGGTCTGTGACGAGGCGGAGATCAAGGCGATCCGAACTTCCCTGATGGCTCAGATGCCGGCGGAGTGCAGGTTCGCGCAGTACAGCCTCAATGTCATGACCCTGCAGTCGCAGAGTGGCCTCGAATGCACGGTTCAGATTCCCGTCTGCGTCGTGCAGAGAAACTGGAAGGAGTTCTAGGTGGGCTCGTCGCGGTCGGGTTATCTAGCCGCTTCCCTCGCTGCGGTTGCCGGCATCGGCCTGCTCTCGGGCGGGCCGGCCGCTGCCGACTGGTTGGTGACGCGCGACGGCTCGCGGGTCGAGACCCGTGGCGGCTGGGAAGTGAAGGGCAAGTTGGTCGTCTTTCACACCACCAATGGAACCTTCTCTTCGATGCGGCTCGACGCTCTCGATCTCGAGGCGAGCGCTGCTCTGACCGACGCGACCGCGGCCGCTCGCCGCGCTCGAAGCAACCGTCCCGGGCCGCTGGCTCCGGCCGCGCCGAAAGCCAAATTCATTCTCACCGACGATGACGTCGGGCATGTGGATCCGGCGACGCCGACGACCGCTGGCGAAGCCCTTTCCGAGAGCGGTGAGCAGGCCTCCCCGGGAGGCGGCGTCACGACGGACAATCCACTCGAGGTGGTCAGCTGGGACGCGAGTGTGGGCGCGAATGCGGATGGCGTCGCCATCAGTGGCGTCATCGGCAATCCGAGCGACTTTCACGCGGCCAATGTGGCGGTGACGGTCACCGTTCTCGACGCAGAGGGCGAAGTCGTCGGCGAGAGGCTCGCCTCGATGGATGTCAATGCCCTTAGCCCGGGAGACCAGCGCCCCTTCCGGGTCGTCTTTCCGGGTCTATACAGCGTGGACAGCGCGCGCTTCGAGGTCACCAGCTTCAACGCCGTGATCGCGAATGAAGAAGAAGACCGGGGCGACGACAACGCCCCCGCGTACTGACGGGCCGGCCGTTCAAGACGGGCTCGGACTGCGCGACCGCGATACGGGTGATTGCTCGCCGGCGCGCTGTCCTATAATCCAAGTCGAGCCCTGCCATGACCACCGCCCTCAAAGAAATCGTCCTCAAGGGGAGCGACCGGAAGTCCGACATTCTGCGCAAGGCGGCGCGTGTCTTTCTCGAGCTCGGCTACGACGCCACTTCCATGAATGTGATCGCCGAGCGCTCCGACGTCACCAAGCCCGGCCTCTACTATCACTTCGAGAGCAAGCAGGAGCTTCTCTACGCGATCATGAGCTATGCGATGGATGTGCTCGAAGAGGTGACGGCCGAGGCCGCTGCCGTCGCGACCGACAGCGCCTCGCGGCTGCGCGCGATGATCTACGCGCTCGCGCGGATCACCGTCGAACAAGAGGACGGGGCCTTCACGATTCTGGTGATCGACGAGACCAAGGCTCTTCTGGGGGAGCACTACCGGGAGATCACCGAGCGGAAGCGGTCCTACTACGACACCATTCGCCAGGCCATCGACGCGCTGGCCGCCGAGAATCGCTTGCGCCGGCTCGACAGCACCGTCGCGACGTTTACCCTCCTCGGCATGGTGCTTTGGCTCAGCAAGTGGTTCGAGCGCGACGGCCGGGTGTCCGGTGACGAGGTCGCACTCCAGGTCACCGACATGGCGATGGCGGCTGTTCTAGTCCGAGGCTGAAGGCCGGGGAGAAGCGATGCCCGAGATCAATCGTAGGGTGCTCCTCGAAAGTCGGCCCGAGGGCTGGGTGGGGCTCGACAACTTCGCCTTCGATGAAATGCCCGTCGCGGAGCCGGGAGACGGGGAGCTTCTGGTGCGCAACGTCTTTCTCTCGGTCGATCCCTACATGCGCGGGCGCATGAACGCGGGGAAGTCGTACATTGCGCCGTTCGAGGTCGGCGAGCCGCTCCAGGGGGGTGTCGTCGGTCAGGTGGTCGCGAGCCGGCGCGATGGGTTTGGCGAAGGCGACTGGGTCTCGGGCATGCTCGGCTGGGAAAGCTACTCGCTCACCGATGGGGAGGGTGTCTTGAAGGTCGATCCGGACCTTGCGCCGCTCTCCTACCATCTCGGCATTCTCGGAATGCCCGGGATGACCGCCTATGTCGGGCTGACCGCGATCGGCAGGCTCGCCCTCGGAGAGACCGTGTTCGTTACCGCGGCCTCCGGAGCGGTCGGGTCGGTGGTCGGCCAGATCGCCAAGAACATGGGGTGCTACGTAGCGGGTTCCGCCGGGAGCGACGCCAAGGTCGCGTTTCTGACCGACGAGCTCGGATTCGACGCGGGGATCAACTACAAGAGCGCGGGCTCGGCCGGCAAGGCGGTGCGGGCGGCCTGTCCGAAAGGTATCGACGTGCACTTCGAAAACGTTGGGGGACCGATCTTCGAGGCGGCGCTCTTCAACATGCGCCAGAACGGACGGATCGTTCTGTGCGGCATGATCGCCGACTACAACGTCGAGTTTTCGGAGCTACCGCCTGGCCCTCGCGGGTTGTTCGTGATGATCGGCAGAAGCCTCAGCATGCAGGGATTCATCGTCTTTCATTATCCGGAGCTCTGCCGCGAGTGGGTGATCAAGGGCTCGAAGTGGCTCGCTGAAGGCAAGCTGCGCTACCGCGAATCGGTGGCCGAGGGCCTCGACGCCGCTCCCGCGGCTTTCATCGGCATGCTCAAGGGCCAGAACTTTGGCAAGCAGATCGTTCGTATCGACGAAGAGTAACTCGGCCCGGATTTTTGTGAGACTGGCTGCCAACCCGTTCAGGTAGGTCCCGATCTTGCTTCCTAGAGTGGGCGGGGTTAGGCTTCTTTGTCCAAGGCCCGATCGGACCGAGAGGAGGCTGATATGCGATCCACCAGAGTGATACTCGTCTCGACGTTGATGGTGCTCATGACCCTGCCACTGTGGGCGCAGCGCCCCGGCGACACCGGAAATGTGGGCGTGGGGCGCGAAGGTGCCATGTGGCAGACGGAAATCGACATTGCCAAGGACGAGCTCGCGGAATTCGAGGCCGAGCTCAGCCGAATGGCCCACGAAGAGTGGATGGAGATAGCGCTGGCGTGGATTGAATACGGTTACTCCGAAGACCGACGGATCGATGTCGAGGATTCCCATCGCGTTGCCCTCGTGGATCCTGGGAAAAAGGCCGAAGTCGAGGAGCTGACCATCGATCCGCCGACTTGGGGTATCGCCTGGGGTAAGAAGGCGCCGCGGTCGCTCAAGCTCGTTCTGACCGACACGAACCGCACCGCGGTCGAATGTGCTCTCGCTGCAAAGAAGAAGATGGAGGCGGGCTACATGGGTGTCTTTTTGCGCGAGAACAGCGTCGTGTGCCTGCCCCGTGGACCCTTTAGCGAGTCGGACGAGGACGAGCCGGCGTCGTAGCGGCCAGGCCCGAGCTCTCGGAGGGGGCGCTGCCGCGAAGCGCTACCGGTAGCGCTTCAAGATTCGCCGTGCCAGCGACTGCTTGTGCGCCTCGTCGGGGCCGTCGTAGATGCGCGCCGCGCGTTCGTGCCGGTACCAGAACGCCAGCGGCGTGTCGTCGGTCATGCCCAGACCGCCATGCACCTGGAGAGCGCGGTCGATCACTCGAAGCATGGTGCCCGCGACCAGGAACTTGATCATCGAGATCTCCTCACGAGCCTGCTTCCAGCCGTACTGCTCGATTCTCCAGGCGGTCTGAAGCGTCAGCGCTCGCGCCGCCTCGATCTCGGCCGCGCTTTCGGCGATCCAGGCTTGAACGATCTCCTTGTCGGCGAGGGTTCGGGACGGACCGATCCGGCGGGTGGCCGCCCGCGTGCAGAGCAGTTCGAACGCCCGCCGGCAGATGCCCAGCCAGCGCATGCAGTGGTGAATCCGCCCGGGCCCGAGTCGCTCCTGGGCGATCACGAAACCCCGTCCCTCGTCGCCGAGGAGATTCGCTCGCGGCACGCGGCAGTCGCGGTAGACGATCTCGGAATGGCTCATCCAGTCCTCACCGGCCTCGCCCATCACCGCGATGTTGCGGACGATCTCGAACCCCGGCGTATCGGTGGGGACCATGATCATCGAGGCCCGCTCGTGAGGCGCGGCGTCGGGGTTGGTCACGGCCATGACGATCGCAAAGGCGGCCCCGTCTGCCGCGGTCGTGTACCACTTGCGCCCGTTAATCACGTAGTCGGCTCCGTTCCTGTCAGCGCTGGTTTCCATCAAGACCGGATTCGAGCCCGGCATCTCGATCTCGGTCATCGAAAAGCAGCTTCGAATCCGGCCTGCGACCAGGGGCCCGAGCCACTCGCGTTTCTGGGCGTCGGTGCCATGGAGGTGCAGGATCTCGATGTTGCCGGCGTCCGGCGCCTGACATCCGAAGACGAAGTGGCCTAGCGGTGAGCCGCCGAGGGCCTCTGAGATCAGGCCGTACTCGACCAGACCGAGCCCCATGCCGCCGTACTCGGTGGGGTGGTTGGGCGCCCAGAGGCCCATCTCGCGGACCCTGGCTCGTTTCTCTTCAATCCTTGGCAGCAGGTCTCGGAAGGGCTCGTTGAGAAACAGAAACTCGATCGGATGGAGCTCCTTCTCTACGAACTCTTCGATCATGGTCAAAGTGGTCTGCATCTCGTCGGAGATCGTGAAGTCCATCGACGGTGGCCTTTCGTTCGAGAAAATCCGTGCTGGTAGAGTCGGCGCCCGGTTTCGCGCGCGCCCGGTTCGAGTAGCGTGTACCTTCGGAGTTTACGTGGAATCACCAGAGACCTCACCGCTGCTCGATCGTCCGGTCGGCGTGCGCGCCGGAGAGGAGCTCGACCTACCGGCCCTCGAGGGCTTCTTCCGCGAGCGCTTGCCACGGTTTCGGGGCGAGATCCGGGTCCGGCAGTTTCCCAGCGGCTTTTCCAATCTCACCTACCTGGTTGCGGTCGGGGAGCGCGAGCTGGTGCTCCGCCGGCCGCCGTTCGGAGCCGACATCAAATCGGCCCACGACATGGGGCGCGAGTTCAAGATTCTGTCGTCGCTCGCGCCGAGCTATCCGAAGGCGCCCGAGCCGCTCGTCTACTGTGACGACCCGAGCGTCTTGGGTGCGCCGTTCTATCTCATGGAAAGGGTGACCGGAGTGATCTTGCGGCCCCGGATGAGCATCGAGACCGCACCGGCTGCGGAAACCATGGCGGGTATCGCCAACGCTCTCATCCAGACGCTCACCGAGCTTCATGCGATCGAGGTCGGCGAGGTCGGTCTCGCCGACCTCGGCCGGCCGGAGGGCTACGCGCGCCGGCAGGTGGAGGGCTGGTCGAAACGCTACCTGGCCGCTCGGACCGACGATATCCCGGCGATCGAGAAAGCCATGGCCTGGCTCGGCGACGCGATCCCATCGAACGAGGGTGCGGCCTTGATCCACAACGATTTCAAGTACGACAACCTGGTCCTCGAGGCCCCCGACCTCGACAGGGTCGTCGCCGTGTTGGACTGGGAGATGGCCACCGTCGGCGACCCGAGGTTGGATCTCGGAACCTCGCTCGGCTACTGGGTGGATCCGGACGACCCACCCGAGATGCTGCGGCTCGAGCTCAGCCCGACCACGCTCCCGGGGAACCCGACTCGGTTGGCGGTCGCCGAGCGCTACGCGGAGCTCACCGGTCAGAACCTCGACCAGCTGGTCTTCTACTATGTCTACGGAGTGTTCAAGATCGCGGTCATCATCCAGCAGATCTACAGCCGGTACCTTCGCGGCGATACCCGAGACCCGCGCTTCGCGTCGTTGATCGAAGGCGTGCGCCAGTGCGGCCTGATGGCGGTCCAGGCGATTTCCAAGAACCGGATCAACAGGCTCTTCGACTAGCGGGGCAGAGGACCGATGCCGATGATCGTCACTAGAGAGGAGCTTCTCGGCATGGCCGGCTGGAAGGCGCCGCCGTCGGAGTGGCTCGAGATCGACCAATCGAGAATCGACGCGTTCGCCGACGCTACCGAAGACCATCAGTTCATCCATATCGATCCCGAGCGAGCGGCGCAAACACCCTTCGGCGGGACCATCGCCCACGGTTTCCTGACACTGTCGCTTCTGCCCAGGCTTCTGAGAGACGTTTCGGTAGTGCCCGCAGACACGGTGATGGCGGTCAACTACGGTCTCGACAAGCTCCGCTTTCTTCAGCCAGTGCGCGCCGGAAGCCGGGTCCGAGTCCACATGAGAATCACCGGCGTCCGGGAGAAGGAGCGGGCTCGGATCGTGGTGAAAACCGAAGTCGAGGTCGAGATCGAGGGTGAGGACAAGCCGGCGCTGGTCGCCGAGACCCTGGCGCTCTACGTCACCCATGACGCCAAGAGCTGAATGTCGGTGACGGTCTCCCAAAGCCGAAGGACTGGATGAATATGAAACTCGAGGGCAAGATCGTCTGCATCACCGGCGCGGCGCACGGCATCGGGCGCGCGATGGCAGAGCGCTTTCACGAGGAAGACGCCCGGGCCGTAGCGGTGGCCGATCTCGACGGGGAGGGTGCAGCCGTCGTGGCCGAGTCGATCGGGGGCCTGGCGCTCGAGGTCGATGTGTCGAAGGAAGCGGACCTGCGCGCGGCCGTCGAGCGCGTCGAAGGCGATTTGGGGCCGATCGATCTCTTCTGCTCCAATGCGGGGGTGGCTTTCTCGGACGCCCCCGGTTGGACGGCGACGTCCCAGACCGACGAGCAGTGGGAGCGAATCTGGAGGATCAATCTCATGTCCCATGTCTGGGCGGCGCGCGCGGTCGTGCCACGAATGATCCGGCGGGGCGGAGGCTATCTTCTCCAGACCGTTTCGGCCGCAGGTCTTCTGAATCAGGTCGGCGATGCCGCCTACTCGGTCTCGAAGCACGCGGCCCTGGGTTTTGCCGAAGCCCTGTCGATCACTCACGGCGAGCAGGGCCTCAAGGTTTCGGCGCTTTGCCCCGAGGCGGTCGCTACCCGGATGTTTCGGGGCGACGAGCACGCCGCGCCGGCCGCCGCGGCCTCGATGGACGGCGTGTTGACCCCCGAGGACGTCGCTGACGCGGTCGTGAAGGGCCTGGCCGAAGAGCGTTTTCTCATCCTGCCGCACCCGCCGGTCCAGACCTACTTCGAGCGCAAGGCCGCCGACTACGATCGCTGGCTCGCCGGGATGAGACGCCTGCGCCGGAAGGTCTTCCCGGACGACGGGATCATGGACTTCTAGCGGCTCGCGCATTCTTGGCACGGGCCGGTCCGGCCGCGGCATTGGAACCTGGAATCTGTAAGAATTCGGACAGGGGGCTTGCCCGCAACCACCCGGCCCGCTGCCGCCGAGGCACTTTCCCGAAGCATCCAGAGGAAGTCGTTCGATATGACGCAGACGCATCGTTTTTTCACACGCGCTTTTGCCGCCGTTCTGCTGGCCGTGACCCTGCTCGCCCAGGGCTGCGCGCTCGACTTTTCGGGCGACAACTTTCAGCGTTTGAAGACCTTCTTCAAGCTCACCGAGGCGCTGGCGGCGGGCGAGGCGACGCTGGTGCACTCCTGGTTCTTTCCGACCGCTTTGGCGGTCAAGAAGAACTGGGTACAGGTCTCGGGCGCGGTAGTGGCACCCGACGGCGGGGCGCTGCCGGCCACCGTGACCGTCGTGGCGACCTTCGAGGACATGACCACCGGCAAGCAGCAGCAGAAGGTGACCCTGAGGGTCAAGCCGAAAGGCGACGGCACGTTCGTGGCCAAGAAGAAGATCAGGAAGAGCATCGAGGCCGACTCGCTGATGATGGTCACGGTCCAGCCCGTTGGCGGCGATCTCGAGAGCGGCACCGAGCTGACCCTGTGCGTGGACCTGGTGGAGAAGAAGGGTGATCTCAAGTCTCTGCCGGTGTGCGCCACCGGCGGGGGCGCGGGAGGCGTCGCGACCCTGACCGAGCTGCAGCGCGACATTTTCACGCCCACCTGCGATTCGTTTGGCTGCCACAATGCCGACAGCGCCAGAGGAGGCCTGGTCCTCGCGGCCGGCATGAGCTTTGAGAACCTGGTCAACGTGCCCTCGAACCAGCAGGCGCAGTTCGACCGGGTCGAGCCCGGAGATCCCGAATCGAGCTACATCGTCAAGAAGCTCCGCGGTGACGCCGGCATCGAGGGTGAGCGCATGCCCGACGGTGGCCCTTTCCTGACCGACGCCCAGCTCGCGCGCGTCATCTCCTGGATCAACGCCGGCGCCCCGAACAACTAGCTTCGGGCCACGGCTCCTTCGAGTCCCCTCTCGACCGATTTTGCCCGGAGACCGTCGGTTGCTCCCGTATCCCTTGTAGCGGTCGACGTCCCTGTCGACCGAATCCAACACGGGCGGCGCGAAGAGCGACCATCATCAGCGAGCGATCCAACGGTCGACCGAGGCGTCGATCGCTACGAACGAACGAAAGGCCGGCCGCCTGCGGCGGTCCGGCCCCTCGCGTTACGGCTACGCCCGTGCTTACTCTGCGACGCGCTTGACCTTGATCTTGACCGTCGGGTTGCGCCAGTCGAACTCCCGCAGCGTGCCGCGGTTGATGCCCTGGCTGATGGTAACCGCGCCCTCGGCGCCCGCGGTGACCCGAACGCCGCCGTTTCCGCACGGCGGACCGGGGATGTGGCTGCAGCTCAGGGTGTTGGCCTCGCTGCCGGCGTCGTAGGCGTTGCCGTAGAAGGTCTTGCCGCGGTTGACCCTTTCTGTGGCCGAGTAGAAGGTGTCGTTGGTCGTGACCAGCATGCCGAGAATGGTGAATGTCCGGGCGCTGCCGCCGGCGTCGACTCGCACCGTCGCGGAACTTCCGGGCAGAATCACGCCGCCGCCGATCGCCACGTCGCGGACCCCGCTGGTGGTTTGAAGAAGAGCGATCAAGCCCTCCGCGTCGGCGTCCTCGGCCAGCGCCGCGAGCTCGTCCGAAGCCGCCGAGCCGACCTCGAAGACGCTGACGCTCGACTGATGGCTGACTACCATCGGCGGAGACAGGATCTGAGGCGAGGCGTTATAGACGGTGACCTCATATTCGGCGGCGTCGGCGGCTCCCGTGGCGCCGAAAGCGCCGAAAAGAGCGACCGCGCAGACCAGAGCGAGCCCCAGGCGCCCCACTCCGGTGTTCGCGACGTTCGCGGTGCTGATGGACGATTGTGCTTTCATTGATTCCTCCTTGTTCGTGGTTCTCGCCGCGGCTTCGAGCCTCAACACCACGTTGCGCCCTGCCCGACCCGAGGATCTTTGCGAGCCGCGGTCACGTGCCCATCCCCGAAAGCTCACGTTTTGCTCACGAGCCGCGAAGCGCGGGTCCTCGGGCCCGAGAATTGGCCCTCGCTCGGGAGCGTTCAGGGCCCGCAGGGGCGCTCAGGATCGGGGCAGAACGAAGGAGAAGGTCGACCCCGAGCCCTTCCCACCACGAGAGGTCGAGACCTCGAGCGAGCTTCCCAGGAGTCGCAGGATCTGTTGGGCGATTGCCAGGCCGAGGCCTGCACCCTCCGGAGCGCCCTCCGCCGTGCCCGACTTCCGGTAGAACCTGTCGAAGAGATGGGGAAGGTCCTCTTCGGAGATGCCTGGGCCGGTGTCCTCCACGGCTACCCGATACCCGCTCTCCATGCGACCGAGGCTCAGCGTCACGCGGCCTCCGCTCGGGGTGTGCCGGATGGCGTTGTCCAGCAGATTGCCGAGCACTCGCTCGATCAGGCCGACGTCGGTGGCGACGAAGACTGCCTCGCCGGGGTCGATCGCCGAAGCGAGCTCGATGCCCTGGTCGCGGCAGCGGAGCCGAAAGCCCTGGAGCACGTCCTGAAGAAACTCGCCGAGGGCTACCCGCTCGATGGCGATCTCGGTGGTCAATGAGTCGAGCTTCGAAAGCTCGAAAAGGCTGGAGACCAGATCCCCAAGACGCTCACTGTGCCGCAGGGCCGTCTCGACGTACTGCTGCTTTTCCTCGTCGGAGAGTTGATCCGATTTGACGATCAGGGTCTCGAGGTAGCCGCGCAATGAGGTGATCGGCGTACGCAGGTCGTGGGAGACGTTCGCGACCAGCTCTCGTCGCAGCGCGTCGGTCTTCTTGATCTCGTGCATCTGCTCCGAGAGGCGCCGAGCCATCTCGGTGAAGCTCTGCTCGAGGCCGCCGATCTCGTCGGCCCGCTCCGAGGACTCCCTTGAGCCGCGAGGCGACGCGCGCAGGAGCTCCGGGGACTCGAACTCGCTACTCTGGAACCGGCGCACCGCGGTCGCGAGCGTTCGCACGGGGCGCGTGATGCGGGCGAACATCCACAGCCCGGCTGCGATCGCGGCCAGGAGCGTGGCGGCCAGACCCGCGAGCCCGAGCTTCAAGGTTCGGCTTGTCTGGAACATCCCGACGGTGGTCTCGTACTGTTGGCCGCCGAGAATGACGTAGAGGAAGCCCGCGTCTCGGTCGAGCGGCGCTACCGAGAAGACCTTTCGGTCCTTGGGCGATCGAGGGTCGTCTCCCAGAATTGGGAGCTTCGGCTCGCCGGAAAGGAACTCTCGGATCGGCTCGAGGTCGACGGTCATCCGCACCACGGTTCCTTCGGGCGCGGAGTAGGAGAGGATCCGGCCTTCGGCGTCGAGCAGATACACCTCGATGGCGGGGTTGATCACCATCAGCATGTGAAAGATCTGTTTGAGCCCCTCGGGCTGGATCTCGCCGTCTTGAAACGGGATCGAGTCTTCGAGGAGGTGCCGGGCGAGGTCCCTGTGCACGTCCTGATTGACCTCCTGCAGAAGTCGCCGGCTCGACACCAGATCGAGAATGAGAAGCAGGCCGGTCACGGCCAAGAGGATCGCGAGCATCCCGGCCGCGAGGCGGGCGTAGAGGGTATCGAGCACGGCTAGCTGCCGCCTGCCTCGTCGGTGCCGGGGAAGCGATAGCCGACGCCCCAGACGGTTTCGATGAAACGGGGTTTGGTCGGATCGGGCTCGATCTTGGCGCGCAACCGATTGATGTGCGAGTTGACCGTATGCTCGTAACCCACGTGGGCGTAGCCCCAGACCTGGTCGAGGAGCTGGCTGCGGGTAAAGACCATCCCGGGTCGGGAGGCGAAGTGGTAGAGGAGATCGAACTCCTTGGCGGTGAGCTTGACCTCGGCGCCGCCGACCGAGACCCGGCGTTGCGCACGGTCGATCGAAAGGCTCGCATGACGGATGGAGTCGGGCGCGGTGGGAGACGGCCGGTCGAGCTGCTCGACCCGTCGAAAAAGAGCCTTGGCGCGGGCCACGAGCTCGAGAATGCTGAACGGCTTGGTCAGATAATCGTCGGCGCCGACCTCGAGGCCCAGGATCCGGTCGATCTCGGTGGACTTCGCCGTCAGCATCAGGATCGGGACCTTGCCTCGGGCTCCGGCCCGAATGCGCTTGCAGATCTCGAGGCCGTCGAGGCCCGGGAGCATCAGGTCGAGAATCACGAGATCGTAGTCGTTGCGCTCGGCTCTCTCGAGTCCCCGGTCGCCGTCGGCCGCGATCTCCGTCGTGCAGTTGAGATCGCGCAGGTGGAGCTCGACCAGCCGGGCAATGTCCAGGTCGTCCTCGATGACGAGGACTCGGCGTCCGTTGCTCATCACGTTGATTCTAGGGGCCGGACCTCACGAAATCTTCACGAATCGGGGAATCGGGGACACCATTCCTTGGTGTCCGCTCCCGACTCGTATTCGAAGCTACAGGCCAGCGGGGCCGACCCGACAGGATTGCGCCGAGGTAGCGTCGGGTCTCCATGCCCGACGTCTTGGCGGCCGGGGCCGGGAATTCCGCACCGCCCCACGCCGTTCCCCCTGTAGCGGTCGACCTCCGTGTCGACCGACGCCTTTTCCCATAAAATTTTCGCCGGAGATCGACCATGCCCCTTTACGAATACGCCTGCGCCGATTGCGGCCACCGCTTCGAGATCCTCCAGAGGATCGGAGAAACCGCGGACGGCCTCACGTGCCCCGAATGCGACGCCGAGCGCCTCGAGAAGCAGTTCTCGACCTTCGCCTCGAGCTCGGATGGCAAGTCGGCCCCCGCGCCGGGCGGCGGCTGCGGAGCCGGTTCCGGCTTCACCTGAGCGGCCTAGCCCGAAGGTCGGGGCGGCCGGGCGTCGCTCAAGCTACAATCCGCCACGGAAGCGCTCGGGGGCTGGTGCCTCCTGCGGTCTTCAAAACCGTTGTTCGGTCGGGGATGCTCGGTCGAGGGTGGGTTCGATTCCCATGCGCTTCCGCCATTTGCCGCTCAAACGCGAGGTGAGACCTCGCTCCCACTGGCCATTGCGTCTCGAAGCGCCGCAGATGAGGCGTTTCCCTCATTGACCGACGGCGCGGTGTGAGAAAAGGTGCGAGAATGCGTCACCGGCCCCGAGAGTTGACGACCGCCCAACGCCTAGATCTGACAGGAGGAGTAGATGACTGGTTACTCGAGAATTGCAGGTCCAACTTTCCTGGCGCTGGCATTGCTGTTGTCGCCGCCGACTTCGTTCGGGGAGTCCGATGCGCCGAGCGGACTGAACAGCTCGCAGGATGAGAGCAGCGAGGCTGGGGTGAATCCAAGCGATGCGGAGCGAGACGCGCTGATGGACTTGGAGCGCAAGTCCCATCATTGGTGGCTCGATGGGGACACCGAGGCTCTCAATGAACTGATGAAGGATGACTATCGTTTCGTGGCGCCCAACGGAGCCGTCGAAACGAAGGCCTGGGTGACAGGAGTCGACCCGGATTCGGTGCGAATGCTCCAAGTCGAGTCGATGACCGTGAGCCCACAGGAGGTCATCCTGGGCGACAACCGCGCGATCGTCATCGCTGTGATCGAGATGGACGCCACCGTATCTGGTCGCCCTGCGCCTCGACTGCTCAGGGTGTTGAGTGTCTTCGAGCGGGAGGACGCCGACGCCGCTTGGCGGCTCGCCGCGAGGTCGACGACTCCGGTGCGCACACCTCCCCGAGAGGAATCCGAATGAAGTCGCTGACCGACCGACGAACGACACCTCGCTCCTGGGTGCCGTGGCTGTCTCTGCAGACCGCGGTGATCCTCGCCCTGGCGATTCGCCCTGCCGTCGCTCAGCCGGCCCCGCGACCGTCCACCGAATTACAACCGGCGGCGCGGCCGCTCGCTCTGACGGGCGTGACCCTCGTCGATCCAGCGCGCGGCGTGCACGCAGCCGGCACGACGGTCCTAATGGACCAGGACAGGATCCAGGCGGTGTTTCCGACGGGCGCGCAGACCCTGCCGCCGGGCACCGAGGTGCACGACTTGACGGGTCGCCATGTCATCCCCGGCCTGATCAACTCACATGTCCACCTCATGCGGCGCTTTCTGGAGTCGCGCGAAGCGATGTACGACGAGCTCGAGCGGATGTTTCTCGGCGGTGTGGTCGTGATCCGGGACATGGCGGGCGACGCCAGGGTGATCGCGGGCGCCCGACGAGACATCCTGGCCGGCGAGCGGCTGGGCCCGGACATCTACAATTCGGCGGTCTTTGGTGGACCGGAGTTCGCGGCTCGGGATCCGCGCATGGCCCGTTCTTCGATCGGCTACCGTCCGGGCGAGTCCCCCTGGGCACAGGCGGTGACGGACACGAGCGATCTCGCGAGGGCTATCGCACGGGCGGATGGGGCGCAGGTTTCGGCGTTGAAGCTCTACCTCGGCTTCGAGCCCGACTTGATCGGCCGCCTCGCGGACGAGGCCCACCGACAGGGTTTGAAGGTCTGGGCCCATGCGACGGTCTACCCTTCCCGTCCGCTGGATGTAGTGCGCGCCGGTGTGGACGTGATCTCCCATGCCTGCGGAATCGCGTGGCAGGACGCCGATCTCGATCCGAGCCCCTACGCTGGAGCCAATATCAGGCAACGGCCGAGCTTCGATCCAGCTCTGGTCGAGGCCGACAGCCCGGAGATGACCGCGCTCTTCGAAGAGATGGTCGGACGGGGAGCTGTCTTCGATCCGACACTCTCCAACCACGCTCGTCCGGGCGACGACCGATACGGATGCACGACGGAGCTGATGGCCGCTTTGACGCGGGCCGCCCAGCGCAGCGGGGTCGCGCTATCGACGGGCACGGACTGGTTCTCACCGCTCGAGGATTCGGCTCCAACCGTCCTGCACGAGATCGAAGCTCTGGTCGATCACGAAGTGCTGACGCCGGCGGAAGCCTTGACGGCGGCCACCCTCCACGGCGCGCGGGCGCTTGGGCGCGAGCAGGACTACGGAACCATCGAGCCAGGGAAGCTAGCGAGTTTCGTAGCACTCGAGGAGGACCCGACACAGGATGTGAGAGCGCTGCGCAAGGTGGTGGCGGTTGTGCATCGTGGAAAGCTGCATTGGCGAGCGGGATCTGAGGTTTCAGCGGGACTCGAGTAGCCCGCTCTAACCACGATTCTCGTGGTGCACTGGTGGTGCAGTAGAAGGCAACTCTCGACCACTCTGGTCAACAGAGCTCAACAAGGCAGGGCTCGGTAGTCGACTGTCCTGTCTGTGGTTACCAGTTGCCGACTGTTGTCGTCAGTTGGATCCCGCCAATCTTCAAAACCGTTGTTCGGTCGGGGATGCTCGGTCGAGGGTGGGTTCGATTCCCATGCGCTTCCGCCACTCATCTCACCGGCCCGGGCATCTATAGTTGGGTCGAGCGAGAGAGTCTCGAAAAAAGAAACCTCAGGGAGTATTCAGTCATGAAGCAGCCTAGCCGACTCGCGATTGCCCTTTTGATCAGTACCGCCAGTCTCATCGCCTCGACTCTGGCGGCCCAGGACGTCCAGGTGTCCAAGCTCGTGACGGGCAGCGTAAACACCGAGGCCGGGCGACCGCTCGCCGGAGTCGAGATCACGGTGGAACCGGGGCCCGCCGCCAAGACCGTCACCGACGCCGAAGGATCTTTTCAGCTGCGGCTGCCGCCGGGTACCTATGAGGTTACGGCGCAGCTCGTGGGTTTTCAGCCGGTGACCGAGCAACTCATCGTCCAGGAAGGTGAGCGGGGTCTGCTGTCGTTCACCTTGGGAGTCGCTGAGACGATTCTCGCGGAGATCGACGTCACCGCGAGTTATGGGATCGATCGCACAGAGCCGATCGCGACGGGAGCCTTGAGCAGCGCAGAGGTCCTGGCGCTCCCGCGTCTCGGCAACGACTTGCTCCGCGGCATTCGCGCGATCCCCGGGGTCACAGCGAGGGAGGTAACGGCACAGTTCAACGTTCGGGGAGGGTTGGTTCGGGACACCACAATCCGGATCGACGGTCTCGAGATCTTCGAGCCGTATCACGTCAAGGACTTCGACAACGGTATCTTCAGCATCATCGACCCCGAGGTCATCGGATCGCTGGACTTGATCCCCGGCGGATTTCCCGCCGAGTATGGAGACAAGATGGCGGGTGTTCTGGACCTGACGACCGTGAAGGCTTCGTCCGACCTCTCTGGCCATCTGGGGATCAGCGTCTTGAGTATCTGGGCGGGCGCCTCAGGCAGCCTCGGCGCTGAGGACGAGACCCGCTGGCGGGTCTCAGGTCGCCATGGGGTGATCGAGTTCTTGAACGGAGACGAAGTAGAAGAGGATGAGGTGAGAACGGCGTCAGGGCCTCGATACTGGGACTTCATCGGCAGGGTCGAGCACTCGTTCTCGCCGGCCAACACCCTCTCCGTAAGCGCTCTGCTGTCCAACGACAGCTTCGAAGAGGAGGAGATGGAGCTCGATGACTTCGGCGACCCGGAGAGCGACACGATTGATTCGGAGTACGAGAACTCATACGTGTGGCTCAATCACCAGGCCGCGATCGGTGACTCGATGTTCGTCGATACGGTTCTTTCAGCCGGAACGGTCGAGGACGATCGGCGAGCGACGGAGGAGGGGGTCGGGGCATCCGCCGCGATTCGCGACCTCAGGGCGATGGACGTTTTCGGTCTTCGTCAGGACTGGAGCTTCCAGCTCTCCCCGAGTCACTACCTGAAATGGGGCGGCGAGGCGAGGAACTACGACGTCTCCTACGACTACACCAACGACTTCGCTTTCGATGGCGCGCTCGGATCGGACGGCCTGACGCGGTTCGTGGACAGCTTCTCGGCCGAGAGCCACGCCCTGTACTTCGCCGACCGCTTCCGTATCGGAGACGCCCTGGTTCTCGAGCTCGGCGCGCGCTATGACGGCCAGACCCACACTGACGAAGACCAGTTGAGTCCGCGTCTGAACCTCGTCTACGATCTTGGACGGGCGGGAGCGCTACGGGCGTCCGCGGGGCAGTATCATCAGAGCCAGCGTCCGAACGAGTTGCAGGTCGAGGACGGTG
>CALZIK010000029.1 GCA_945787635.1 Thermoanaerobaculia bacterium | reverse complement strand
GTGGTCGGCGGGGCGCGAGGCGGTGTCGGCGGCATGCATCGACGAAGCGAGCAGAAGGCCGAGCGCGAGCAGCACGATCAGGCCGCGAGCAGCCCGGGACGGTCGACAGGGACGTCGACCGCTACAAACGGAGATGATCGATGGGGCCGTCGACCGCGCCACACGAAGACGGTCGACAGGGACGTCGACCGCTACAGGGCGTGGTGCTGAAACCGTAGGACGGTCGATAGGGGCGTCGACCGCGGTTCGTGACCGATCCGTATGTAGCGGTCGACCTCCGTGTCGACCGTCGGCCGGCCTCTTCATGGCAGGTGCCTCTCGATCCATGCGAGGGTCGGCTCGAAGACGTCGGCTCGGGCGCTTTCCCCGACCAGCACGTCGAGATGGCCGTAGCCCTCGAGAACGTGGATCGTGAAGTCCTTGCCCCCGGCTTCGGCGGCGGAGTGGATGCCGTCCAGAAGCCATCTGGGACCGAGCAACCGCTGCATGCCGGTGGAGCCGAAGTAGAGCACCGGAAGATCGAGCTCGGCCCAGCCGTCATCGATTGGCGTACTCGGATCGTCCAAGTGATCCGCAAGTGAACGCCCTTCGACGTTCTGGACCGTCGGATAGTAGCGGTCGTACCCGGCGAGCAATCGGGCCAGGATCACGGGCCGGGAAAACCCGTCTATGGGATTCGCCAGCGCTCCCGGGCCCCAGGCGCCGTGGAGGATCGCGGCGAGCTCCTCGCCGATAGTCTCGAAGGGCTCGTTCTGCGCCGGGGCTTTCGGATCCGCCGCGGTGTCCGCCATCAGCTTCCGGCGCCACTCCCATCCCCGGGAGCCGGCGACGTCGGAGGCGAAGATCCCGGCGCTCGAGAACTCCTCGCGCGCAGCGGCGAGATCGTACTCGCCTTTGGGCGCGTGGCTCTTGAACGTGCCGTCGAATGCGACGACCCCGGCGACGCTGCTCTTGGGCTCGGTGGCCGCGAGCGCATAGGCCAGCGTGACGCCGCGGCTGAACCCCGCGACGAAGACGCTCTCGTGCCCGCCCTCGCTACGGGCGAACGCCGCGGCGTGGGCGGCGTCGCCGACGAAGGTAGCAAGACCCCAGCCGCTCATGAAGGCGAGGTCTTCCACCCCGCTGTTGGCGACGAAGTGGGTGCGGTAGTCGAGCGCCCACACCTCGACACCGCGCCGCGCGAGGTAGAACCACAGATTGTGGTTCTCGTCGCCGAGCGCGGCCTCGCCGTTCATGTTGGTACCCGGCAGATACACGAGCGCCGCCTGGGACGCCGCGGCGGGCTCGGCGTCGGATGCGGGCTGTGCGCGGTACCGGTGCACCTCGATCTGATCGTGCGGTGCGCCGGGGGGGCGCGAGGTCCTCCACACGGTCTCGTGGATCGAGGCGTCGAGCTCGTGGGGGCCTTCGCTGACCAGCGTCCAGCCGGAGCTCGCTGTCGGACCGGGCGCCGGTCCTTGCGAGGGCGCTGAGGTCGTTCCTGGCATCTGGGCGAGCGCGATGGATGCACCGAGAGACAGGGAGAGTGCGAACCGGGCCGTGCGCCCGAGCGTCTTCCTCTTCATATCGACCCCTTTACCGGAGGCGGCTGCGCGAGTTGGAGGTAGCACCGAGCCTGGATTCTACGTTACCGTCCCGCTCCCTCACCCGAATTGCCCGGCCGCCTGGCGTACACTCGCCTCACTCTGGAGTCTCCGATGCTGCGAATCCGACTTGGCCACGGATGAATCACGCGGCGCATGATTGCGCCCCGCGAAGGGGCCCGCGCCTCGCAGGGCTGTTCTGGATCGCTTCTCAGCCGTTCCTCTTGGCGAGTGGAGCGGCAACGCAAGAACCGCCCGAGGCGGTTCCCGAGCCAGCCGCGGAAGGGCAGGTGGTCGTCTACGAGCCCGACTTCTTCGCCCGCTACAACCCGGTGACCGCGCTCGATATGGTTCGGCAAGTCCCCGGCTTCAAGCTCGAGAGCACGAGTCCGTTCGGCAACCAGCCTGACGTGCGCGGTTTCGGCGCCGCGGCGGTGAACGTCCTAATCAACGGCAAACGGCCGAGCTCGAAGTCCGACAGCATGGAGGATCTCCTCGCCCGCATCGGGGCCGGCGAGGTGCTTCGCCTGGAGCTGATCCGAGGAGGAACGGGCGCCGGGGATCGCGACATCACCCAGGGCAGCGTGGTCCTCGACGTGGTCCTGGACCAGGGTACGGGAGGCCGTGACCCGGCGCCCTGGGAGGCGGCGCTGCACCACGAGGACGGCTCCCCTTCCCTGCTCGGCGAGGTCGCGGTTGGAACGCGGCGAGGCAACACCCACTACCTCCTGGGCCTGAAGAGAAACGCCTACGACTGGAATCTCAAGGGAGCGGAACGGTTCTCCAGCGCGACTCGAGCCGGCGAGCTGCGCGACGAGGTCTTCTTTCGTGAGGGCGACGAGCTCAACCTGGATCTGAAATCGGACACCCGATTCCCCGGCGGCGACACCCTGCGGTTCAACCTCAAGGGAGAAACCGGACGCAACGACGAGTCCGAGGTTTCCAACCGCCTCATCGAGACCGGCGGAACCGATTTGTTCTTGCGCTCGGACACCAGCGACCGCGACGAATTCGAGCTCGGCGCCGACTACGAGCACGATCTCTCGGGCTCGGTCTCACTCAAGCTCATCGCTCTGGCTCGGCGGTCGCGTGAGGATGGGGAATCCGGTCTCGATATCACGCGCGACGACGGCGCCCTCGAATCGAGCCGTTCACCACGAACCTCGGAGTCGGGCGAGACCATCGGCCGGATCGAGCTCGAATGGTCCGGCCGGCCTCGCCACACCCTCAAGCTCGGCGGCGAGGCGGTCGACAACTTCGTCGACAGCGCCTCGGAGCTGTTCGTCGACACCGGCTCCGGGCCGGTCGCGATCGACGTCGAGGGCTCCGACACCCGCGTCGTCGAGCGACGCACCGAAGTTTTCGTGACCGACTCCTGGGTGGCGGCCGAGAAGGTGATCGTGGATCTGGGCTTTGCCTACGAGCTTTCGGAGATCTCCCAGTCCGGTGACGTGGGCAACAGCCGATCCTTCACCTACCCGAAGCCGTCGATCTCGCTCGCCTATTCTCCCTCCGCGGTCAGCCAGTGGCGCTTGCGACTCGAACGCCAGGTCTCTCAGCTCGATTTCTTCGACTTCGTCAGCTCGAGCAATTTCGAGGACCTGGATCTCGACTTTGGCAACCCGGACCTGCGCCCTGAGCGGACCTGGCACCTGGAATCGACCCATGAGCGGCGTTTTGGCGACATCGGCGTGGTCGAGATCGAGCTCTTCTACGACCGGATCGACGACGTCGAAGACCTTCTTCCGGTCGGCGAAGGCTTCGAGATCGTCGGCAACATCGGCGACGGCAGGCGCTCCGGCGGAGGCATCGACATAACCGTACCGCTCGGTTTCCTGGGTCTCGGAGACTCCCGAGCCGACATCAGCTACCGGCTGCAGGAGTCTTCGGTGACCGACCCGGTCAACGGTCTCGCCAGGGAGCTGTCCGGAGAGAGCGAGCAAACGCTCGAGGCCTCGCTGCGCAAGGAGCTGCCCAAGCGTCGAGCGGCCGTGGGCGCCGACTACAACTGGAGCTCACCCCGGCGCTCGTTCGGATTCGATGAGGTGGTCTTCGAGACCCAGAGGTCGCACTTGAACGTATACGTCGAAGCCCGCCTCTGGAAGCAGACCAAGCTGCGGTTGGAGGCCTTCAACCTCATCGATGATCCGCGAATCCGCCGACGCACCGTCTTCGACGGCACCCGTCTTTCCGATTCCGTCCGTTTCGAAGAGAATCGTGGCCGGGTGGACAGTCAGTGGTTCCGCCTGACGCTGAGCGGGTTGTTCTAGCCTGGACGACTCACGTGGTTAAAGGAGAGCACAAGATGACAGCACGTTCCCGAACGGATCGGATGATGGGCCTCGGCACCCGACTCGCCCTCGCGGCTCTTCTGGGCATGCCGGCCGCCACTCCCGTCGCCTTCGCCGGCGGCCTCACCGATGTCGCCGGCCTCAAGGTCGGCCACCACACCCTCGACGAGCGCCCGACCGGCTGTACGGTGGTGCTCGCAGGCCCGGAAGGGGCAGTCGCCGGCGTCGACATTCGCGGCGGCGCACCCGGCACCCGGGAGATCGCGCTACTCGATCCCGTCAACCACGTCCAGAAAGCGCACGCCGTCGTTCTGTCGGGCGGCAGCGCCTTCGGCCTGGATTCGGCCACTGGCGTCGTTCGCTATCTCGAGGAGCACGACATCGGCTACGAGACCCGGGTCGCCAAGGTGCCGATCGTTCCGGCGGCGATCCTCTTCGACCTCGGCGTCGGCGGCAAGCCCCACATCCGTCCCGGAGCGGACTGCGGCTACGCGGCGGCCAAGGCGGCCAGCGACGGCCCGGTCGCGGAAGGCAACATCGGCGCGGGAACCGGCGCGACGGTGGGCAAGATGGGCGGGCCGGGCCGGAACATGAAGGCCGGCATCGGTACCGCCTCGATCACTCTGCCCGACGGACTGGTGGTCGCCGCCCTGGTGGCGGTCAACGCGGTCGGCGACATCATCGACCCGGCGACCGGCAAGGTCGTGGCCGGTGTGCGGGGCGAAGACGGCAAGGGGCTCGCCGATGCGCGGACGCTTCTGCGTTCGGGCAACCTCGGACGACGACGCTCGCCACCGCCGCAGGAGAACACCACGATCGGTGTCGTGGCCACGAACGCTGCTCTCACTCAAGTCGAAGCCAAGAAGATGGCCATGATGGCCCACGACGGCTATGCCCGGGCGATCTCACCGTCGCACCTGCCGAGCGACGGCGATCTGATCTTCTCGCTCGCGACCGGCACCTTCGCGGGTGAAGCCAATCTGACGGTGATCGGAGCTCTGGCGGCGGAGGCGATGGCGGACGCGATCGTGCGAGCCGCCACGCAGGCGACCAGCCTGGAAGGCATCGTCGCGGTGCGCGACCTCCAGCCGGCGCAGGACTGATCGGCAGCGGAGCGAGCTTGGCGGCCGGAGCCGCCGTTCCGTCAAGTCGGCCGCCTACGTCGCGATGAACGGAAGCAGGACATGGGAGGGCCGGCTGGCGTCGTGGTAAACGACGTTCTCGGCCGCCACGGGACCTCCGCCAACACCGAGCGGCTCCCCGGTGTTGGGGTTGGGATCGAAGCGCGGATAGTTGCTGCTCGAGATGTCGAGGCGGATGCGGTGCCCCGCGGCGAAAAGGTTGCTCGTGGCCTGTAGCTCGAACTCGATCGCGTAAACTTTTCCCGGCGCCATGAGAACGGGTCGCTCGCGAGAGTCTCGATAGCGCATCCGCAAAATGCCGTCGGTGAGATTCATGGCGAAACCATCGGCGTCGCCGCCGGGTGGGTAGACGTCGATCAACTTGGCGGTGAAGTCGGTGTCCACCGCGCTCGAGGTCACCCACAGC
>CALZIK010000028.1 GCA_945787635.1 Thermoanaerobaculia bacterium | reverse complement strand
GCGGCCCACTGTCGGTAGTGATCCCTCAGAGTTGCAACGGGCGTCGAAGACGATCTGCACGAAAGTCGGCCGCCACGACCAGACGGCGAGCGCCCGCTCGAGGTGAGGAGGTTGCCGCCTAGAGAATCTCGACTTCGGGGATCGCGACGAAGAAGCGCCCGCCCCATTCGGAGATTTCGGCCCACTCCGTGCTGATTTCGTCGCGCAGATTCCAGGGCAGGATGAAGACGTAGTCGGGCCGGGTCTCCCGGAGATGTTCGGGAGCCAAAACCGGGATGTGGCTGCCGGGCAGGAGCTTGTTCTGCTTGTGCGGGTTGCGATCGACGGTGTACTCGACGACATCGGGTCCGATGCCGCAGTAGTTGAGCAACGTGTTGCCTTTGGCCGGAGCTCCATAGCCCGCGATCGACGCACCACCGGCCTTGAGGTCGGCCAGGAACTCGAGGATCTTCTTTCGGGTCGACCGGGCCTGGGCGTCGAACGCCGTGTAGGTGCCGAGCTCGCTCAGGCCGTGCCGCTCTTCGGTCTCGAGAAGGTCCGCGACCGTGGCTCCGGTCCGGTGTCGCTCGCTTCGGTCGTGCGCGGCGAAGATGCGAAGCGATCCGCCGTGGGTCGCGAGCTCCTCGACATCGAAGATGCGCAGGTTGTGAGCGGCGAACACCCGCATGACCGTCGCCAAAGAGAAGTAGGAGAAGTGCTCGTGGTAGATCGTGTCGAACTGGTTGCGCTCGATGAGCCGCATCACGTGAGGAAACTCCATCGTGATGACGCCATCGGGTTTCAACAGAAGCTTCAGGCCGCGCACGAAGTCGTTGAGGTCGGGCACATGCGCCAGAACGTTGTTGCCGAGAAGAAGGTCGGCGGCGTGGCCTTCCTCGGCCAGCGCGCGTGCGGCCTCCTCTCCGAAGAACCGGACCTCGGTCGGGATGCCCGCGGCGATGGCGGCCTCGGCGACGTTCGCCGCCGGCTCGACTCCCAGGACCGGAATTCGTGCCTGTTGGAAGTACTGCAGGAGGTAGCCGTCGTTCGACGCGATCTCGACGACCCGGCTCTCCGGACCGAGAGTGAAACGCTCGGTCATCGCCTCGACATAGCGGCGGGCGTGTTCGAGCCAGGAGTCCGAGTACGAGGAGAAGTACGCGTAGTCGCTGAAGATGCTCTCGGGTGACTCGAACTCGGGCAGCTGGACCAGCCGGCAGTCCGAGCAGACCAGGACCCGCAGAGGATGGCGAGGCTCCGGCCGGTCCCGAGCCTCGGGCGCCAGGAAGCTGTTGGCGAGCGGCGAAAGGCCCAGGTCCGCGAAGGTGTGCCCGAGAACGGTTCCGCAGAAACGGCAGGTCGGCTCAGCCATCGCGTGTGCCGAGCTCCTGGTCGATTTCCTGGTAGGCCTTGATTTGGTTGCGCGTGATCCGGGAGACGTCGTCGCCCTCGAGCACCGACCGGTGCCACGCGACCACCCATTCGAGAGCCTGCTCGAGCGAGAGGCGGGGTCGCCACCGCAACCGCTCGCGCGCCTTGGAGGAATCGAGTTTCAAGAAGCCGGCCTCCGCCGGGTGATCCTCATCGTCGCGGCGCCAGCGAGCCGTGTCGCCCCAGAGGTCGACCAGCCGGTCTGCGACCCACTCGACCGGCCGTTCGTCGGCCGCGTCGGGTCCGAAATTCCAGCCACCACCGATTTCCACGGGCTCGTCCCAGGCGCACTCCGCGAGCTCGAGATATCCGCCTAGAGGCTCCAGGACGTGCTGCCAGGGTCGAACGGCGAGCGGCCGCCGGATCGGCACGGGCCGGCCCTCGATAAACCCGCGGATGAGATCGGGTACCAGCCGGTCTCGAGCCCAGTCGCCTCCGCCGATTACGTTGCCGGCCCGCGCGCTGACCACGGTGACGGGCCGGTCTTCGCCCTCGAAGAACGACTGGCGATAGGCCTGGGTCACGTGCTCGGCGCAGGCCTTGCTGCTCGAGTACGGGTCCTTGCCACCGAGTGGGTCTGCTTCTCGAAACGCCCGCTGCGACTCGAGGTTGCGGTAGCACTTGTCGCTGGTAACCGAGACCGCGACTCGAACGGATTGAACCTCCCGGCAGGCCTCGAGCAGATGGACGGTGCCGAGGACGTTGGTGGCGTAGGTCGTGACCGGATCCAGGTAGCCCTCCCGGACCAGCGACTGCGCGGCGAGGTGGAGGACCACTTCGGGCTGGTGCCGGGTCAGGGCGACCTTGAGAGCGTCGAGGTCGCGGACATCGCCGTGGATGGAGGTCATGCCGTTGGCGACTCGGGCCATCTCGAAGAGACTCGGCTCCGAAGGCGGTTCGAGCGCGTAGCCCGTCACCTCGGCGCCCATCTCCTGCAGCCAGAGAGCCAGCCAGGAGCCCTTGAAGCCGGTGTGGCCGGTCAGGAAGACCCGACGACCTTTCCAGAACGCTTGTTTCATGGGGAGTTTCGGGGAGTGCCCGACCCGAAAAATCGTAGCATGACGCATCTCTCGGCACACCGAATGGCTCGCCGAACTGAGAGAGGGCCGGGCGCCGCACCTCCTTGCGCTCGCGCCTCGACGACGAGGCTGATCGCTCGCTTCAGGAGGTTCGCGCCCGGCCCTTCTGTCGCGTACCGGAGGCTGTCTTTGCGGCCAGGGATTCGCTGGGCTCGGCTGCCCTCTGAGTTCTGGCCCTGTGGGCCGGCGTCGTGGTCGTCTGCTGGCTCAAAGGCGAAAAACCGGGTTGGCGGTGGAGTTCGTCTCACGCCTGTTCCGCGGCTGAAAGGCCGGCCGTGTGCCTCCTGGAGCGAGCGAAAGCGAGCGCAAGGAGGGCACCGGCGGCCCACTATCGGACTGCGCTACTGCAGAGAATCGGCCAGAGAAGCAACCATCGCCACCCAGGTCGACCGCCACGACCATATGGCGGTAGAATCGCTCGCGAGGTACAACCCCATGGCCGTCGATCCAGAGCTTCTCGAAATCCTCGTCTGCCCCAAGACCAAGGGAGACCTCGAGCTCGTCGAGCTACCCGAAGCGGTCCGGAACGACCTGGTCGAGAAGTACAAAGAGCACTTTCGTGACGAGGTGCCGGTCGTGCAGCAGGGCCTCCTTTGCGCCGAGTCGGGCCTGGTCTATCCGATCGTTTCCGACATTCCCATCATGCTGGTGGACGAGGCGCTGCCGGCCGATGTGCTCGGCGGCTGAGCCGACCAGGGTCGCCTGTGGCGGGCGTCATGGGCTCCAGCGTCGCTCTTCGCTCTCGAGCCGTGTCTGACGCCGCCGGCGCGCCGGCTTCTTCCGCAAGCGAGCGGTTCGGCTTCGTCACTTTCAGCTTCCACGTATGGGCGGTTGTCGCCCTGGCCCTGTCGAACGTGCTGCTGCTGGTGTCGATCTGTGCGGCTCCCTTTGCCTTGAAGGGCAGAGGCAGGCAGGAGCTCGCGCGGCTGCTCCGCTTCGACGGGCTGCTCGAGCCTCTTTCTTTCTACGTCGCGGTTGGCCTTGTCTCGGTAGCCGTATCCTTGGATCCCCGGTCGAGCTTGAGTGAGGCCGACGAGCTGCTCGGGCTGGTCAGTCTGCTGCTCGCGTTGCTCTGGATCCGCAACGAGCGTCGCGTCCGGTGGGTGCTCGACGGGATCGTGATCATGGCCACCGGTTCGGCGATCTGGGGACTCGGTCAGTTCTTCGCCGGCTACGGCGACCTCGGGCAGAGGATTCGAGGCCCGTTTTCCCACTACATGACCTTTGCCGGCGTGCTCTTGCTAGCCGATCTCATTCTGGTCGCTCGATTCGCCTGTCGCAGACCGAAGCTCCTCGATTGGCGCTGGGCGGCGTGCGCCGTCATCACGACGGCAATGCTGGGGAGCCTGACGCGCAGCGCCTGGGTCGCGCTCGCACTCGCCCTCGTCGTGCTGGCTCTGGTTCGCAGGCCCAAGTCGCTCCTGGTGTGGGTTCCGGTGGGCGTCGTTGCCCTGGCGCTGCTTGCGACTCCGGTGCGCGAGCGCGCCCGCTCGATCGTCGATCTGCAGAACCCCTCGAACTACGATCGCCTGTCGATGCTCGACGCCGGTCTCGACATGCTCGCACAGCGGCCGTTCTTCGGGCTGGGCCCGGGCATGGCGAAGCGCTTGTATCCGATCTACCGGCCCCTGGCGGCGCCGCGCCACACCGTTCCTCATCTGCACAACACCTATCTTCAAATTGCGGCGGACTCGGGGCTGTTCGGCCTGGGTGCCTACCTCTGGCTGATCGGGGCGGCTCTGTGGGCGGCGTTCACGGGCTATCGTGACAGCCGCTCGCGATCCGCTCGGTCCGGTCAGGTGGACATGCGGGAAGAGCTTTATCTGGCCGCCTTCCTGGCTTTGCTGGGGTTCAGTCTCGCGGGCCTGTTCGAAGCCAACTGGCTCGACACCGAGGTGCAGCGCCCGCTGCTGTTCCTGCTCGCATTGCCGTTCTTGCTGCGCGCGGCCGCCGCCGAAGGCAGATCGGCGTCTGAGGCCGTGGGAGAATAGAAGCTTGGAGGTCTTTTGGCGGAACGGTTGGACCAGCTTCTCAAGCGGCGCGGCGTTTTCCCGACTCGCGAGCGTGCTCGCCGCGCGATCATGGCGGGCATCGTCAGCGTCGATGGATCACGAATCGACAAGCCCGGCAGGGCGGTCCATCCGGACGCCCGGGTCGAGGTCGCTGGTCCGTCGGAGCCGTACGTGTCCCGCGCTGGGCGCAAGCTCGCGGCGGCGCTTGACCATTTCGAGATCGATCCGCGCGGGTGGGTCTGCGCCGACATCGGGGCTTCGACCGGCGGGTTCACGGATTGCCTGCTGCAAAGGAAGGCTCGCAAAGTCTTCGCCATCGACGTCGGCTACGGCCAGCTCGACTACAGGTTGCGCCAAGACCCTCGAGTGGTGGTGATGGAACGAGTCAACGCCAGGTTCTTGGCCGAGGACGCACTCGACGAGATCTGCGACCTTGCAACGTTCGACGTGTCCTTCATTTCGCTCGCCAAGGTGCTGCCGGCGGTGGCCGGCCACGTGAGGGAGGGCGGCCTGTTCTTGATGCTGGTCAAGCCTCAGTTCGAGGCCGGTCGCGGCCAGGTCGGCAAGGGTGGTGTCATCCGTGAGGAATCGGTGCGCGCGGAAGCGATCGAGCGGACGGTGCGCCGCCTCGAGAGCCAGGGCCTCGAGAGTCGGGGTCTCTTCGACTCTCCCGTGCACGGCGCGAAGGGCAACCGCGAGGCGTTTGCTCTGCTTCGCAATCCGGGCCGAGATGGGCTCTCAAGGACGATCGGCTCGTGACCAACTCGATTCGTCGAGTCGGAATGGTGGCGAAGTCCGCCAGCCGGGAAGCGGTGCGAAGCGCGCATGAGCTTGCCGACTGGCTGGAGCGCCGGGGGATCACGGCGGCGCTCGAAGAGACCGTGATTCGTGCGAGCGAGTCGAAGTTCGAGGGCGAAGAGTACGACCCGCAGCGAGACTACGATCTGCTGATCGTCCTGGGGGGCGATGGCACGTTGCTTGCGGCTGGAAGAGCCGTGCGTGCTGGCGTTCCAATTCTCGGCGTCAACCTCGGGCGGCTGGGCTTTCTCACCGAGATCGGGAGGGCCGAGCTCTATCCGAGCCTGGTCGAAGTTCTGGCGGGGCGCTTCCAGGTCGAGGAGCGCTCTCTGCTCGAGATCACGGTGGTGCGGGCGGACGGCGGAACCGACTCCTACCGGGTATTCAACGATGCGGTCATCGCCAAGAGCGCCCTGTCGAGAATCATCGAGCTCACCTTGAAGGCGAACGGCGGACTGGTGACGACCTATCGCTCGGACGGACTGATCATCTCGACTCCGACGGGCTCGACGGCCTACAGCCTGTCGGCGGGTGGGCCGATCGTGAACCCGTTGCTCCCGGTCGTGCTCCTGACCCCGATCTGCCCGCACACCTTCTCGCTTCGCCCGATCGTGGTTCCCGACGAAAGCCTCATCGAGGTCACTCTGGAGACCCAGGACGCGGAGGTCTATCTGACGCTTGATGGTCAGGAAGGGACGATGCTCGCTTACCGGGATACGGTGCGCTTGACCAAGGCCGACACTGGCGTGCGGCTGGTACGCCTGAGCGGACGTAGTTTCTACGACAGCCTCAGGGGCAAGCTGCGCTGGGGTGGCTAGAGAGCGCCGGAGTCCGAACTCGCGGCGGGGAGCTCGCACCGTGGGGCGACAGCGAAAGAAACGATCCAGACTAGCGCGGTGGGTCGTGCGGCCGTTGGTCTGGTCGCCGGCGGTGCTGGCCCTCGCCGTTTTTCTTCTGCTGCTCCTCCTCCAGAGCGCCTGGTTCGCGGATCGGGCGAGAGGCTTCGCCGAAGTCGGTGCGGGTCGCTACCTGGGCCGAGAGGTCGAGATTGGAGAGCTCTCGATCGACGTCGTTCCTCTCTCGATCGAAGCGCACGACGTCGTGGTCGGACCCGAGCCGGCGACGGACACCGTCACGGAAACGGGCGCCGACCCGATCGCCGACCCGACCGCCTCCCGGACCGATGGCGACCGCCCTCCCTTCGTCGAGGTCGAAAGCGTCAGGATCGATGCCCGAGTCGTCTGGCTTGTCCGGCCCGGGGTCACCCTGGACCGGGTGTTCGTCGATTCTCCGGTGGTACGCATCTCGGTCGATGAAGCCGGGCGGCACGATGCGCCTCGCCCGGTGCGGCGTCGCCGGAGAGAGGCGCCTCGCCGCTTCGAGGTAGCCATTGGAGCGCTGGAGGTCGTCAACGGTGCGCTACAGACCGAATTTCGTCGCTATCCACTGGAGATCTCAGCGCGCAACGTGCGGGCCAACCTGGTTGGAGGCGAAAACCTGAAGCTGGCCGGGCAGGTGCGCGGTGACCAGGTGTCGCTCTTGCTCCCCGGAGCCAGACCGTACCTCGGAACCGTCTCGGCTCTGGGATCGTTCGAGCGCGGCCGGATCGAGATCGCCGAAGCCAGCTTCGCCGCTCCGGAGATTCGAGCCCAGGCAAGCGGCAGCTGGGAATGGCGCCACGCGAAGCTGGCGCGGTTTGCAATCGACGCATCGGGCGAGGGCCGCCTGCTCGATCAGCTGGGCTACGGCCGAGAGCTGTTCCAGGGGCCGTTCGATTTCACCGGTGAGTTCTCCCGTGACCAGGATGACTGGTCCCTGGCCGGCGCCCTTTCCTCTCCCGGTGCCGTGGTCGCCGATCGCGAGCTCCGCGCGGTGCGGGGCCGGCTGCTGGTCGATTCCGACGGCGCTCGCTACCGAATCGAGAACGCTCTTTACGGCGGCGGCACTGTGGAAGGCACGGTCCGTATGGCGATCGGCTCCGCTTCGGACGTCGAGCTCGACCTGCGGTTGATGGGAGTGGATGTCGACTATCTTCTGGAAGACCAGGGGATTCCGATCGCCGGTCTG
The DNA here is from genome assembly GCA_945787635.1 of Thermoanaerobaculia bacterium. Classification (GTDB taxonomy): domain Bacteria; phylum Acidobacteriota; class Thermoanaerobaculia; order Multivoradales; family JAHEKO01; genus CALZIK01. The sequence continues at coordinate 5,775 of CALZIK010000028.1, read as the reverse complement.
TCCGCGACCGCGGCGGGTGGATTCAGCTACCAGTTTGCCCGCGACGATCCGCAGGCTGGAAACGGCTGGGCGGATCTCAAGATTCAAAGACGCTCCGCAGGCGAGGGTTTGCCCGTGGATGGCTCGGCCGGCTTCACGATCGGCCGGGGGCGGCTTCGAACCGACGCGGTACGTCTGAAGAGCGAAGGGCAGCTGGTTTTGGTCACCGGCGACTATGACATCCCGAAAAGAGAGGGCCGGTTCGAGCTCGAGATTGCCACCCAAGCCGTCGACCGGATCCTGGAGCTTCTACCCGCGGCGGACGAGGATGCCCAGGCGGAGGCGATCTGGCGGCCGCGCCGGGGCCGAGGTTCCGTAAACGCAACCGTGGCCATCGCGCCGAGTGGAGTGCGGGTGCTCACCGAGCTCGATCTCGAGGATGTCGAGGCGCCCGGTTACTCCGCCGATCGGGCCCAGGGCAGCTTCGGAATCGACACCGTGGGGATTCGCGGTCTCCGCGTCGAGCTCTTGAAGCCCTCCGGCGGGCTGATCGTTACCGGATCGGTACCTCTGTCCCAGGCCGCCGGCGAGGAGCCGCCGCTTTCGATTGCCATCGACGCCGAAGGCTGGCCGGTGGCGGACTTCGAGCCGTGGCTGCCGTTCGAACTGCCTTTGACCGGCACCTTCGCCGGGGGAATCAGCGTGGAAGGCTCTCTCGAGGCTCCTCGGGGCGCCGCCAGAGGACGGGTGAGCTCACCCCGGCTGCGGACGCTGACGGCGTCACGACTCGATTTCGATCTCGACTACTCCTCCGAGTCGGTCACCTTTCACGAGACCGAGCTCCGATTCGGCGAGGGCTCGGCCAGACTCCACGGAAGCTACGACGTCCCGGCGGACCAGCTCGCGCTGCGTCTCGAGTCGGATCGGCTCGATCTCGCCGACCTCGAGCTCTTGCCTGTGGCTCAGGGTCGCTTGACCGGCACCGTCGAGGTTTCCGGCCAAATCGGCGGCTCCGTGGTTCGCCCGCAGTTCACGGGAGACCTCGTGCTCGACGGGGTGGCGCATGATGGTCGAGTGCTGGGTGCAAGCGGTTCGGGAAGTGCGCACCTCGATTGGGACGGGTCCGGGCTGCAGGCGGAAGGCGCGATTGAGGGTCTGCTCGAGCTCTCCGGTGGGGGGGCCTTGGAGGACGGCCGTGCGGACCTTGACTTCGCCGTCGGGAGCTCCGATCTCGGCGCCTTGCTGTCGTTGGTCTCCCCGCGCGAGCTGCCGCCTTTTGACTCGAGCGGCAGCGGCCGACTGACCGTGAACGGCCTTCTGAGCACCAGCGATGTGCCCGCGGTTCGTCTAGAGCTCGACCGGGTAGCGATCGAACAGACCGGCTCCGCTCTGGCCGGCGACTCGATCCTGCGAGTCGAGAATCTCGAGCCGGTTACGATCGAGCTCACCGATCACGGCGTCTCGATCGAGAGCATCTACCTGGGCACGCCGGATCGGGCGAGCGAGGTCTTCGTGGCGGGCAGCTTCGAACTCGGCGAGGCTCGCAGACTCGACCTCAACATCCAGAGCTCGCTTTCGGCTTCCTGGTTCGATCCCTGGGTGCCGGACACTCTCGAGCTGGCCGAGGGTAGGCTCGACTTCATTGGATCGGTTCACGGCACCCTGAGCGATCCGACCTTCGACGGCGTGGCTGAGTTCGTCGAAGGCAAGGTGATCTCGACCGGGTTTCCGGCCACCTTCGAGGACGTCGGCTCGGTGTTTCTCCTCTATCCGGGCGAGATCGTGATGGACCGGTTGACCGCGCGGTTGGCCGGGGGCCGACTCGAGGGTGCCGGCACGATGCGGTCGCGGCCGGACGGCGTGTTCGATTACCGATTCCAGTTCTCGGGCGACGCACTCAGCTTCCGGTATCCGGAAGGCTGGTCCGTTCGGGGTGATGCCGACTTCACGTTGGCGTCGAGTCCGGCCGGACGGCAGCTGAGCGGCGCGCTGCGCTTGAAGAGCGCCCTCTACGTGACCGATGTGCCGGTCGAGCTCGATCAGCTGCTCAGATCGTTCTTCGAGCAACGGCGCCTGGAAGCCGGCGAAACCGATGAGCTGCTCTCCACCACGCAGCTCAATCTGGCCATCTCCGCCGACAAGACCCTGAGAATCCGCAACAATCTGGCCGATCTTCGCGGCTCCGCGGATCTCGTGCTGCGCGGCAGCCTGGCGCGGCCGGTGGTTTTCGGCTCGGTGGAGCTCGACTCGTCGGGAAAGCTCATCTATGCCGGCAACGAATACGAGATCGAACGCGGCGTCCTGACGTTCGCCAACCCCTACCGGCTGGAGCCGGTCATCGACCTTGTCGCGCACACGAATTTGCGCGCCTACGACGTCACGTTGAGCCTCTCGGGCACGCCGGACAGGCTCAACTTCGATTTTATTTCTGATCCGCCCCTGGCCGAGCTCGAGGTGATGGCGCTTTTGACCGGCGGCGCCCGGCCGCGAGACCCCGAGCTGGATCCGACCCGGCGGCTCGCCGGAAGGGATAGTGAGAACGTCGGTGCGGAGAGCTTCCTCTACGGACAGGCGACCTCGCTGGTCGCCAGTCGGTTCAACCGGTTGTTCGGCCTGGACCAGTTTCGGATCGATCCGTTGACCGGCTCGACCGGGAATCTGTCGTCGGCGCGGATCACCGTCGGCAAGCGGCTCTCGAGAGACCTCTTCGCCACGTATTCGTACGACCCCGCGGAGACCGAGCAGCAGATCTTCGAGTTGGAGTGGAGCGTCAGCCGCTCGCTGGTCCTGGTTCTTACCCAGAATGGCGATGGCTCCTACGCCATCGACGCCAAGTGGCAAAAGGCGTTCTAAGCGGCGATGGCGTGTGAGCGACCTCTTCTCGCGCGTTTGGCTGAAGGTGTTTTGTGCCTGGCTCTCACGGCCGCTCCCGTCAGCGCCGAGACCGTGCTCACCGTTGAACTGCGTGGCGACGCCAGTGGACGCCGGACCCAGGGCCTGATGGAGCTCCTGGCGGTCGAGCCCGGAACCGAGCTCTCCTCGGAGGCCCTGCGCAAGAGCTTGCGCAACCTCCAGGCTTCGGGCCTGGTGGGCCGGGCTCAAGCCTCGGTGATACACGAGCCGCAGGGGGCGCGGGTCTTGTTCACGATCTTCTCGCGCCTTCAGGCAGGGTCCGTGGAGATTGTCGGCAACGATTGCCTGCGCGATTCCGAGCTGCGCAACGCACTTCAGCAGCGACCGCAAACACCTCTCAGCGAGAGTCGGATCTTGCGGGGCGTGTATCGTCTGCAGGACCTTCTGCACGACAACGGCTATCTCGAGGCTCGAGTGATTGTCGACGTCGAGCTTCGCGAAGCCGAGGGCACGGCGGACGTTGCCTACAACGTGGAGTGCGGCGAGCCCACCCTGGTCGAACGCGTACATTTCTCGGGCGAGACCGGGCCGTTCGGCGAGGAAGAGCTCGCGGCCCAGCTGAAGATGGGCGGCGGCAAGAAATTGCGCCGGTCGAAGCTCGTCGAAGAGAGCGAGCGGCTGGAAACGTGGCTGGGGCGGCAGGGCTACCGGGCCGCCCAGGTCGGTCACCCGGTCGAGACGCCCGGGCCTCAAGGCGCCACGGTGGGTCTCGAGTACCCGGTCTCCATCGGGCCCCGTATCGAGCTTCGCGTCTCTGGCTATGACCCGGCACTGCTGCGCAAACGCGGCCTGCTGGCGGATCTCGAGACCGAGCGTTTCGATGAGGCGCTTCTCTTGCAGACGGTCGAGCACGTACGCACGGACCTTCAAAGCCGGGGGCACTATCGCGCCCGGGTGCGCGGCGAGACGGCTGTCTTTGGCGGCCAGCTACAGGTCAGCCTCTTCGTCGAGACGGGACCGGTCCTCACGCTCAAGCGGTTCGAGCTTGCCGGCAATGAGATGGTGCCGATGTCGGAGCTTGTCGCTCGGGTGGAGACATCTGCCGGGAGGGTGTTCGCCGCCGGCAGCGGAAGGCTGGTGGATGAGACGCTGGAGGAAGATCTCTCCAACCTGCGCTCGTACTACGCTCTTCAGGGCTTCACCCAAGCGCAGGTGGGTCCAGCCGAGATCGATGTCAACGAGGCCGACAACTCGATCTCGGTCTCGGTACCGATCGTCGAAGGGCCGAGACGCCGAGTGGTCGAGGTCACGTTCGACGGGCTCAAGGCCTTCGAACCCGGTCGGCAGGCGTTCGCCCTCGAGGCAGGCGGGCCGTTTCACCCCCGTCGCGTGGAAGACACGGTGGCCGAAGTGCGTGCCCTGTGCGAAGACCTCGGCTATCTGTCGGCTCAGGTCTCGTCGCGAGTCGAGTGGGACGCTACCGAGAGGTTGGCCTCGGTCACCATCGAGGTCCTCGAGGGACCTCGGGTCACAGTCGATCGCATCATCCTGAGGGGCAACGTCGTGACCCGGACCGAGGTGTTGCGCAGGAGCATCGGGCTCAGGTCCGGGGATCCGGTCTCCCGTCGGCGTTTGCTTCGCGTACAGCGCGAGCTCTACCGTCTCGGGATCTTCTCGCGCGTTGAGGTGCGCCTGGCTCCGTCGATGCCGTTCGCGCCGAGCCGCGACATTCTGGTGCGTCTCGAGGAGGGGCGGCCGCAGAAGGGCAGTCTCGGTGTCGGATACGACTCCGAAGACGGCTTCCGGACCTTGCTCGGCTACGCGCACAGCAATCTTCTCGGACGCGCGGTGGCGACTCGCTTCGATCTGCGCCTCAGTCAGCGCGAGCGCCAGGCGCGCCTGCTGTTTCGCCAGCCCTTCGTGAGCCGGCTCCGCGCGCCGATCACCTACTCGATCTTCGGGGTCGAGCAACAGAAGGAGAGCTTCGACTCCGAGAGGCGAGGTGTGCAGATCGACACCGAGATCCTGCGAGAGCGATTCACGTTCGGTCTTCTCCTGACCGTCAAGCAGGTCCGGGTGCTGGCCCCGGACCCCGCTCTCCAAGCGATCGAGATCGAGCGCGAGCTTCAGGAAGTCGAGATCGCGAGTCTCACGCCGCGGTTTTCGATCGATCGCCGCAATGACCCCCTGGTGCCGACGCGCGGCTGGACGCTCGGTCTCCAGACCGAATACGCGTTTCCTTCGCTCGGTGGAAAGGCCGAGTTCGTCAAGCTCTTCGGTCAGCACACGTCGTATTTGGATCTTGGCCGCCTCGGGGTTCTCGCCTCGAGCCTGCGGGTCGGGGCGATCGAGCCTCTGGGCAGCGCAACCCCGTCCGATCCAACCGTTCCCGCGGGCCTGGACTCGGCTCTGATTCCGATCTCGGAGCGTTTCTTCGCGGGTGGTCGGACGACTCACCGTGCCTACCGTCGGGATCTACTCGGGGTACCGGGTGAGACGTTGCTTCTGGTGCCGTTGGACGACGGCGGTGTGCGCCGGGTGCCGATCGGCGGGAACGGACTTCTACTGGCGAACTTCGACTACCGGTTTCCGATCGTCGGGTCCGTCGGGGGTACGGTTTTCCTCGATGCCGGCAACGTCTTCGGCGAGGTGGGCACCATCGACCCGGACGAGCTCGAGCTGGGCGCCGGGGTGGGAGTTCGCTATCTCTCGCCGATCGGTCCGCTGCGGCTCGAGGTGGGATGGAAGATCGATCCGGAACGCGACGAGCGCGGCTCGGTGCTCTTCTTGAGCTTCGGCAATCCGTTCTAGTGTCCTGTCACAGTGGTTCATTGCCTAAGTCGCGAGGTCATTTTGAGCGCTGGCAAGGCACTTCGACGAAGGCAGATCGGGCATCTTTCGAGGAGAAGCAACGCAGCCAGCGGGCAAAAGGGCCCGTGAATT
>CALZIK010000027.1 GCA_945787635.1 Thermoanaerobaculia bacterium | reverse complement strand
TTCAAAACGGGCGTTCTCGAGTGCTGCGGCCACCGCGCCCGCGTAGGCACGCGCCAGGCCTCCTTTGCCCAGCCTGACTCCGCCGAACCAGCGCACAACGACTGCCATGACATCCGACAACTCGTGGAACCGCAGAACCCGCGCGATCGGCTCGCCGGCGGTGCCTCTCGGCTCGCCCGCGTCGGATGAGCGCTCCGAAGCCGGCCAGCCGATCCGCTCCGCCCAGCAGTGATGCGTCGCGTCCCGATGGCTCGCCGCCACCTCGCGTCGATAGCCGCTCGCGGCTTTCGAATCTGCGACCGGCTTCAGCAACGCCAGAAATCTCGAGCCCTTCTCGCGCACCTCTCCCGAGCAGGGCTCACTCAAGACACGATACGACCCGGGGGGAGTGCTCACTTTCGAGGGCTAGCGGGAAAGCACCGCGTTGTAGACATCCCGATAGAGCTCGACAACCCGATCCTCGCTGAACCGCTCGACCGCGCGTTCCCGCCCGAGCCGCCCCATCGCAAGGCGGCGTTCATCGTCGCGCAGAAGCTCGATCGCCCCGTTTGCCATCCCCTCTACATCTCCGACGTCGAAGAGCAAACCGGTTTCGCCATGGTCGACGACTTCCGGGAGTCCGCCGACGTTGGTGGTGATCACCGGGACCTCGCACGACATCGCCTCCAGGGCCGAGAGGCCGAAGGACTCGGTTTCGGAGGGCAACAGAAACAGGTCGGCACCGGCGAGGATCTGCTCGACCAGCGCGACGTTGCCGATGAAGGTGATGTCGTCGCAGGTGTCGCATTCCCGGCAGTGGCGCTCGACCTTGGCTCGGTCGGGCCCATCGCCAACCAGCAACAGTCTCACTGGAAGCTCGCGCCGAACCCGGTGAAACACCTCGACCACGTCGAGGACTCGCTTGACCGGGCGGAAGTTCGAGATGTGAACGATGAGTTTTTCGTCGCCCCGCGCCCAGCTGCGAGCGCCGCCCCCGAGACGCCCCCGATCGAAGCGCTCGGGTTCGATGAAGTTGGGGACCACGGTAATGTCACTGCGGACTCCGAGCTGATCCAGGGTCGCGGTCTTGAGCGCCTGTGACACGGCGGTCACCGCGTCGCTTTTCTCGATCCCGAAACGGGTGGTCTCGAGATAGTTGGGATCATTGCCGATCAGGGTGATGTCGGTTCCGTGGAGAGTCGTCACGACCTTGAGCGGCTGTGGCTCGAGAATCTCGCGCGCCAGAACCGCGGAGACCGCATTGGGCACGGCGTAGTGAACGTGTACCAGATCGAGCAGGTTGTGCCGCGCGACCTCAACCATCTTCGTCGCAAGAGCCAAGGAATAGGGCGGGTAGTCGAACAGTGGGTAGTGCGGAACCACGACTTCATGAAAGGTCAGCCGCGATTCCACGAGGTCGAGCCGGAAGGGAAGCGCGTAACTGATGACATGGACCTCGTCGCCGCTCGCGGCGAGCGCCATCGCGAGTTCGGTCGCCACCACTCCCGAACCGCCGAAGGTCGGATAGCAACTGATGCCGATCTTCAACGCAAGCCCCCGGGCAGAAGACTGAGCGGGTCGGAAACCGCGAGCGGCAAACGGCTCGCAAACGGCTCGCCGAACTCGGCGCCGATCAGGAGGCCATAGTGGCGAGCCCGGCCTTCGACCGCCAACCAGTATTCGGGAGAGGACACCTTGGTTTCCGGCTGCCGCGGCCGCAGATCGCCCCGCGGGGGCGAGCCCTGATAGAGCTGGCTCTCGTAGCAGGCCAACGCGGCCATCTTCTCGTTCCAGGATTCCGTGACATCAACGATGAACCGCGGCTCAAAGGCATCGTGGAGCATGTAGTGAAATACGGCCGCCGGCCGATGGGGTTCACCCCACTCCGGTCTTCCTCGCCTGGCCAGCCCGGCGTAGAAGCACGCCGCCTCGACCAGGCGATGGGCACGGCCATGGTCGGGGTGCCGATCCGGGGTCGGGGGGCCGAGCACCAACTCGGGACGAAGTCTGCGCAGGACCTCTATCAGGGCATCTTCTTCCGCCTCACCGGTCCTCAATGCGCCGTCGCCACAGTCCGAAAACTCGACCACCTCGGCTCCAAGGGCAAGTCCGGCACACTCGGCTTCCCGTTTGCGCTCCTCCACACTGCCTCGGGACCCTGCTTCACCTCGAGTCAGGTGAAGCAAGCCGACTCGCGCTCCCGCTTTGGCCACCCGCGCGAGAGTGCCGCCACAGGCAAGTTCCAGGTCGTCGGGATGGGGACCGATCGCCAGAAGATCGAGGGTCATGGTTGTTCTTTCCTACTCGGCCGGCCTATGACGGGTCGATCACCGACAACCGCCGCCAGTCGAGATCGAGTTGTTCGAAAAACGCTTCCACAAAACGCGCGCCGTACTTGCCCGGGAAGTACGCGCTCGATATCACCCGCTCCTGAGGGTCGCCTCCCGGCCGGCAGGCCTCACGCAGCGATTCGGCACGCTGCCTGGTGACCTGATCCCGCTGGGCGAGGGCCTTGGCGGCCCTGGCCCCGAAGCCGGCGAGTGCCCCTTCGATGCGGGTTCTCGTCTTCTCGAAGGGCCCGGCGAGAGTCTTGTCGATCTCGAGCGCTCGAGCACCCAGCTCATCGAGCCGCTTGCCGATGTCGGCCGCTGCACCGGCCACCAGTTCGCCACCGCCCTTTCCGCCCAGCGCGTGATCCAGGTCCAGCTTCGGCGCCACGAGCGCGGCCAGCTCGAGACCGCTGGATTCGATCTTGTCGAGCTGGTGCCTGCCCAGAACCACAGCGTGCGGACGTATCGCCACCAGCGGCGGCGCGATCCCGAGGTATGAATAGAGCGGCGCCACCTGGGGCATATACGACACCTCACCCGGGCCCAGAATCTGGAGATGTGTTCCCAGGACAGCGTCCTGAATCGCCGGCCGGGCAAGGACTCCCGGGCTGACCACCGCCGGATTCTCCCGCACGACTTCCTCCAGCCAGGTCCGGGTCTCGGAGAAATCGGCCCGGCCGCGCAGCGTGACCCGGTCCTCGACGAACGCCAGTCGCCGACGCTCCATGCCGTGAAGAAAAAAGAGCGGGCTCGCCCCGGGTTGCGGTTGGACCTGGAGCTCGTATCCCGCCGATCGGATCGTCTCGTCTCGGGCGCTTTGAGCGGCGACGATGTCTTCGTGGCCGGCCACGACTTTCTCGAGCCACGGCCGCTGTGCCTGCTTCAAGGCCGGCAGCATCGCGTCGAGAAGAAGGGGGCAGCGCTCGCCCATGAGGTTCGCCATCAACCGGGCAAATGCCTCTCCAAAGCGCGCGTTCGGCCGATACCAAGCCGCCAGACGATCGACCCATTCCGAGAAACGCTCGCCGGGAACCGCGCCGC
>CALZIK010000026.1 GCA_945787635.1 Thermoanaerobaculia bacterium | reverse complement strand
TCTTGATCCAGTGCCGGAAGTAGTCGCCCATGTGGTAGCCGCAAAACGGCAGCATCGCCATCGGGTCGCGCCGGATCTTGCCCACCTCTCCGGTCGCGGCCGCGGTGGTCTCGGAACCGACGGTCGCACCGACGTAGACGCCGTGCTGCCAGTTGAACGCCTGGTACACGAGTGGCATCGTCGTCGTGCGGCGTCCGCCAAACACGAGCGCGCTGATCGGTACCCCCGCGGGATCTTCCCAGGCCGGGTCGATCGTCGGGCACTGGGCCGCGGGTGCGGTAAAGCGGGCATTGGGATGCGAAGAGAGGCGGCCGCAGTCGGGTGTCCAGTCTTCACCCTTCCAGTCGATCAGGTGTTTCGGAGGCTCGGCCGTCATGCCTTCCCACCAGACGTCTCCGCCGTCGGTCAGCGCGACGTTGGTGAAGATCGAGTTGGCTCTCATCGACTCCATCGCGTTGGGGTTGGTCTCGTAGGAGGTTCCCGGAGCCACTCCGAAGAATCCGGCCTCGGGGTTGATCGCCCGGAGTTGGCCGGTCGCGTCGGGCTTGATCCAAGCGATGTCGTCGCCGACGGTCGAGATCTTCCAGCCTTCGTAGGCGTCGGGTGGGACGAGCATCGCGAAGTTGGTCTTGCCGCAGGCGCTCGGGAACGCCGCGGCGATGTAGGTCGTCTCACGGCCAGGCGGCTGGACGCCCATGATCAGCATGTGCTCGGCCATCCAGCCCTCGTCTCGGGCCATGGTCGAAGCGATGCGCAGGGCGAGACACTTCTTGCCGAGCAGCGCGTTGCCGCCGTAGCCGCTGCCGTACGACCAGATCTCGCGGTCCTCGGGGAAGTGGACGATGTACTTGCTGGCGGCGTTGCAGGGCCAGCTCACGTCCGGCTCACCGGGCCTGAGCGGCATCCCGACCGAGTGCATGCACGGCACAAACCTCCCGTTGCCGAGCACCTCCAGCACCTTGCTGCCCATCCGCGTCATGATCCGCATGTTGACCACGACGTAGGGCGAATCGGTGATCTCGACTCCGATGTGGGCGATCGGCGAGCCCAGGGGTCCCATGCTGAACGGGATCACGTACATCGTGCGGCCCTTCATGCAGTCGCGAAACAGCGACAAGAGCTTCGATTTCATGTCCGCCGGGTCGACCCAGTTGTTCGTCGGGCCAGCGTCGTCTCGGTTCCTCGAGCAGATAAAGGTCCGGTCCTCCACGCGGGCCACGTCGGCCGGGTCCGAACGGCAGAGGAAGCTGTTGGGCCGCAGTGTCTCGTTGAGCTTCGTGAAGGTCCCCGCCTCGACCATCCTGGCGCACAGCAGGTCGTACTCCTCCTGCGAGCCGTCGCACCAGTGGATTCGATCGGGCGAGCAGAGCTCGGTCATCTCGTCGACCCAGCTCAGCAAGCTTGGGTTGGTGGTTCGTGTCGCTGTCGCAAATACCATGGCGTCCTCCGTTTATCTGAAGGCCGGTCAAGCGGAAGCCCAGCAGTCTGGATGAGTCCTTGGACCCTGTGACGTTCCGACCCCGGCCTTCGCCGGGGTGTGGCTCTATCGAGGCAGGTACAACGTTACGCCCGACTCTGCCGCACCGTCACCACCCGGACGGGCAGGCAACGAGCGGTTCCAGCGAAATGGCTGGTACTCAAGCCTCGGGCTCTGAGTTTCCTCAGGAGAGCTCTTGTCGAGGCCAGCCTTAGGCTACGAATCATCAGACAGAGGGAGAACACCCCTCGGGGTGGGCAACGTCTTACCTCTTGCTCGCTGCGTTCAACGGGGAATCGTGAACCTAGGGGGTGCATCAGGGGGCCAGGAGTCGAGATCAAATGGTAGCGTGGACGGCTTCAACAGGGGAGATGAGGAAATGCCGACGGTTTCGATCTCGACAATACTCCAGGTAGTCATGGCCATGGGGCTGCTCAACGTGTGGTTGGTGCGTGCGGGGTCGGCGACGTCTTATCGTGGCGGCGATGCCCGGTCGCTCAAAGAGGACTTCGCGGCTTACGGCCTTCCGGACCTTTTCTTCTACCTGGTCGGGGTGCTCAAAATCAGTTCGGCGCTCATGCTGATCGCCGGGATCTGGATCGAGACTCTGGTCCTGCAGGCAAGCGCCATTGTCGCCGTGCTGATGGTGGGTGCCTTGGTGATGCACGTCAAGGTGAAGGTCGCTGCCGGAGGCCGAGGCCAGGATCCATCCGAGGCGCCGAGCACGCGAGTGCACGGGCGCCGGAGCCGAGCGATCCGCGCATCGGTTCTGGGTCTATGGTCGTCCGAACGCTCCGTGCCGGGTTTGTGCGCAGACTTTGAAGGTCGAGGGCATCGGCGGGCGCAAGTGCTTCTGGTGTCCGACCTGCCAGCCCGTAGAAGTCGACAAGCGGAAGAGGGGGTCGAGCTCCTGAAGCTCGGGCTGTGCTCCGATTCGCTCTAAGCGCGCCAGCGTTGCGGTTCCTCCCGAGATCGGCCTCGGTGACCGTGTTCTTGATTCTCGCCGCATGCTCGACCACGCCCCGCGGCCAACCAGAGGAGAATTGGATGGAGTATCTGAAGACCCTTCGATCTTTGGAGGAAGCCGGCGCGCCTCTCGAGGAGGGTAGTGAAGAGGAGCGACGGGCAGTCGAGCGCTTTCAGAATCTGCTGAGCGACTTCAAAGCGCCCGACTTTGGTGAACGGATACCGGAGGTCTATGCCAGGGATGTGTTTTTCAACGACACGATCAAGACCGTCCATGGAACCGAAGACCTTCAGGAGTACCTGACGAAAACCGGCGAGGCGATCGACAAGGGCACGGTCGAGTTCCTAGACCTCGTCTCCGACAAAGGGAACTACTACTTTCGCTGGGCGATGACGATTCGATTCAAGCGATTCGCGCGGGGCCAGGACAAGCGCTCTGTCGGGATGACCCACGTGCGATTCGATTCGGCGGGCAAGGTCGTCCTACATCAGGACTTCTGGGATTCCGCCGGAGGCCTGTTCGAGCACGTTCCGGCTCTGGGCTGGATGCTACGACGAGCCAAGAAAGGGCTCTGAGTGGCTCGAAGCAACCGCTTCGGCGGATCGTTGCTGCCGTACAATCGGTGAATGCCCACCAAGTCGGACAGTCCGGGCTCGAGCGGCGCTCCTTCGGAGCAGGTAGTTCACGAGCTCATGGCTGAGCTCCGCAAGGCTTTTGATCTGGCGACACCGCTCGGCGACGGATCCCTAGGCGACGCCGTCGAGCGCCGCATCCGTTCGCTGAAGCTCGGGGGCACGCCGGCATGGGGTAGCGAAGGTTCGATGACCCAATTGGCGAAGGAAGAATCTGGTGCACTCGATTTCTACTATCGCCCGCATCTGTTCCCCGATATGGACCCGGCGTTGCGCCTCGGCCATCGGCTTCAGTTCGACCTGCTGCCCCGCCATCTGCCGGAGGAGAGCCCGCTGCGAATCGCCGCCTTGCTCGAGTCGTACTGCCACTTGAGCGGGGACCTGCTGGGCTGGCGGCTCGAAGAGGACGGGCTGTTTCTATGGATTGCCGACGTTTCCGGCCACGGCGTGCGCGCGGGTCTGGCGGCCGCGACCCTGTACTTCTTGATCGACAGCATCGAGGAAGGGCTTTCCCCGGCGGTGTTTGCGCGGCGAGTCAACGAGCGAATGCTGGCGGCCAGGAATTCCGGGGATCCAAGAGCGCTTTTCGCCACCGCCGTCTGGCTCCGGGCCGGAGCTAATGGACGGGTCACTTATGCATCCTCCGGCCACAATCCGATCCTGCTGCTCCGGTCGACGGGCGAGGTCGAGTTCCTGGAGTCGACGGGAACGCCTCTCGGGCTTTTGGCGCAACAGACCTTCGACGACAGGCGGTTCGAGCTCGGCGAGAACGACGTTCTGTGTCTTTTTACGGACGGGCTGGTCGAGGCGAAGAGCCCGGACGAAGAAGAGTTCGGCACAGATCGGCTCGCCGAGATTGGGCGGCGTCGCAGCGGCTCACCAATGGACCTGACCCGCGCGATCTACCGGGCGGTCAGGGAGCACCAGACCACGAGTCTTCTCGATGACGACTTGACCTACATGGTGGTCGAGCGGGCGGTCGGAGGCTGAGGCCTCCACGCATTCCGGATTGGCCGCGAGGACGATGTGGCTAGAAGCCTGGCCATGAAGCGATCTGAGCACTGCCGGCCTCGACCGATCCACCGACGCGGTGCTCCAGGTGGAGCTCGTCGAAGACTTCACCCACGTTCCGAGTCACAAGCAGCGCACGGCTCTCTTTCTGGCCGCCATGAGACATTTCGCTCTGGAGATCGAGCGATCCGGGTGGCGCGGTGCCTAGTTGCGGCTCGAAGATCGGCGCAACGACGGCAGCCTGCGCTCGCAGTTGCGGCGCGCGTGGCAGGGGCTCCTGATGACTTTCGTCATGCCGACCAAGTACATCCTCGAAACCCTGCCTCGACCACTCGACCCCCTTGTCGAGATCAGCATGATCTCGCCGAAGCGCGTCGCGACTATTCGATTCTCCGGTTTGATGAACAAGAAGAAGTTCGTTCGCTACAGCACCGAGCTTTCGAACTGGATCGAAAGCAACGGATACACCGCCGTTTCGCCGCCGCGTTCGGCAGGCTACAACCCGCCCTGGACGCTGCCGCCCTTGCGCCGCAACGAGATACACATCGACATCGAGTAGTTGGGTACCATGAGCTGTAGTCGATCAACCAGTTGCCTGCTCTCCACGGCGCTCCTCGCTCTGGCGGTCTCTTCTCCCAGCGGGGCCACCGATCTGGGCGTCGCTCTCCGTGGCGCGCCGCCCGCCGGCACGCTCGTCTTCCAAATCTACGACGATCCCGACGCTTTCGGTCGTTTCCGTGACCCGGCTCGGGAGATCGTCCTTCCGGCGCAGGGGGACGACGAGTATCTCCTCCGCGATGTCGAGGAGGGTGAGATCGCGCTTCTCGTGTACGTCGACCAGAACGGCAACGGCGCTCTCGACAGGAACTTCATCGGCATCCCGCGCGAGTCGATCGGCATTTCGAACGACTACCGACCCAAAGGGCCACCCAGCTTCGACCGTGCCAGCTTCCGGATCGAGGAAGACACCGCGATCGAAATCGAGCTCTTCCGCGTCCTTGGTGAACGCGGCCAGATAGGCGTCGGCCTCGGCGCCATCGGTCGTGGCAGCCCCTATCGCGGCTCGACTCAGTCCGTTTATCAGCTGATCCCGACAATCGTCTACATCGGCGACCGTCTGCAGTGGCTCGGACCCGAGATCAGCTTTGGTCTCGCGGGGAGCGACACGGCTCGACTGGCCCTGAGCGCTTCGTACAGAATCGGGAGCTACGAGGCGGACGACAGCCCGGTTCTTGTCGATCTCGGCGATCGGGAGAGCACGTTGCTGCTTGGTCTGGGTCTCGAGTTCGATCTGCCAAGAGGCTTCGAGCTGGCGGCCGCCTATCGACACGACGCTCTGGATCGTATCGGAGGCGGCATCGCCGAGCTGGCACTGGCCCGAGGCTTTCAGGTCGGAATCGTCCGATTCTCACCAGAGCTTTCGCTATCATGGACAAGCAGCGACATAAGCAATCACGAGTTCGGCGTTCCGGAGGAGGCTTCCAGGCAAGACCGGCCGGCATACGCTCCGGGGGCCACGACCACACTTGGCCTCGGTTTTACCAGTATCGCCGAGCTGACCGAAGATTGGCGAGCGTTCCTCAGCGTGACGGGTGAGTTTCTCGACTCGAAGGTACGAAGAAGCCCGATTGTGGAGGGGGAAACAGTGCTCGCGGGGTTTGTTGCACTTACTTACTCCTTCTAGAGCAGCTGGAGGCCGCTGACGGCCCATGGGTTAGGATCGCGCCGTTCTTGAGCGGATCCGTCGGCGGAAGCGCGAAGGAGATCAACGATGAAGTCAATGATCAGCCGATTCCTGCGTTTGGAGTCGGCTAGCGGACTGTTACTGATTGGCGCGGCGGTCCTCGCGCTGCTTCTAGACAACTCGCCGCTCGCCTGGCTCTACGACGGACTGCTCGAGGTCCCAATGTCGGTGCGGATCGGGGCTCTGAAGCTCGACAAGCCTCTGCTTCTGTGGATCAACGACGGTTTGATGGCCGTGTTTTTTCTGCTCGTCGGCCTCGAGATCAAGCGCGAGGTCCTCAAGGGAGAGCTCTCGAGTCGCGCAACGGCGGCTTTGCCGGTACTGGCCGCCGTGGGAGGCATGGTCGCGCCGGCGCTCGTGTTCTTGGCGATAAACCAGGATGCGCCAGAGAACCTGAGGGGTTGGGCCATTCCGGCGGCTACCGATATCGCGTTCGCGCTCGGCATTCTGAAGCTCGCGGGACCCCGGGTTCCCCTCTCGATCAAGATCTTTCTGACCGCGCTGGCGATCATTGATGACTTGGGCGCCATCGTGATCATCGCGATCTTCTACACCTCCCAGCTCTCGATGACCTCTCTCGGACTGGCCGCTCTCTTCGCGGTCGGCCTCTTCGCCCTCAACCGGCGAGGAGTCGTTCGATATACACCTTATGTGCTACTCGGCATCGGCCTTTGGGTCTGCGTGCTCAAGTCGGGTGTGCATGCCACGCTGGCCGGAGTCGTCATGGCGCTTGCGATTCCACTTCGAGGCGGCGGAGAGAACGACTCACCCCTGGAGAGCATGGAGCACGCGCTTCACCCCTGGGTGGCTTTCCTGGTCATGCCAGTTTTCGCGTTCGCCAACGCGGGTGTCTCGGTCGCGGGGCTGACCCTGGGCGACCTGTTCGCGCCTTTGTCGCTCGGTATAGCTGCCGGGCTGATCGTCGGCAAGCAGGCGGGAGTCTTCCTCATGACGTGGCTGGCCGTCGTCTTAGGAATCGCGAAGCGGCCGGCGCAGGTTTCTTGGGCGCAGGTCTACGGTGCCTCGCTCCTTGCCGGAGTCGGATTCACCATGAGTCTGTTCATTGGCTCGCTTGCCTTCGAGGGGCCCGAGTATGCCTCGGCGGTGCGCGTCGGAGTGCTCAGCGGCTCGTTTGTCTGCGGCCTCCTCGGCTACATTGTCATGCGGTACGCACCCGCTCCGGGCCGGAGCTCGGACTAGGACCTCGAGTTCGAATGAAGGCCTATCCCCATCGAGGGAAGAGATCAGTTTGTGTTCCTGACTGACCTCACACTGCGCGCAAAAGCCCTTCTGGGCAGCCTCGGGATCCGACCGTATGTCGCACCAGTCGTACCTCAGCCGAGGGTCTGATGGATTGACCGTCGCGAATGCGAATGCCGGCATCAGCTGGCGGTCTGTGCCTCGCCTTCCCTCGCGGCTAAGCTCATGTCCCTCAGTGAGTTAAGGACTCGAGCCCGTTGGGGACACCAATGTTCTCGTTGTAAGTTGCTGTAAAATAATGGCTTACGGTTCATTTTCCGGGCCGTCCACCGAACTCCTGCCGCAGCATCTGCCAGCGCGACTCGAGCTGTGTCATTACGTCCTTGAAGTCCGGTTGTTGGCGCAGAGAATCGAAGTGAGAATCGACCGAGAAGGCTGGATAGTTCGGCATACCTGTCCGCGTCGCTCTGTCCAGCTCCTTCGCCGCCCGCGATCCATCGCCTAATGTGGCATAGGCCGCCGCTGCGTAGTGGTAGGAGTGGTGCGCATGAGAGACTGACTTTCGTTCCGCGAATGCAGCCTCGAGGGATGAACTCGCCCTTTCCAGTTCTCCTCGCTTGGCCCAGAGAAGACCCTCCAATGTCAGGAGAAGAGCGTCCTCGCCGACGATTGCTTTCGCCGAGCGAATCGCGTCTTCTGCCTCCTCGAGCCTTCCGAGATAGACCAAGGGGATGGGGTGCAGAATATAACCGAATGGCGATGCCGGATCCTTCTTGATGCCCCTCTTCATGTAGTCGAGAAAGCTCTCCGAATCGCCCATCCACCCGAGCGTTTCGCCCTTGACGATCATGGACATCAAGTCGTCGGGCTGGATCTCCATAGCCTCGTTCACGATGGCCAGAGCCTCCTCGTGCAACCCGACGTGGGTCAGTACGACCGAACGCCATAAGGGGGCATCGTAGGGATGCGCATGGTGCCCACATGCCCTGGTCAGGTCCCGCAACGCCTCTGCGTTCTGGAAGCCCTGATGATGGGACCACAACATGCGACCCCTGGCCGTCCAAGCATCGGGATCGTTCGGGTCCAGTGCCAAGGCTCTTTCGATGGCTCTCTCGGCTTGCTCGAACCATGCCGGCGTAGGATCGAAGAGAGCGCCCATTTCCACAAGGGCTCCCGAGAGCCGTGCCCAACCGTTGGAGAAACTTGGGTCGAGCTCCACTGCCGAGCGGAGTAGTTCGATGGCCTGACTCGTATCCCCGGCGGTCCAGCGAAGAAGGTGCTCGCTGGCCCGCAGGTACTTTTCGTAGGCGAGCGGGTTGGACGTCGGCGGTTCCTCCGTTGGTTCTCTAGATCCAACACCCAGGCCACCGCTGAGCGTCGCGGCGACTTGATCTTGGAGACCAAAGAGATCAGCTAGGATTCCATCGAGCTTGACGGAGAAGATGGTGGATCCGCCCGGTGCGTCCCAGGCCTGCACCTGAACCCGGATGCTGCTTCCGAGCGTCTGGATGCTTCCCTCGACCACAACGTCGACTTTGAGCTCCCGAGCTACTTGCATGGGATCGAAGGCCTGATCCGCGTACCGCATCACTGCGCTGGTGGGGCGAAGCACCAGTTCGGGAATCGAGCTGAGGTCGTGTGAAACGGCCTCTGCAAGGGCCAGGCTGAGGAATTCGTACTCGTCTCCACCGGACAGCATCTTGAAGGGGAGGACGACGACGGCTCGCCGACCGTCGGTTTCAATCGTGGGCGGGCGCGAATGTTGTCCTGCAGGGGACTCCAGTTGTAAGCGTTTGAGATCGGCGCGGATCTGCGCAGCGCTCTGATATCGGAGATCCCGGTCCTTCTCGAGGGCTCTGCCAAGCACCCGTTCGAACTCGTCAGGTAGCTTCGGGTTGATGCTCTTCGCAGAGGCCGGTGTCTTGTTGAGAATCTCGTCAAAGACCACCGCCGAGGTTGCGCCCACGAACGGCCTTGTTCCGGTTGCCATCTCGTAGATCACGATGCCGAGCGAGAAGAGATCGGTACGAGCGTCGAGGATTTCGCCCCGTGCCTGTTCGGGCGACATGTAAGACACGGTTCCCATCGATGTGCCGAGTCGGGTCAAGGCCTCTTTCTGGGTTTCGGTGGGCTGTTCGGAGAGTAGCTCCGGCTCTTTTCTGGTGATCTTCGCCAAACCGAAGTCGAGCACCTTGGCGTCGCCGCGGCCGGTCACGAAGAGGTTGGCCGGCTTGATGTCGCGGTGGGCGATGCCGGCGGCGTGGGCCGCTCCCAGGGCGTCTGCGATCTGAATCCCCAGCCGGACCACTTCTGAGGCAGGCATGGGGCTGCCTCCAATGCGATGCTGGAGAGTCGTTCCCTCCATTAGCTCCATCACCAGGAAGGGTGTGCCGTCGTGCTCGCCGATGTCGTGGATGGTGCAGATATGAGGGTGGTTGAGGGCGGAAGCGGCCTGGGCTTCGCGCTCGAACCGCTGCAAGGCCTCGTGGTCTCGAGCCAGTTCTTCTGGCAGGAACTTCACCGCCACCGGCCGGTGCAGCCGGACGTCTTCGGCCTTGTAAACGACGCCCATGCCGCCGGCGCCGAGCTTCTCGAGGATTCTGTAGTGAGAGACGGTCTCGCCGATCATGAAGATCCCGGGACGGAGCTGCGGGCAATCCAGTGACTACAAGTCTGGCGTCTATCCTACAGTGATGGAGTCGTCGTCCATCGTCGCGGCCCTACCAGCGTCCTCCGCCGCTCGCGCCTTTCGTGTTGGTTCCAAGTGGGTTGTAGAGACAGAGTCTCTCGCGAGCGGGGTTCCAGGTCTCCCCCGTTGGGGACTTCATGCGCACAGTTGTCCGACCAATAGCCGAGCGCGGGCGCGAGAGTCCTCAACTGGCAGAAGGAGGTTTCAAATTACTCCCGTTTGGGTGCCCCAATGGGGATCACTTGGAATCCCTGGATTTTCCCGCGGGAGAACTTTGTGCGACGGCCAGGTGCACGTCGTTGTGGACGGTACCGCAGCCGCCGGCAGGTTAGGGTTGAGCGATGGCCGAGACCGACTCGCGTTATTGGAAGCGGCACGCTCGTCGCTATGACCGTGCCACTCTCTTTCTGAATCGGCGCTTCGGTGCGATGGCCGATCGGGTCGCCGAGTCGATTCGGGGCTCGCAGCGGGTTCTGGAGATCGCGGCCGGCACGGGGTTGGTCACGGCTCGGATTGCGCACGCGGTCGACTCCCTCGTCGCGACGGATCGCTCTCCGGAGATGCTTGCCATTCTGAGAGCGCGCAAGACTGCAGAGGGGCTCACCAACGTCGAGGTCGAGGAGGGGGACGCTCTGGCGCTGGGCTTTCCGGATGGCTCCTTCGATGGAGTCGTGATTGCGAATCTCCTGCATCTGCTATCGGATCCTGGGCAAGCGCTCGACGAGGCACGCAGGGTGCTCGGCTCAGGTGGGCTTCTCGCTGCACCAACTTTCTGCCACGGCGAAACGCCCGTGTCGCAGATCGTCTCGCGCCTTCTCGGCCTCACGGGCTTCCGTGTCGTCACTCGCTTTGCAGGTGGCGCTCTGCGACAGCTGCTCAGCCATCATGGCTTTACCGTGCAAGAGGAGGCTCTCTTCCCCGGACTGCTACCGATCCGTCTCATCGTTGCCAGAGCCCGAGCGGTCCGGGCTGGAAGAGAGGAGAAGCTACCGCAGAAGCCTCAGCCCGTTGGCGACGACCAGGAGTGAGGCTCTCATGTCTGGGAGTTTCTCGAGGTCGTTCGGGCCTGCTTTTTGAACCTAGAGAGTGAGTAGGTGTTCGGAGCTCGCGCCCGCCACTGCGGACAGCGGGACGGCGCGGTCGAAGGTTGCGAGGCGGCAGCCGTGCGCGATAGCGAGGGAGAGAAGATAGACATCGGTGACTTGCCTTGATCCGTGAACGCGGTCGGCGAGGATGACTTCGTCGAGGATGCTGACATCGGAGGGCAGGAATCGATGATGGTTGGTGGCGGTTGCCCGCCGTAGCCGTTCGGTAGCTTCCGCCGTTGAGACAGGGCTCGGGTAACGTACCTGTGTCACGACTCGGACGAAGCCGTTTTGTGTGATTGCGCAGGACGCCCAGCCGTGTCCTATGTCGCGCTCGAGCCAGGAACGGGCCGTTCGGTGGTCGACATGGTCGGAATCCAGGAGGGCGAGAAGCACGTTGACGTCGAGAAGCGCGCGCATCACTCCAATTCGTCCTCGAGCAGGCTTGCAATCAGGTCGTTAGAGATAGCAGGACCGCGGCGGGGCAGCGGCTGGAAGCCGTAGAAGGCGCCACCCTCGGCGATCTCGCCGGCGTTGGGATCGTTAGTCAATGCCTCACGCGCCAGTTCGGAGAGGACTTCCCCTGCGCTCCGGCCTTGGCGGCGCGCGCGTTCCTTGACCGCTAGCAGAACGTCTTCTGCGAGGTTTAGAGTAGTGCGCATGCATCAGATGTTAACACATCACCTATCCAGTCTGGCACGCAACTGTTCCATTGCCGAGACAATCCTCGTTCTCATGCAGGAGTGGGGTAGCGCGTTCAAGGGCCGTCGGCTTGGCGAAGAAACGCTATGCGTTGTGGTCAGGCAAGGTCGAAGCGATCGAGGTTCATGACCTTGTCCCATGCAGCGACGAAGTCACGCACGAATGCCTGCTGCGAGTCGTTGCACGCATAGACTTCCGCGAGGGCTCGGAGCTGGGAGTTCGAGCCGAAGATGAGGTCGACGCGAGTGCCGGTCCACATGAGATCGCCTGTCACCCGATCGCGCCCCTCGAACACGTCTTCGTCCTCCGAGGTTGCCTTCCAGGCGGTGTTCATGTCGAGCAGGTTCACGAAGTAGTCATTGGTGAGCGTCTCCGGCCGGTCGGTAAACACACCTTGCTCGGACTGTCCGAAGTTTGAATTCAAGACGCGCATTCCTCCGACGAGAGCCGTCATTTCAGGAGCGGTCAGCGTCAGCAGCTGGGCACGATCGACCAGCAGCTCCTCAGCCGAAACGGTGTATTTGGTCTTGAGGTAATTGCGGAAGCCGTCTGCCTCTGGTTCGAGCGGGGCGAATCCCTCCACCTCGGTCTGATCCTGCGACGCGTCGGTGCGACCCGGCGTGAAGGGGACCTCTACGTGGTGCCCGGCGTCCTTCGCAGCCTGCTCGACGGCGGTACAACCTCCCAGAACGATCATGTCGGCAAGGGAGACCTTCTTGGCGCCGGACTGCGTGTCGTTGAACGCCTTCTGGATCCCTTCAAGCGCGGCGAGCACTTTCGCCAGTCGCGCAGGCTGGTTGACCTCCCAATCCTTCTGCGGCGCGAGGCGGATGCGCGCCCCGTTCGCCCCGCCGCGCTTGTCGGAGCCGCGGTAGGTCGACGCCGAGGCCCAGGCAGTCGAGACCAGTTCGGATATCGATAGCCCCGAGGTGAGTATCTTGCCCTTCAAATCGGCGATGTCCTGAGCATCGATCAACTCGTGATCGACGTCGGGCACCGGGTCTTGCCAGATCAGTTTCTCTTCCGGGACCTCTGGGCCGAGATAGCGCGAACGGGGGCCCATGTCACGGTGCGTCAGCTTGAACCACGCTCGGGCGAAAGCGTCCGCGAACTCCTCGGGGTTCTTGTGGAAGCGTCGCGATATGGGCTCGTAGATCGGGTCCATCCGCATCGCCATGTCGGCGGTCGTCATCATGGTTGGAACCCGCTTCGACGGATCTTCCGCATCCGGCGCGAGATGATTCTCAGCCACGTCCTTCGGCTGCCACTGCCAGGCGCCGGCGGGGCTCTTCGTCAGTTCCCAGTCGTAGCCGAACAGCATGTCGAAATAGCCCATGTCCCACTGGGTCGGGTTCGGTGTCCAGGCCCCCTCGAGGCCGCTGCCGATAGCGTCGGAGCCCTTGCCGCTGCCGAAACTGCTGTTCCAGCCGAGGCCCTGCTCTTCGATGCCGGCGGCTTCTGGCTCGGGACCGACAAGGGCGGCATCGCCGGCACCGTGGCTTTTGCCGAACGTGTGTCCTCCGGCGGTGAGCGCAACGGTTTCCTCGTCGTTCATCGCCATGCGCGCGAAGGTCTCGCGGATGTCGCGGCCGGAGGCGACCGGATCCGGTTCGCCGTTCGGCCCCTCCGGGTTCACGTAGATCAGGCCCATCTGCACAGCGGCAAGGGGGTTCTCGAGTTCCCGGTCACCGGAATACCGCTTGTCGTCAAGCCACTCGCTCTCGGTTCCCCAGTAAATGTCCTCTTCCGGCTCCCAGACGTCTTCGCGCCCACCGCCGAAACCGAACGTTTTGAATCCCATCGACTCGAGCGCGCAGTTGCCGGCAAGGATCATGAGGTCGGCCCAGGAGATCTTGCGGCCGTATTTCTGCTTGATCGGCCAGAGAAGCCGACGCGCCTTGTCTAGGTTCACGTTGTCGGGCCAGCTGTTCAGCGGCGCAAAGCGTTGGCTACCGGACCCCGCGCCTCCGCGGCCGTCGCCGGTGCGGTAGGTGCCTGCGCTGTGCCACGCCATCCGGATGAAGAGCCCCCCGTAGTGACCGTAGTCGGCCGGCCACCAGTCCTGCGAGTCGGTCATCAGCGCATAGAGGTCCTTTTTCAAGGCCTCCAGGTCGAGATTCTCGAATTCCCCGGCGTAGTTGAAGTCCTCGCCCATCGGATCACCCGCGGGGGGATTCTGGTGGAGCATTTTCAGGTTCAACTGATCTGGCCACCATTGTTGGTTCGCCACGGTCCCGACAGCTGAGTGTCTGTGAGTTCCGCCCGACATCGGGCACTTGCTTTCGTCGCTCATCGTTTGTCTCAATCCTGTTCTGTGTATTTCTCCGACCTACTTTTTATACAAGGATTGTGAGTGTTTGGGAAGAGATGATGCGCGGTTGTCGGGCCATCGCGCGGGAAAGGGCCCGAATCTGCTCGGGTGTCTCCCGCGTCCAGGAGCGGAAGGCGCGGAAGACACGGCTAAGCTCATGTCCCTCAGCGAGGTAAAGGCGTTCAGTTGGGCGAAAACGGTGTTCCAAATCTCTCCCGTTGGGGACACGAATCGGACCTGCGTTTTGAACCCTGGAGAGTGAGAAGGCGTTCGGAGCTCGCGCCCGCCACTGCGGACAGCGGGACCGCGCGGTCGAAGTTTCGCGACGCTGTGACGATGCGCTCCCAGACCTTCCGCTGGTGTCGACGTCGACCGGCGCAGGCACAATATCGGCGCCCGGCGCGTCCCAGCTCTCTTCATCCCATGTACTCTGCGCGACGAGTTTATCTGGTGTCCGGGGAGCGCTGCCCGGGGCAAGAACACGAACGGCTAGCCCGATACTTGTTTCCTAGAGCGAAGGTCCGGTTACGGTCGCCAGCGACGCTACGCGCAGCAGGCCTCTCTAACAGGTGATGATCTTGGCCCCGCTGCTGGTTATGTTGAAGCAGGGATCTACGTCGAGCATGGTGTTGAGAAGCCGGTTTGCTTCGTCGCGGGCGAAGTCCTTCATCGTCGTGTTGCTGTGCTGTGCGTCCGCCTCGAAGGCGTACCACCAGAGCCATAGGATCTGATACCCGACCGCGCCCCTGCCGCTGGGCGAGCCGAATCCGCCGCAGCCGTCCCGGTACTTCTCGTCGCACGAATTGCTGCGGGCCGAGCATTTGTTGCTGCCGTCGTTGCCGTTGTGCCCGCACCAGTCGGCATGCCGGGCCTCGTGGACGAGGGTCCCGGCGCGCTCCACGACGTTCTCGTTGTAGAAGAACGGAATGTACAGGTTGGTGTAGTTGTCGATGATGGGTCCCCACTTGGTGTACGCCCGGCTCGAGCCGTTTCCGCATCGTGCGTCCAGTTCGTCGATCTCCCGGATGGTGTAGTTGCCCGCCCAGCGAAGGAAGTTGCCACTGAAGTCGCCCGTATTCGTGGCTTCGTTCGGTGAGGCGTAGTTGACGAGCTGGATCGCCTGGAAAGTGCGAGCCAACGGCTTTCGCAGGTCGCACGCTGCGTGCCAGCCGAAGCCGTCGTCCCAATCACCTTTGTCGAAATCATAGGCATCCCAATAGAAATCGACCCACGGCTGGGTGCACCAGAAGCCGATCTGAACAGCCGGCTCGGTCGTTCGGGTGGTATCGCATTCGGCAGCTTCAAGAGCCGTGCCGAAGGTGAAGATGAGGCAGATGCACAGCGCCGTTCGCATTTGTCTGGAGACCTCCTCCTACCTGCTGCCCGGCCCATCGGGCGGTTTCGTCTTTGGTGTATCGGGTTTGGGCTCCACCTTGTAGCGCTTCGCGCCAGGCTTGGACGGCTGCGCTTTGCGCTCCGGATTGGGGTTGTAGTCGGCTTGGTCGGCCTCGTCCTGTTCGAGAGCAGCGCGAGCGTCCACGCGGCGTGTGCCCGGAAGCTCTGCGCCGAGCTCGAATAAGCTGGCGGTGACGGCGTTTCTCAACGGCCCGCCGAGCTCGTACAGCTGCTTCAACTGGTCGATCGCTTTAAGCTTCTCCAGTCCGACAACGGCCCTCAGCCGGATTCGATACTCCCGCGCATAGAGGTTCTCGTCGGCGCGCGGGTCGGGAAGTGACCACCTGGCGATGTCGTAGAGCGTGAGTACACTCTCGGGACGGCCCAGATAGCCCATCAGATTGACCACCCGCCAGCGCATGGAATTGAGCTCCGCCGATTGTCGCGGATCGGCCCGCAGCTTTCGGGTCAGCTCGTTGTATAGATCCTCCACCACCCGGGCGACGGGCGCTCCGAGCTCGATGAGCTCGTGCAGCGAGGCCTCGAGAGCCTCGTCCTGCTCGAGCTCTCCCATAAGCTTCAGGTGGTGGTAGACCTTCTCCCGGATGCAGTCTTCGGCGCATTCCTCCTTCTGCGCCGTGCTCATGCTCGGCACCAAGAAGAGGAGCATCATGGCAAGCGCCAGAGCGCCCGTCTTGCGAGATGGACTCCTACGGGGCATCGTTGCTTACTCCAAGCACTGCGTAGCTCCTTTCCTCGACTCGTGTCCCGGCTTGCTCCGGACGCTAAGGAGTATCTCAAATAATTATGGAAAGACATTATGTCAGATTCTGCAGAGAGTCAATCCCTGATTGGGCGCCGGGTCCTCGGTTCAGGTGGGCTTCTCGCCGCACCAACGTTCTGTCACGGCGAGACGGCTGTGGCGCAGATTGTTTCGCGCCTCCTCGGTCTTACGGGCTTCCCCGTGGTGAGTCG
Source organism: Thermoanaerobaculia bacterium (assembly GCA_945787635.1). GTDB lineage: Bacteria > Acidobacteriota > Thermoanaerobaculia > Multivoradales > JAHEKO01 > CALZIK01. Next base: position 9,737 of record CALZIK010000026.1, on the reverse strand, counting down.
TTTTGCGGGAGGCGGCCTGCGAGAGCTGGTCGGCCACCATCGCTTTACCGTGAAACAGGAGGTCCCTTTCACGGGGCTGCTGCCGATCCGCCTTATCGTCGCGAGGGCTTCTTAGGTTTCTTCCTGGCGGGCGGGCGGCCCCAGGAGAGTACAATCACCGTGCTTTGATCGCAGGGCACCTTCCCCACCGCAAGATCACCGCCGAGATCGGCGCCGGCGGCATGGACGAGGTTTATCGAGCGCCGTTCGGCTGCAGCAACGTCGTCAATCCGGTCGTGCGCACTCTCCGGCGGAAGCTCGGGCCGTGCTCCGGGCACTCGAGACCGTGATGGGACACGGGTACCGGTTGAAGTGGGCGATTCGGGCTGCGCCGGTCGTCCTTCTTCTGCTGTGCGCCGGGATCGCCTCCGAGCCGGTTCACGCCCAGGTGAGCTCGGTGAGCCTCACGACGCTGGTCGATCCATCGAGCGTTTTTCGAAAAGAGGGCAAGGTCGTTCCGTTTGCTCTCAACTTCTTCGTCGAGTTTCAGAGCCTCGATGAGCTGTTCGAGTACATCGACGCGCAGGCGGGGCGCTGGGCGTTCGACGTGGACTCGAAGCGCGAGGCCTTTGCCGACGATCTGCTGCGACGAGGTGTCGAGAGCCGAGTTATTTCGATGGTCTATCAGGACCCTCATGAAGTCCTGATCACCCACACCGCGGAACAGTTGGCGGCAGCCGTGATGGGTGTGCGCACCGCCAGCACCCCGTTCGTGTACCGGGGAGAGGACTGGAAACTGGATCTGGCCGGCTACCGAGACGTGTTCCTCGAGCTGCAGGCTCGTTGGAGGTCCGCTCTCAACTGCTGGAGTGGCTCGAGCTCCGTCGCCGGGCGGGTACTCTCGAACTGGTACATCATCCGGGAGGGGATCGCTCTGTTTGGTGCGGACTACGATTCCACGGAGCATTTCTGGCAGGCGGTCAAGTATCACCCTGAGGTTCGGCTCGAGGACCTCTCGGGAATCCTCGACCGGGTCGAGGCGGTTTCGTGGGGTCCGTGGTTGGAAGCGCTCGGCAGCGATCAGGATGTCTATCTGTCGCACACGTACGCGGTGCACTTTCTGCAACAAAATCTCCTGCATCGCTTGGCGTTCTTTCGCGACAAGGTCGAGGAGCACGCTCGAGCGTTCGACCGGCCCGTCCGGATTCTCCAACAGCGGGCCGGGGACGAGCCCTGGCGGCTGCGCTTCACCGCGTTGGAAGAGAAGATTTTTTGGGGCGACCTGGCCGATGTTTTTCATCTGATCTATTACTTCGCACACCGGGGCGATGGACGCTTCCGAAGCCCGGAGCTCGAGCCCGTGCTGGAGGCTCTTCGGGCTCATCACTTCGACGGCATCTATCTTCCCGGCTACCTCGGCGGCAAGGTGGGTTTCATCAGTCCCGAGCTTCAGCGGCTCATGTTCGAGATCTGGAGGGTCAAGTTCCTCGAGATGGATCGTTTTCGGGAGGTCATTCGATCTACGGAGGGCTCTCGGCTGCTGCATTTCCTGAATGACGGTGACTCTCCCGACATCCCGATTCCGGTCTACGTGGGCTTCCTGGAGGAGATTCGGCGGCTGGCGTTGGAGTAGAACGCGTTTCAAGTGAGCATCGGGAAGCTACTCGATAGCTCAACGTCTGCTGGCCGTTATTCGAAACGTCATGAGCACGAACGTCGCAAAGCCCGCCAAGGTGGCGATCATCGGTGCCAGCGGAACCTACGGCAGGGGGGTCCTCGCCCGGGCCGAGGAGATCGGTGTCGAGGCGGTGGTGATCACGCGATCGCCGCACAAGTTCAAGGACCCGGCGCCTACGACTACGGTGTTCGAGGCGCAGCTGGACGAAGAGGACAAGTTGCGGGAGGCGATGAGAGGCTGCGATGGCGTGATCTCGGCGCTCGGCGACGACAGAAAGGAGCGTCCGAAGACGCACAACCTGCCACACGTCTGGGACGCAATGAAAGCTGCCGGGTTGACCAGGTATGTCGGCATGGCTTCCGGAGCGATGATGATGCCGGGCGAGAGGCGTGGGGGGTTCCAACGCAGTGTGCACCCGCTGCTGAGCGTGATGAAGCTTTTTGGCGTAGACATGCTGGAACAGAACGAGTGGGAACGCGACAGCCTGGTCATGGGCAGAAACGGCGCGGACGGCATCACGTGGGTAATCACCAGGGTGGTGAGGCCCACCGAGACGCCCTTTGTCGGAGCGTACGCGCACAAGGACGAGCGCGGTCCGCTGAACTGTTCGATCTACGACCATGGCGACTTTTGTCTGTACTGCTTAGCGTCGAGCGAGTGGGACAAGCTCGCGCCACATGTCAGTTCCGGGCCACCGCCCGGCACGCGCTGGGAGCCGACGGGCTGAGGGCTGGCCGTCCGTCCCAACGGAGACCCGGTCGATCTACCGGAGATCGAGGTGTTCCGGTTCGGGCAGCGCGCCCGATTCCTACCTGATGAAACGGGACTGGTGTACATGCGCGGCCAGTGGCCGGCTCAGGAGCAGCCGCCCACTCACCCGCCTGGACTCGGCAGCCACGATGTGGACTTTCGACATCACGCCCGATGGCAAGCGGATCGTGTTTGATCGATTGAGCGAAGACTCGGATATCGTGTTGATCGAACTGGCGCCACCCAGGTGATCTGTTGCCGAAGCGAGTGAAGTGTCGATTCGACCCGGACAAGCGTGAGGCCATTGAAAACCATTAGCTACTTCGCCTCGTTCGCGATCGCCGCTTCGCTGCTTCTGTCGTGCGGCCAACGAGAACCGGTCGATCTCGTCATTCGCAACGCGACGATCGTCGATGTCGAGAGCGGAGAGCTGAACACCGGCCGAGCGGTGGTCGTAAGGGATGGAGTCATTACCGACATCGTCTCCTCCAAACGGGCCTCCGCCTACGATGCGGCGACTCAGGTAGACGCCACCGGGGGCTTCTTGATGCCGGCGCTGGCCGACGCGCACGTCCACCTCGAGGATCCCAGCGAGTTGGAGAGCTATCTGCGCTACGGAGTCGGCCTGGTCGTCAATATGGCCGGCGCGCCGATGCACCTGGGCCTACGCGAGGCGATCGAGGAGGGTCGGCGAGTGGCCCCGAGAATCGTCACGGTTGGGCCGACCTTGGATGGCTCGAGGCCCACCAACCCACTGTTCACATCTGTCACACCCGAGACGGCTGCCGACATCGTGGCGTGGATCGCCGATCAGGGGTATGACGCGGTCAAGGTCTATCAACAGCTCGAGGCGGAGACCCTGAGCGCCATCGTGCAGGCGGCCGAGTCGAGAGAATTGATCACTACGGGGCACGTCTCACGAAGCACGGGCATCCTGGGCGCACTCGACGCCGGTCTGCGCTACATCGCCCACGGTGAAGAGCTAGCCTTCGAGAGCTTCGACCAAGAGACCGGGCGCTACGATCGCAGCCGGATCCCCGCGCTCGCCGATCTGCTCTCCGACCGTGGCGTCACCGTGACGCCGATGATCGACTACCTGGAGCAGGTGCCTGATCAGGTTCTCGCCCTCGAGGCGTTTCTCGAATCGGATCCATTGAGCTTGGTGCCCGCGGGCATGAGGTTCTCCTTCGGTCCCCGTCAGGGCTGGTTTTCGGGCCGCGACGAGCCGGAGGCTTTCGCCGAGCAGATGGCCGACGTTGCTGGCTTCGTGGCGGAGCTGACAGCCGCGCTCAACGCTCGGGGAGTGCCGCTGATCCTGGGAACCGACGCCGGGTTTGGCGGCGCGATTCCCGGCTTCGGCGTGCATCGGGAGCTCCACAGCCTGGTGAGAGCGGGCTTGTCGGAACTGGAGGCACTGCAGACGGCAACACTCAACGTGGGGCGCTATCTGCAAGAGATCGATCCGAACCGCACCCCATGGGGACGGATCGAGCCGGGTTTCAGCGCCGATCTTCTCCTTTTGGGGCGAGATCCTCTCGCCGGGATCTCGGCGACAGAGCAGATCGAGGGCGTGGCGCTCGCCGGACGCTGGCATACGCGCGATGATCTGCTCCAGCTCGAGGGGCAGCTGCGTGCTCGGCAATCGTCCGTGCTGCCCCATGCGCAGCGTTTCGAAGACGCGTTCGCTGAAGGCGACGTCGCCGCTACACGTGAGGCCCTTGACTCAGCGTCGCCCGACCTCGGCGACGACACGCTGGTCAGCCCTTCCAACTGCATCTTCCTCGGCTATCGCTTCTACTACCGGGGGCGGCGCGAGCTGGCTGGAGACCTCTATGAGATCTGCGCCGAGATGCACCCCGACTCAGCGCCGCTCTGGTGGCACATCGGACAAGCAAGGGAAGACAGCGACTTCGTCCAAGGCGCGATCCAGGCCTACTCACGGGCGCTCGAGGCCAACCCTTGGTATCGGCAGCCTGCCGAGGCGATCCGCAGCCTGGAAGAGCGTACTGATTGAACCCGTCCGCTAGGTAGCGCGAAGCCTCCGCGCGGCAACGCTCATGCCCCTGTTGGCCTCTCTCGATCCGACCACGTAGTAGACGCTCGACGGCGCTACGCGAAGCTGGTCGAAGACGCGGAACCTGCCGCCCACACCGTGCCTCTCAGCAGGTATGAACGAAGCCGGGAACGGGTCGGCAGATTCCAGTCCGGAACCAGCGGCCGCCCCGGCAGAACGACAGGAGGAACTAAAATGACTCTCAATCGAAAAGCCCTTCCAGTCTTCGCCATGATTGCGGCCGTCGCTGTTGTGGCCGCTCCGGCCGTCGCGCAGCGCAGCGGTCAGGGCACAGCTCAGCAGGGTGCCAATCAGCAGATCGGCCAGCAGATGGCTCAGCAACAGGCGGCGGCTCAGCAACAGCAATTGGCCCAGATGGACCAGACCATGCAGCGGTTGCACCAGCTCGACCAGCAGGCCACAAAGCTGGCCCAGAACGCGGCTCAGCGGGCCAGCCAAGCGGGTGCCGGCCGAGCTGGGGTCGGAAACTACGGCGCTCGCGACCAGTCCATGCAGCAGCTCTGCGACTCCGTGGCGAATCTCGCCGGTGACATGACCAAGACCATGGACCGTATCCATCAGAACTTGCAGGACCCTGCCTTCGTCCAGAACAAGGACGCTATGAAGGACATGGATCGCCTGCGTGTGCATGTCGAGGACATGGCCGGACCGCTCGAGGATGCCCTCAAGACGATGGACCGCCTCCAGCAGCACATTCACGCGCCGGGCAGCGGCAGCTGAGTGCCTGAGGGGCCAACCATGGAGACAACACGGACGGCCCTGGTGGTTCTGGCCGCGGCGGCTCTCGCCGCCGCGGCTGGGGCTGCGATGGGGCAGGAATCTCAACTCACCTACAGCGGCTCATTGCAGTTCGCTTCGGGCGACTACACCTTGAGCGAGACGACGAGCAGCTTTCTTCTTTTCAACGGCTTTTCCTACCGCAAGGGAAAGTGGAACTTGACAGCCAGCATTCCGCTGATTGAGCAGGATTCGCCGTACGTCACCTACGTGGGCGGAGCTCCGGTGCCTTCGGGTCGGCGCCAAGGCGTCGAGACAGGAAGTACCGGCACTGCGGGAATCAGCGGTGTGGGTTCAGCCAACAGCTCGGGTACCGGGAGAGGTGGAACGGTCATCGTGCCGGATCCCCAGACTCTGGACTTCAACGAGACCGGGCTCGGCGACCCTGTGTTTCGCGCCGAGTTTGCCGTATCCCAGAGTCAGATCTCCGGGATGAGATTTGGTGTCTACGGCACCGCAAAACCCCCTCTGGCCGACGAAGACAGTGGCTTCGGCACCGGGGAGTGGGACTATGGGGCCGGGATCACGGTGTCGAAGAGGGCAGGATCGGTCCTTTTCCTGGCCGATCTCGGCTACTGGATCTTCGGCGATCTGCCGGATTTCGAGCTCCAAGACCCCGTCGCCTATAGCCTTGGTTTGGGACACTCGCTCGTGGGCGGCCGTTACTCCGTGCTGGGCTCGGTGTCGGGCTACACGGAAACCGTAGATGGTGTCGACGGCCCGATCGAAGCCGGCCTCACCGTCAGCAGGTTCAACAACTCGGGTCGCAGCTTCAACGTGACGCTGTCGGCCGGCCTGACCGAGTCCGCTCCGGACTACGCACTGTCCACCGGCTGGCGAGTGGGTCTCTAACAGCTCGTGATTGAATTGAAGGCCAAGGAGGTTGCAATGTGTTTGTCGCGAGTTTTGACGGTTGTGTTGCTCGTATCCGGAGGCGCAGCATTTGCCCAGGATGCGCGCGCGCGAATCTCCTTGCCGCGCTGAAAGAGAGCAACTGGCGCGTCTACGGCGCTGACGGCGCAGCTGCACTTCTCGGCGTAAAGCCCAGCACGTTGGCCTCGCGGATCAAGAAGATGGGCCTCGAAAAGCCGAGTTAGCTGCGGGGTCAGAAAAGCGGTTTCTGTCCCGCAGATTCAGCCCAATCCGGTGGTTCCAGGGGGTCATTCGAGTCGCAGCGCGAGCGTGAGCAGGACGGCCGTCACGAGCGGGGCGATCGTGCGCACGTGGTTCATTCTCACCCATTCTTCGAGGTAGGTCGCCCAGTAGGCAATCCCCGCGGCACTGTTGGGATCGAGGCTGTCCAGCATGTTGTTGCGGGGAACGTGATAGCCGATCGTGACCAGCACGACACCAACGATGTAGAGCGCGCCGGCGATGAGCTGGTACTTCGCGCCCGGGTCTTGGAGGTGCAGGGCCGCGTAGATCGCCAGCACGAGGCACGCGACGCCCGTGCCGAACAGCAGCAGCATGAACAGCGGCGTCGGCGCCTCCCTGTTGATCGCCTGCATGGCGGCGGCCCCATGCGCGGGGGCGAGGCGCTTCAAACCTGCCATGGTGAACGTAGAGAAGGTGAAGAACGCCCCTGCCGCCGCGGCAGAGCCGACGGCGCAGAGGATCGTCATTGTTTGGGCGAAGCCGCTCATGAGACCTTCCGCTCCAGGTCCCAGGCACCTGTGGCCGCAGTGTCGTGAGCGTAGTCGGCGAAGTCACGCGGCGGCCGGCCGAGCGCCCGCTCGACGCCGTCGGTGAGGTACGAGTTGCGACCGTCGAGCACCTCGGCGATCAACTCGGCGATGGGCACGGCTTCCTCTTCGGGCATCCCGTGGGTGACGAGCTCGCTGGCGTATTCCTTGGGAGTCACCGGGATGTACCGCACCTCCCGGCCGATGGCCGTGCCGAGCTCGCCGGCAGCCTCGGCGAGGGTCAGGAGGCGAGGGCCCGTCAGCTCGTACAGCTGTCCGATGTGGCGGTCGTCGGTCAGGGCGGCGAAGACGACGTCGGCGATGTCGTCGGCATCCAGAAACGGCTCGGCGGTGTCGCCGCCGGGCATGGCAAGCACGCCGTGGCGCACGGGCTCGACGAAGGTCTCGCTGAAATTCTGGTTGAAGAAGGCGCAGCGCACGAGGGTCCAGTCGGCGCCCGAGTTCTCCACGCGCAGCTCGGCTTGCCGGGCGCCTTCTTCGCCCCGGCCGGAGAGCAGCACGAGCCGCCGCACGCCGTTGGCGACGGCGAGATCGGCGAATGCGCCGACGGTGTCGGCTGCCCCGGGAAAGGCCAGGTCGGGGTAGTAGGTGATGTAGGCCGCGTCGACGCCCGACAACGCGGGAGCCCACGTGGCCTGGTCTTGCCAGTCGAACCGGGTCTCTCCCGATCGGGACGCGGCCCGCACCGGATACCCGGCCGCGGTGAGCCGGTCGACGACCCGCCGGCCGGTCTTGCCGCTGGCGCCGAGCACCAGGGTGGTACGAGCGGTTGGGGCGGTCGGGGTGTCTGGGGTGGTGTCGGCACCGAGCTGACTGATGAGCGTTGCCGAGTCGTAGTACTCCCATTCCTCCGCGATCTGCCCGTCCTCGAAGCGACTGACGATTGCGATCGGCAGCTCGATCTTCGCGCCGGAGGGCGCCAAGCCCATCAGGTCGCCGTCGTGGGTCCCGGTCGCGACCATGGTCAGCGCGACCAGATCACCCTGAGCGATCTCGGAGGTGATCTCGGCGCGCAGATCGGAGAAGGCGGCCCGGAACTCGCCGATGATGCGCTGGGCACCCTCGGGACCCTCGGCCTCGGCGCCACCGGGTCCGTGGTAACGGTATTCGGGATGCATCACCTCGGCGACCGTGGCCATGCGCCCGTGATTGACCGCCTCGTTGACGACACGCTTTGCGACCTCTGCATTCGTAGACATTTCTGGGCTCCTCCTGGTTTGGTTGGTTCGGGATCGGTTCGTCATGCGAGCAATGTAGACGCGGTTCCCATGACGGTCCATGGCTCAGATGCTCAACTTCATGTTCAGTCGTCCATAATTAGGGATATGAGGGGTATGGACGCGTTCGTTGGTCTGCTCGATGGGCCACGCGCCCGCGGCGCCTTCGCGCTGCGCACGGTCATGAGCCCGCCGTGGTCGCTACGAATCCTCGCCGAGTCGCCGCTCACGCTGATCGCCATGGTGCAGGGCGAGGCGTGGATCGTGCACGACGGCGGCGAGACCGTGCGGCTCCGCCCCGGCGATGTGGCCGTCACCCGCGCCCCCGATCACTACACCGTCGCCGACGACCCGGCCACGCCGCCCGACGTCATCATCCACCCGGGACAGCGCTGCTGTTCTCCAGACGGCGAGTCCATGGAGGAGGAGATGTCGCTCGGCGTGCGGACATGGGGCAACCACCTGGACGGTCCCACCGTGTTTCTCGTCGGCGCCTACGAGTCGATGGGCGACATCAGCCATCGCCTGCTGCGCGCGCTGCCACCGCTGCTGTCGCTGACGAACGATCAGTGGGACTCGCCGCTGGTCTCACTCCTCTGTGACGAAGTTGTGAAGGACGAGCCCGGTCAGGCGGCCGTCCTCGACCGCTTGCTCGATCTGCTGCTCATTGCTGTGCTGCGGGCGTGGTTCGCTCGACCTGAGGCCGAGGAGCCGGTCTGGTACCGATCCCAGGGCGATCCGATCGTCGGGCGCGCACTGCGTATCATGCACGCTGACCCCGCCCATGCGTGGACGGTAGCGAGCCTCGCCGCCGAGACCGGAGTGTCGCGCGCGGCGCTCGCCCGCCGGTTTCACGACGTCGTGGGCGAACCGCCGATGACATTCCTGACGGGATGGCGACTGGCTCTCGCAGCTGATCTGCTGTGCGAACCGGATGCAACCGTCGGTTCGGTGGCTTCGAAGGTGGGCTACAGCAGCCCGTTCGCGCTCAGCGCGGCGTTCAAACGAGTCCGAGGCGTCAGCCCGCAGGAGCATCGCTCGAGCGCCATGTCGTCGGTATGAGGGCCTGCGGCGGTGACGCAGGATATGGAACACTCGTCACGGCTGATCAACGATTCAAGAGACTGAGAATGAGGCATCAGGTGAGAGCACGGCCTGACACCGGACCGCGGAAGGCGGAGAAGAGCAGCCGGGGATGGGTTCTCGACCTGGTCGTGCACACCCCGGACCTGCCGCTCTCGGGCGACGCCTCGACCAAGTTGGGCTTGAGTCTGTGGAACAACGCGCCGCTGACTTTCCTGCTCGAGGCGGCGGTACTTCTCGGTGGCCTCGGGCTCTATCTGCGGGCCACGGCTCCGAAGCCCGGCTCGCGATTGGGACACTTCGGCATGGCGCATCGTCGAAGGGCGTCGATTCCGCGTGTCGGAAGGTGGTGAGCCTTCAGCCCGCCGGGTCGAGAGGAATCACTTCCTCGATGCGGAACGAGAACTTGGTCGCGCCGGCGTGAATGGTGTCGCCCGAGACCAGCCGCGAGGACTGGATCGCGTGTCCGTTCAGCC